>DAHUZL010000070.1 GCA_027306655.1 Candidatus Dormiibacterota bacterium
CACCCGCGTCGGGATCGGGATCGACCCCGCCGATGGCCTCCTGCGCCAGGGCGCTCCGGGGCTGGCGCTGACCTGGATGGACGCCCGGGTCGGGGGCGTCCCGGTGACGCCGCGGGCCGGGAAGGCGGTGGAGCTGAACGCTCTCTGGATCAACGCGCTCGACACCACCGCCGACGTGCTGGCGGCGGTGGGACGCGATGGGAGCGTCCTGCGGGCGCGGGCCCGCGCCGCCCGGCCGGCGTTCCGGTCGGCGTTCCTCACGCCCGACGGGTGCCGCGACGTCGTGGACGGGGATCCCGTGGAGTCGACGCGGGTGCGTCCCAACGCCCTGCTCGCGGTGTCGCTGCCCCACGCGCCGCTGTCCGCCGCCGACCTCGCCGCGGCCGCGATCGTGGCGCGCGCCGGCCGAGTGCTGCTCACCCCTCTCGGCCTGCGCTCGCTGGCGCCGTCTGACCCCGCCTACCGCGGCCGCCACCGCGGCGACCCCGAGGCGCGCGACCGCGCCTACCACCAGGGCACGGTCTGGCCGTGGTGGATCGGGCCATACGTCGACGCCGCCCGGCGGGTGGGAAGGCCGACACGAGGGCTGCTGCTGGGACTGGAGCAGCACCTCTGGGAGTGGGGGGTGGGCTCGGTCTCCGAGACCGCGGACGGCGACCCGCCCCACCGAGCCACCGGCTGCCCCTTCCAGGCGTGGTCGGTGGCCGAGCTCCTGCGCAGCCGCACCACGCTCGCGTCCGACCGGCGGACGACCGAGGGGGGCGGCGCGTCGGCCTGACGCGCGCCCGGCCGCGTGCCCGGCCGCGGGCCGCTCGGGTCAGGCGCACCCGCCGGCGAGGCTGACCGTGGTGAAGGTGCCTCGAAGGGCCAGCGTCAGTCGTCCCCCGGCGTCGAGCAGGTAGAGCCCACGATCGGTGGCCACCCAGGTCCCAGTGGCGCTGGTGAGGGCGGATCCGACCTCCAGCGTCCCCGGTCGCAGCATCCCCGACCCGCGGAGAAGGGTCCGCGCCCGCCCCGGGGCGGTGACGAGGAGGAGCGCGGAGCCGGCACGGCCGTCGGCGACCACCAGCGGGTCGCCCGCGGCGGTGACCGCGACCGGCGCCAGCTGGATCCCGGGCCGGTAGAGCCAGACCACGGCGCGGCGGCGGGCGAGGTCGTAGCGGACCACCGAGTCGGCCGGCGCCGAGACCGGAGGCGCGCTCCGGTCGGCGGGGTTCAGCCCGAGCCCGAATGCGGCGACCCGATCGACCAGGACCCAGCTGGCGGTGGGGGACGGCGCTCGGAGCAGAACCGGCGCGACGGCGCCCGGTCCCAACCGGTAGAGCCCCTGGGTGGTGTCCGACCCGAACGGGTGGCCGACCAGGTACAGTGTCCCGCCGCGGTCCGCGAGGACGTTCCAGTCGCCCCGATCCAGGACGGTTCGGGACCGCCCGCTGGCGATCTGGACGACCCGGATCGGGGTCGGACCCCGGCCGATGGCGCCGTCGGGGGCGATCGGCGGGGGGCCGCTGTAGGCGTAGGAGGCGCCGCCGGGCGCGACCGCCGCTGGGCTGGCGGGGACCCAGCGCCCTTGGCGGGGGAGGTAGGTGGCGGCGGCCTCGCTCCCCACCAGGACCGGCCGTGCCAGAGTCCGGAAGAGACCCGGGCCATCGTCCACGATGGTGCCGGCCGGGTCCACCCGCCATCGGCCCCGCGGGAGCAGGAGGAAGCCGGCTCGCGGGGGCCCGGTGCCGTCCCCGAGGTCGGCCACCCCACTTCCGTACATCGGCAGGCGGCAGGAGGGCGCGGAGGCGGCCCGGACCGCCGGGATGGTCGCGACTCGGATCGCGCCCGCCGCCGCCCGCCCGCCCGTGGCCGGGGCCACCAGGCCCGCACACAGGGCCGCCGCGAGCCCCGTCCCGATCGAGCGCATCGACCGGCCGCCCTGGGACCGGCGGCGACACTCGGAGGGTCGCTCCCCACCGGGGCCGCCGTCGTGGGCGGAGGCCGCGGGACCGTGGTGCGCGGAGCTCAGGGAGCGTGCCGTTCCTACGCAACGGACAGAAGGGACACGCGGTCCCGCTGCCGCTGACGTGGACCACCGGTCGAGCCGGTGGGCTCCGGGGCAGTCCCGGTTCCTGCTTCCCAGCCACCTGCCAGCGAAAGGCTGGACTTCCGGTCGGCTCCACAGGCAGTTTGCGTCTCCGCCGCACTGGCGGTGACGGCGTGGTGGGCGTCGGCCCACCACGCAAGATTGCGGGCCGCGTTGAGGTCCCGGTCGAGGACCAGGCCGCAGGCGTCGCAGCGGTAGGTCCGCTCCCGGAGCGGCAGCTCAGCGGTGACGGTTCCGCAGTCCGAACAGCGCTTGGAGCTGGGGAACCAGCGGTCGGCGATGACGAGCCGGCTCCCGTACCAGGGACACTTGTACGCGAGCTGGCGCCGGAACTCGCCGAAGCCGGCGTCGGCCAGGGACCGGGCGAGCCGGTGGTTCCGCAGCATCCCGCGGACATTGAGGTCTTCGACCACGATCCGACGGTGGGTCTGAGCCAGAGCCGTGGTGAGCTTGTGCAGGTGATCGCGCCGGATCGCGGCCACCCGGGCGTGATGCCGCGCGAGCTTGCGTACCGCCTTCGCCGCGTTGCGGGAGCCGCGACGCGCGCGGCTGTGGGCGCGGGAGAGCCGGCGCAGCTTGCGCAGACCGCGTTTGAGCGCCTTCGGCCCTGCGATGACGGCGCCGTCCGAGCAGGCGGCGAGCGCGAGGACCCCCAGGTCCACCCCGAGGGTGTCCGTGGTGCCGTTGGTGGCGGGGATGTCCCGCTCCATCTCCACGGCCAGCGACACCACCCAGCGGTGGGCGTCGCGGCTGACGGTGGCGGCGGTGATGCGCAGCGTGCCCGCGGCGACCGCTTCGACCCAGCGGCTGGCGTCCTCCCAGAGCCGGATGGTCCCCAGCCGAGGCAGGGTGATCGCCCCCGCGTGCAGATGGATCGCGCCGGTGAG
>DAHUZL010000083.1 GCA_027306655.1 Candidatus Dormiibacterota bacterium
GTCTAGCGCCCGCGGTCGAGCAGCCCGCCCAGCAGGCCACCGCCCAGCCCTCCGGTGAGCCCGCCCGCGACGCCGCCGGCGGCGGCACCCTGCCCGGCCGACGACCCCAGGTACGGCTCCAGCGCGTGCGCCAAGATCGGCAGCGGCATCGACTGCAGCCAGACTCGGCCGGGGCCGGTGAGGACGGCGAGGAAGAGGCCGTCGTGGCCGAAGAACATGTTGCGCAGCCCGGGGATGGTCGTGATCTCGAAGCCCACGTTGGCGCTGAACATCCCGACATGGCCGGGGTGGACCAGGAGCCGCTCGCCCGCGGCCAGCTCCTTGCTGAGCACCTCCCCAGCCAGCTCGATCCACGCCGGCCCGGTGCCGCCCACCTTCTGGAGCACGAAGCCGTTGCCGCCGAAGAGGCCCGCGCCCAGCGAGCGCTGGAGGCCCACCGACAGCGAGACCTGGGGCCCGCCGCAGAGGAAGCCGTGCTTGTGGACCATGAAGGGGGTCGAGGGGTCGACCTGCACCAGCTCGATCCGGCCCGGCAGCTTGGCCGCGAACGCCACCATCCCGGGCCCGCCCTGGGCGGTGTACTCCGTCATCGACAGGCCGCCGCCGCCCGCCATCCGGGCCACCCGGGCCATCCAGCCCTGCGACGGTCCCACCGCGCTGCTGGTGCGCATCTGCACCGTCGCGGTCATCCAGGCGAGCTCGCCGGTCTCCGCCAGGCAGGCGTCCCCGGGCTGCAGCGTCACCTCCAGGACCGGCATCGTGGTCCCGATCACCGTGCCGTCCATGTCGCTCACCTCCGACCGTGGCCCGAGCCGATGGCGGGCCGATCGGCCCCACCCTACAGCCGGCGGATGACGTCGCGCTCCATCGCGGCGCGGGAGGCGGCCGCCAGCGGCTGGAGGGGGTGGCCGGCGAGGGTCGCCTCCAGCTGGCGCAGGAGCGCGTACACCGCCTTGGCCGCGCGGACCGCGTCCCCGGGGTCGATCCCAGCCCGGGGCTGGAGCGCGGTGAGCGGCGTCCCGGTGGCCCAGGCGTGGACGAAGCCGATGTGGTCCTGGCTGATCGGCCGCGTCTCCTCGACGCCGTGCTCCCGTTCCAGCTCCGCCAGCCGCCGCTGGGCATGGCGGAGGAGGCGCCAGCACCGCTCGACGGCGGGGCTGGGGAAGTGGGGGCGGGCCGCGGCGGGGCGGCGGCTGTCGCGGTCCTCGGCGGCCACCATGCTCACCACCGCCGCCAGCTCGGCGGGGAGGAGCCGGTCGAACCAGCCCGCCACGATCGCCTCGGTGACGAGCACGCCGTTGTCGCCGTACACCCGGGCGGCGAGTCGCCCGGTGGCGGTGGGGCGGTCGTCCTCGAGGTAGCCGAGGCCGGTGAGCACCGCGCGGAAGGCCCGGAACTGACGCCGGTATCCCTCCACCCGCCCGCTCACCTCGAGGTCGGCCTCCGCCCGCGCCGCCTCCAGCGCCTGGACCCGCTCCCGGGCCGCCCGATGGTCGGCGAGCAGGGGGCAGTCGGGGCAGGGCGAGCGCTCCAGCTCCCGCTGCAGGCGGCGGCCCTCGCTGCGCAGCCGCTCCAGCCGGACGGCGTCAGCCGGGCCCCCGCCGCCGCCCCGTTGGCCCCGGCGCCAGTGGTCCCGGCGCACCCGGCGGAGCTCCTGGCGGAGCTCGGCGGTCACCTGTCCCGCGCGCAGGAACCGGGTCAGCGTGCGCTCGGTGCAGGCGACCGCCGGGTGGCGGAAGCGCTGGCGGCGGAGATCCTCCAGCTGGGCGTCGATATTGGCCGCCTGGGCGACCAGGTGGCGGGCGGCGCGCTCGCGCTGGTACTGGCCGAAGGAGCGCAGGAGCAGAGCCTCGGCCGCCACCGGACGGTGGCGCTGGAGCAGGTTGAGGGTCATGTTGTAGGTGGGGGCGAACTTCGACTCCACCGCCATGTCGTCTCCGAGGACCGTCTCATAGATGACGCCGAGGTCGACGTCGGGGTCGCGCAGGATGATGCCGTGGCCCAGGCGGTCGATCCCGCGCCGCCCGGCCCGGCCCAGGAGCTGGGCCAGCTGGCCGCTCCGCAGCGCGCTGAATCCCTGGCCGTCGAACTTGGTGAAGCTGCTGACGACGCAGGCGCGGGCGGGCATGTTGAGGCCGAGCGCGAGGGTCTCGGTGGCGAACACCACCTTCAGCAGACCCGATTGGAAGAGCGCCTCCACCGTCTCCTTGACGTAGGGGAGCAGTCCCGCGTGGTGCATCGCGATCCCCCGGCGCAGGCTCCGCGCCTGCAGGGTGGCGAGGTAGAGCTGGGCCTCGTCGGGATCGTCGACGGCGGCGAGCCGCTCGGTGAGGCACTCGTCGATGCGGTGCTTCTCCTCCAGGGTGGTGAGGTCGAGTCCGTGGGCGAGGCAGCGGGCCTGGGCCTCGCGGCATCCGCGCCGGGAGAAGATGAAGTAGATCGCGGGCAGGAGGTCGCGGCGGTGGCACTCGCCGACCACCTGGAGGAGGTCGTTCTCGGCGGCCATCAGCTCGCGGTTGTGGCGCCCGAAGCGGCGCTGCTCGCGGCTCTCCTCCTGGGCCCGCTCCAGGGTCGCGCGGTCGACCGCCCCCTGGCGGTCGAAGAGGGGGAAGAAGCGGCTCGACATCCCGAGCCAGATGCGCAGCTCGACCGGTCGCTCGGTGCGGGTCACCACCGCCACCGGTCCGCGCTCGCGGCGGATCCAATCGGCGACCTCGTCGACGTTGCTGATGGTGGCGGAGAGGCCGATGAAGCTCACCGCGGGCGGGGTCTGGACCAGCACCTCCTCCCAGACCGTGCCCCGCGGGTACTCGTCGATGTAGTGGATCTCGTCGAGGACCACGGTGCCGACGCGGCGGAGGCGGTCGGGGTCCTCGTAGATGAGGTTGCGCAGGACCTCGGTGGTCATCACCACCACCCGGGCCTCGGGCCGGATCGTGTTCTCGCCGGTGACGAGCCCGCAGGCCTCGGCGCCGTAGCGACGGCAGAGGTCGCCGAACTTCTGGTTGGAGAGGGCCTTGAGCGGGGTGGTGTAGAGGACGGTGCGCGGGTCGCCCAGCCCCGGCGGGGCCTCCAGCGCCCGCCAGATGGCGAACTCGGCGACCACCGTCTTGCCGCTGCTGGTGGGCGCCGCCACCAGCACCGCGCGGTGGCCCTCGAGGCGCTCGATCGCCTCCACCTGGAAGTCGTCGAGGGGGAACGGGCAGGTGGCGCGAAACGCCGCCAGCGCCGCCGCGTGCGGGGTCGCCGCGACCGGCGGAGTCGCAGGGGCCGGCGCCGGGGCGCGCCGCCCGGAGGTCACGCGGGGCGGATCTCG
>DAHUZL010000097.1 GCA_027306655.1 Candidatus Dormiibacterota bacterium
CGATGACCGCGCCCCCCATCGATTTTGAAGATCGAGGGGCCCACCTGGACCCATGCACTCCCGGGCCGATGGTAGCGCCGGCCCAGCCCTGCCGGGAACGGCTGGGGGGCGCCGATCCCGCCCTCGGGGGGGCGGCCACCCTCCTCCCAACCCGCCCCCCGGCCGCCGAGATCGGCTCCCCCCTCGATTTGGCGATCGAGGCGACCTATAATGCGGCTCCGATGGACGACACCACGCTCGTCGATCTGCTCGGGCAGGTCGGCAGTCTCTTTACGTCCAGCCTGGAGCTGAAGGAGAACATCGACTTCATGCTCCGCGCGCTGACCCAGCAGGTCGGCTGCGACGTGGCCACGGTCTTCCTGCTCGACGACGACCAGGCCCAGCTGCGGGCGATGGCCACCTTCCCGTACACGGACTCGGTGGCCGAGGTGGCCACCTTCGCCGTCGGCGAGGGCATCGTCGGGTGGTCGGTGGCGGAGCGTCGATCGGTGAGCGTCCGGGATGCCACCCGCGACCCCCGCTTCAAGGAGCTCAGCCGGGGGGATCCCCCCCGCAGCACCCTGGTCATGCCGCTGGCCTCGCCGCGGCGGGTGGTGGGGGCGCTCACCCTGGCCCGCAAGCAGGTGCGGCCGTTCACCGGCCTGGAGCAGGCGCTGGTGCGGGTGATCGCCAACCAGGCGTCGATCAGCATCGACAACGCCACCCTCCACGCGGCGGTGCAGAAGCAGCTCGACGAGATTGCGATCCGCAAGCACGAGCTGGAGATCGCCAACGCCCAGGTGCGTGAGAACAGCCGGCTCAAGAGCGAGTTCCTCGCCAACATGAGCCATGAGCTGCGCACCCCGCTGAACTCCATCCTGGGGTTCAGCGAAATCCTCAAGGACAACCTGGCGGGGACGCTCACGGCCGAGCAGCAGCACGAGTGCCTGGAGAACATCTACAAGAGCGGGCGCCACCTGCTCTCGCTGGTCAATGACGTGCTCGACCTCAGCAAGGTCGAGGCCGGCCGGATGGAGCTGCAGTACGAGGAGTTCCTGGTCGAGCAGGCGATCGAGGAGGTGCTCACCGTGATCCGGCCGCTGGCGGAGCGGGGCCCGGTGACCCTCTCCACCGACGGCAATGGCCCCCTCCCGCGGGTGCGCGCCGACAAGTCGAAGTTCAAGCAGATCCTGTACAACCTGCTCAGCAATGCCATCAAGTTCACCCCCGAGGGGGGACAGGTGACGATCGCCGCCCGGGTCCGACGCACCCTTCTCGAGGTGTCGGTGATCGACACCGGGATCGGGATCGATCGGGAGCATCACGACCGGATCTTCGCCGAGTTCTACCAGGTGCCGGGCGGAGGGGACCGCCAGGTCGAGGGGACCGGCCTCGGTCTGGCCCTGGTCCAGCGCCTGGTCCAACTCCACGGCGGCACCGTCCGGGTGACGAGCCAGCTGGGCTCGGGCAGCGCCTTCGCTTTCACCCTCCCCCTGCGCGGGCTCCGGGCCGAGGGCCGGCCCCGGAACCGTATCCTCCTGATCGAGGACAATCCCAGCAACCGCGAGCTGTCCTCGATGGTCCTGCGCGGCCACGGCTTCCAGGTGGAGACCGCCACCGACGGCCAGGAGGGGTTGCAGAAGGCGAAGTCCCGAGCGTACGACCTGATCCTCACCGACGTTCGCCTGCCCGGAATCGACGGGCTCACCATCACCCGGCTGCTCAAGGCCGACCCCAAGACGGCCCAGATGCCGGTGGTCGCGCTGAGCGCGCGGGCCATGGTCGGCGACGAGGGCGAGGCGCTCGCGGCCGGCTGCACCGGCTACATCACCAAGCCGATCGAGGTCAAACGCTTCGTGGAACAGGTGTCGGCATATCTCGAGGGCCCCAGCTCATGAGCAGCGGCATGGACCGGACCATCCTCATCGTCGAGGACGACCAGGCCACCCGGGAGGTGGTGGCGCTCGCCTGCGCGCCGCAGAACTACCACGTGATCGAGGCGACCACCGGCCCCGAGGGGCTGGAGCTCGCCCGGGAGAGCTCCCCCGACCTCATCATCCTGGACGTCAACCTGCCCGGGATGAGCGGGCTGGACGTCTGTCGGCGACTCCGCGCCGACGGCAGTCGCGTGCCGATCCTCATGCTGACCGCCAAGTCCGACACCATCGACGTGGTGGTGGGGCTGGAGCTCGGCGCCGACGACTACATCCCCAAGCCCTTCGAGGTGCGCGAGCTGATGGCCCGGATCGGGGCCCACCTCCGACGCAGTGAGATCACCCCCAGCGAGCACACCCGCGACAAGTTCGAGTTCCCCGGGCTCACGATCGACCTGCGCCGCCGCC
Organism: Candidatus Dormiibacterota bacterium; assembly: GCA_027306655.1. Classification (GTDB taxonomy): domain Bacteria; phylum Chloroflexota; class Dormibacteria; order Aeolococcales; family Bog-877; genus DAHUZL01. The sequence continues at coordinate 2,322 of DAHUZL010000097.1, forward strand.
AGGTCCACCGGGACGGCAAGGAGGTCCCCCTGACGCTCACCGAGTTCAACCTGCTCGCCCTGCTCGCCAGCCGTCCGGGGCAGGTGATGAGCCGCGGTGAGCTGCTGCGGCGGGTGTGGGGTTACGAGGTCGAGATCGAGACCCGGACCGTGGACGCCCACGTGTACAGGCTCCGGCGCAAGATCGAGCCCTCGACCGAGCAGCCCACCTTCATCCACTCCGTCCCCGGGATCGGCTACCGCTTCGCGGGCTGACCCCCGGCCGGGCGCGGGGCGCCGGCGGCGGGCCGTCCACGCTCGGGCGGTCGAGGTCGAGCCGGAGGCAGCGGGCGCCGGCGGGATGCGCGAGCTTGAACGGGCTGGCGGGACCGAACCCGAGCGAGCGGTAGAGGAGGGCCGCCTCGGGCATGCGCTCGGGCAGGGTGTCCAGAAGGACGCAGCCGTAGCCGGCGGCCCGGGCGCCCTCGATGGCGGTCAGCGCCAGGAGGCGCCCGATCCCCCGTCCCCGGCCGGCGGGCGCCACGTACAGGCGCCTCAGCTCGGCTCGGCCAGGGTCGATGGGCCCGAGGGCGACGCAGCCGAGGGGGTCGGCGTCGTCCCCGGCGATCCAGAGCCCGCCGGCCGGGGGCCGGTACGGCCCGGGCAGGTCGGCCAGCTCGCGCTCGCGCTCCTCGAAGCATCGGGCCTCGCCCAGCCACCGCCGGTAGGCGTCGAGGAGGGTGCGCACCGACGCCACCGCATCGCTGCCCTCCCGCACCAGCGCGATCCGGACCGGGCGCTGCGGGTCGGGCACCATCCGAGGGCCTCCGAGGGGACGCGGGCGCGCCCCGGTATGCTGGCCGGGACCGCGCCATGCCGAGCCCATCCTGCCACACCGCGCCGTCCCCGAGCCCTCCCCCCGGCCGCCGCCCGTGGCGCTGAACCCGGCCTGCGTGGGCCGCCACTATGTGGGTGCCCTTCAGGTCGTCGGCGCCGAGCGGGCGCGCCGGTTCGCCGAGGCGATCGGATCCGATGGCCGGGCGCCCGGCGCCGTGCCGACGCTGGCCGCGACCTATCTGCTCGCGCCGGTGGTGGACCTGCTCTTCGGAGACGACGAGGTCGGGCTCGACCTGGCGCGCCTCGTCCACGCCGAGCAGACCTTTGAGTTCCTGCGTCCGCCCCGGCTGGGGGAGTCGCTCCTCCCGGAGGGGACGATCGCCCGGGTCGAGACCCGTCGCCACCTGGAGGTCCTGCAGGTCGACCTCTGTGCCCGCGACCGCAGCGGGAGCGCGATCACCCGCGCTACCACGGTGTTCGTCATCCGCCCCGGAGCCCCGCCGCCACCGGAGCCCGGGGGGTGACCATCGAGGGCGCCCGCCCCGGCGCCGCCGCGGTCTCGCTCGCCCCCGGTAGCCTCCTGCCCCAGGTGGGACACCCCGTCACGCAACAGACGATCGCCGCCTACGCGAGAGCATCCGGCGACCACAATCCGATCCACCTGGACGAGGACGCCGCCCGGGCGGCGGGCCTCCCGGGGACGATCGCGCACGGGATGCTGAGCCTGGGCCTCCTCACCAGCACCGTCGAGGGGTGGGTGGCGGGGCGCGGCCGAATCGCCCGGATCCACTGCCGATTCGCCGGGATGGTGCGGCCAGGGGACATCCTTCTGTGCCGCGGGAGGGTCGGGGCCGCGCCCCCGGACCGCGGCCGAATCGTCCTGGAGCTGGAGGCGGTCACCGGCGCCGGGGTGCGAGCCCTCACCCATGCCAGCGCCACGGTGGAGCTGGCCGGTGACGCGGCGGGGGCCAACCAGCCGGACCCGGGATCGGGCCGCGATGGCGATTGACTTCGAGCCCACCCCCGAGCAGGACGAGATCCGACGGCTGGCGCACCGGTTTGCCGAGGCGGAGATGCGGCCGCAGGCGGCGGAGTTCGACGAGCGGGAGGAGGTCCCCTGGGAGGTGATGCGACGCGCCCACGCGCTCGGGATCGGCGCCGCGGCGGGGCTGCCGGCGGCGTACGGCGGAGGCGGGCTCGACCCGCTCTCGATGCTCATCCTCGGCGAGGAGCTGGCCTGGGGCGACGCCGGCATGGCGGTGAGCATCATGGCCAGCGGGCTCGCCGCCACGGCCATCCTGGCGATGGGGACCGAGACCCAGCGGGAGCGCTACCTCGGGCGGCTGTGCGACCCGGGGAGCCTGCGGCTGGCCGCGATGGGCCTCACCGAGCCGGACTCCGGCTCCGACGCGCTCGCCCTGCGCACCCGCGCGACCGCCGTGGATGGCGGCTGGGCGCTCGACGGCACCAAGCAGTTCTGCACCAACGGCGGCATCGCCGACCTCCAGGTGGTGTTCGCCACCACCGACCCCCAGCTGGGCGCGGCCGGGATCGCCGGGTTCGTCGTCGAGAAGGGCAACCCGGGAATGCGGCAGGGCCGCAAGGAGCGCAAGCTCGGGGTCCGCGCCTCCCACACCGCCCAGGTGATCCTGGACGACTGCCGGGTGGCGGCCGATGCCCGCCTCGGGTCCACGCCCGACGGGGGGGTGGAGGGGCCCGGCGCGGCGGGCGCGATGCAGATGCTGGAGGCGTCGCGCCCCGGGGTGGCGGCGGGAGCGCTGGGGATCGCCCGGGCGGCCTTTGAGTTCGCCCGCGACTACGCCCAGACCCGGGAGCAGTTCGGCCGCCCGATCGCTCGCCACCAGGCGATCGCGTTCAAGCTGGCCGACATGGCGACCGAGATCGACGCGGCCCGACTGCTCACCTGGCGCGCCGGCTGGATGGTCCAGCAGGGACGTCCGATGGAACGCGGTGAGGCCAGCATGGCCAAGCTGTTCAGCGGCGATGTGGCGATGCGGGTCACCATCGAGGCGGTCCAGGTTCTCGGTGGCTACGGATACATCAAGGAGTACCCGGTGGAGCGGTGGATGCGCGATGCGAAGATCTATCAGATCTGGGAGGGGACGGCCGAGGTCCAGCGGCTGGTGATCGGCCGCCTCCTCAGCGGCGAGCGCCGGGTGACCCGCCCGGCGGTGGCCGGGTAGGGCTGCCGCGATGGCCATGTTCGACCTCGCCGGACGGGTGGCGGTGGTGACCGGCGGGTCGCGCGGGCTCGGACGCGCCGACTGCCTCGCGCTCGCCGCCGCCGGCGCCGATGTCGTCGTCACCGACGTGCTGATGGAGTCTGACCCCGAGCTGGACCGGACCGCCGAGGCGACCCAGAGCGTCCTCGCCCGGGTGATGGCGTCCGACCAGGTGGTCTACACCGAGCGCACCAGCGAGGAGATCCGCGCGATGGGGCGGCGCTCGGTGGCGCTCCGCCTCGACGTCACCGACCGCGAGCAGGCCGCCGAGGTGATGGCCCAGGTGGTGCGGGACTTCGGGGGAATCGACATCCTCGTCAACAACGCCGGCACCCTCGACCACCTCGCCCAGGTGCCCGACCAGGTGCCGGAGCTGTGGGAGCGGGACCTGCGCGTCAACCTCACCGGCGCCTTCAACTGCACCCAGGCTGTCTGGCCGCACATGAAGGCGCGCGGCTACGGCCGCCTCCTCTACATGTCGTCGGTGGCGGGCACGCTGGGCGGCTTCGGCCAGGCCAGTTACAGCGCCACCAAGGCGGGGCTGCTGGGATTGATGCGGTCCGCGGCACTGGAGGGCGCCCGCCATGGGATCACCAGCAACGCGGTCGTGCCGGGGATCATCAGCACCGAGGCGTTCCGCACCGGCGGGGAGGCGATGATCGACCGGATGGTGCTGCGGACGGCGCTGCGCGCTCCCGGCCGGCCCGAGGACGTGGCCCACGCGATCTGCTTCCTCGCCAGCGCCGAGGCCGGCTACATCACCGGCGCGGCCCTGCCGGTCGCCGGAGGGATCGATCTCTTCACCTTCTGACGCCGTTTCCTGGAGCGCGTGGTACTGGCCGGCATCCACCGGACCGGCCCTCTGGCTGGAACCGCCCGACGACGCCACCCTGGACCGGGATTGCGCCGCGGCGCGCCGCCTCGGGGTGACGGAGCTGCGTCTCCCCCTCTACTGGGACGCGTTCGCCCCCGATCCCCACTCGCTCCGGGCCGCCCGCGTCCGCGACGCGGAGCGCGTGCTGCGAGCGGCCGGCCGGGCCCGGCTCCAGGTCGTCCTGGTGGCGCTGCCGCTGGCCCTCGGACGGGACGCGGTGCTGCCGCGATTCGCCATCGATCGCAACGGTCGCGGCCCGCGCTGCCTCACCGAGCAGCGAGTGGTGCGGGGGGCGCCCCGCGACCCCTTCACCGATGCGCTCCTGCAGGAGGCGCTGGTGCGCCACCTGGAGCGGTTGGGCCGGGCCTTCGCCAACCATCCCGCCCTGGCCGCGTGGGAGGTCACCGTCGGCGTGACCGACCTCGTCCCACCCCCGGACGTCGCCGCGGCCACGGAGCTTGCCGCCCTCCTCGCCGGCGCCCTACGCCGCACCGGCGACCCGGTGCGCTGGACCCTCAGCAGCCGCGAGTGCCTGCAGGACCGGGGCCTCCACCCCGCCGACCTCGCACCGCTGGTCGATGAGCTCGCGGTGGACACGACCGGCGCCGCCCGCCGACTGGGTCTCGCCCCGCCGCTGCCTGCCGGCGACCCCGCCCCCCTCCCGCCCCCCGGACTTCCGACGTTCCTCGCGCTGCTCGCCTCCGATCTCGCCCGGACCCGGGTGCAGCCCGTCGGCGTGGCCGTCCCGGTGCCGCCGGCCACGGAGGTGGGCGACGGGGAGTCCGCCACGGGAGCGCCTGCCGCCGACGAGGGCGCCGTCCTGGGCTGGTCGCGCACCGCGTGGCGTGCCCTGCGGAGCCTGGCCGGTGACGGGGGACGCGTCGGCGCCGGGCCGCTCCTCGACGCCGGGCCGCGCTGCGCCGAACTCCCCCTCTTCCAGGCCCGCCCCAGGCGGCGCTGGCTGGGGCTCCTCGGGCTCGATGGAGCGCCCAAGAACTGGGCCCGGGCCGCCGCCACCGCCCTCGGGGCCGAGCCCGGGGGGGGCGACGGGGAGCCGGACGGGCCGGACCCGGTCGACTCCCCGCCCGTGCCCGCGCTCGCCGGGCTGGGTGACCCCCAGGTCTTCTTCGCCACCCCGGACGCCGCACGCGATCTCGTGGGACCCTGGCTGGAGGCCTTCGAGGCGTGGCGGACGGGGTCGGCGACCCCCTCTCGGGGATGATCCCCCGGGCAGTCCGGATGGGCACTTTTCAGCTCGCCAAGTGCCTGCTATAGTGGCCGCGGCCAGACGAGTCCCGGGCAGCGCGATCGAGCGACCGAGCAGTCCTGGCGCAGCGGATAGCGGAGGATGCTCGGGTTGAGCCAAGAGGACCGGACGCTCACGTGCCGGGAGTGCGGCGCGGAATTCATCTTTACGGCGGGAGAGCAGCAGTTCTACCAGTCCAAGGGGCTGACCAACACGCCCAGCCGATGCCAGCCCTGCCGGCAGCTGGCCAAGAGCGCGCGCAACGCCTCCAACGGCGGCAACTACGGCGGCTTCAGCAGCGGCGGCTCGCGGCCCCCGCGCCAGCTCCACGAGACGGTGTGCGCGGATTGCGGGGCGACCACCGAGGTGCCCTTCATCCCCAAGTACGACCGCCCCGTCTACTGCAGCACCTGCTTCGAGAAGCACCGGGTCGCGCGCTGAGGCGGGACGCACCCCGGGTCGGGCACGGGCCGCCCTCCCCAGCACGGCGCGCGTCGTGACCGGTCCGGGAGTGGGTGGCGCCGTCCGCGGCCCCTTGACGGTTCCGCTCGCTCCGGAGTAGGCTGCAATCGTTTGCACTGGCAGCGGCGGCGAGCCCATCGCGCGCGTGACCCGAACCGTCGGCCCGCCGCCGCCTCCCCCTCCCTCCAGCCGTCGCCAGGAGGTCGGCTCGATGACGCCAGCAGCCCTCCCAGCTGAGCCGGCGCAGCTCCTCGAGATGTACCGAAGCATGGTGCAGATCCGCACCTTCGAGGACACGGTGCAAAAGCTCTACGAGAAGGCGCTGGTGCATGGCTCGACCCACCTGTGCCAGGGGCAGGAGGCGGTGGCCGTCGGGTGGGCAGCCGCACTCACCCCCGACGACTACACCTCGTACACCTATCGCGGTCACGGCCACGCGCTCGCCCGGGGCATGTCCCCCGAGGCCGCTTTCGCCGAGATCCTGGGACGGTCCACCGGCGTCAACCGCGGGAAGGGGGGCTCGATGCACCTCACCGACGCCCGGCTCGGGTTGATGGGCTGCTTCGCCATCGTGGGCTCCGGCCTGCCGGTGGCGGTGGGGCTGGGGCGGGGGGCGCAGCTGCGCCGCGAAACGCGCGTCTCGGTTACGTTCTTTGGCGACGGCGCCAGCAACATCGGGGCCTTCCATGAGTCCCTCAACCTGGCTGCCATCTGGAAGGCGCCGGTGATCTTCGTCTGCGAGAACAACCTCTACGGTGAGTACAGCCGGATCAACCTGACCACGACCGTCGACGACATCGCGGTCCGCGCCACCGCCTACGCGATGCCGAGTCAGATCGTCGACGGCAACGACGTCCAGGCCGTCTACCAGGCGGCCCAGACGGTGGTCGAGCGCGCCCGCACCGGCGGCGGCCCGACCCTGGTGGAGTGCAAGACCTATCGACAGCGGGGACACTCGCGCAGTGACGCGGGCGCCTACCGGCCGCCGGAGGAGGTGACGTCCTGGCTCGCCCGCGACCCCCTGATCATCACCCGCCGACAGCTGCTCGATTCGGGGTCGGTGACGAGCGCGGACATCGCCGCGGTGGACGACAGTGTCGCCACCGCCATCGCCAACGCCGCCGCGGCCGCGGAGCAGGCACCCTGGCCGGACCTCGCCGAGATCACCCGGGACGTCCATGCCTGACGCCACCGTGACCTATCGCGAGGCGCTGAACCACGCCCTGGCCGACGCCCTGGCCGAGGACCCCGCGGTCGTGCTGCTCGGCGAGGACATCGCCGCCGCGGGAGGCTCGTTCAAGGTGACCGACGGGTTGCTGGCCCGTTTCGGACCCGACCGGGTGATGGACACGCCGATCTCGGAGACCGGCTTCCTCGGCGCAGCGGTGGGCCTGGCCCTGATCGGCTTCCGCCCCGTCGTCGAGATCATGTTCGCGGAGTTCGCGGGGGTGGCGTTCGACCAGATCGTGACCACCGCCGCCAAGCACCGCTACCTCTCCGCCGGGCAGATGCACGTCCCGATGGTGGTTCGGGTGGTGGGCGGCTCCGGGCTCGGATTCGGAGCCCAGCACTCGCAGACCACCGAGTCCTGGTACACCGCGACGCCGGGGCTGAAGGTGGTGACCGCCGCCAGCCCCCAGGACGCCTACCACCTGCTGCGGAGCGCGATCGCCGATCCCGACCCGGTGGTGTTCATCGAGCACAAGCGCCTCTACGTTCGCCGTGGCCCGTTCCAGCCGACCGCCGCCCCGGTCCCGATCGGGAGGGCCGCGGTGGTCCGATCGGGCGCCGATCTCACCATCGTGGCCTCGCTGGCGATGGTGGCGGAGTCGCTGGCCGCGGCCGAGTCGCTGGCCGCCGCCGGGATCGACGTCGAGGTCATCGACATTCGCACCCTGGTGCCGATGGACGTCGACACCGTGGTGGCAAGCGTGTCCCGGACCGCGCGCCTCCTGGTGGTGGAGGAGCAGCCTCTCAGCGGAGGGTGGAGCGGTCACCTGGTGGCGGAGGTCGTCAGCCGGGCCTTCGAGTCGCTGGAGCTCCCACCGGCCCGGATGGGCGTGGTCGAGGCTCCGATCCCGTTCAGCCACGCGCTCGAGGCGAAAGCCGTTCCCAGCGCGGAGACGATTGCAGCCCGGGCCACGACCCTGCTGGGACGCTGATCGACGGCGGTTGACCGGGACCGGGCGTAGCGAAGATAGTGGGACGGCGGCAGCCGCGGCCCGACCCGCAGGTGCCGCCCCTCGATGCCATCGGAAGTGGAGAGGCTCGGGACTGACAGCGCGACTCGGCAGGGGGACCAGGATGGGGCGCCCGGCTCGGGTGCAGATGCGTGAGGTGGCGAACCGCGCGGGGGTGTCGATCTCCTCGGTCTCGCGAGTCCTCAACGACCACCCCGACGTGAGCCCGCTGATGCGGGAGCGCGTCCTCAGTGCGAAGGAGCTCATGGGCTACGAGCCGGACCTCCTGGCCCGCAGCCTCCGCCAGGGGATCACCGGGACCGTGGGCTTCCTCGTTCGCGATATCACCAATCCCGTCTTTGCCGAGATCGTCAAGGGAGCGGCGGAGGGTCTGCGTCCGGCCGGGTACTCGATCCTGCTCGCGGACAGTGAGGGCCGGGACGAGGTCGAGGCCGCCCATCTCCAGCTGTTCCTGCGCCGCCGAGTCGACGGGTTGATCGTGTCCCTCCAGTCCGAGGTCGATCCCGACACGGTGGCCGCCCTCCACAGCGCCGACTGCCCGCTGGTGCTGGTCGACCGCGAGGTCGCGGGGCTGGAGACGAGCGCCGTGCTGTGCGACCACGCCCCCGCGGTGGCCGCGGCGACGCGCGACATCATCGAGTGCGGGCACCGCCGGGTCGCCTTCATTGCCGGTCCTACCACCATCCGCGTGACCCGCGAGCGGCTGCGTGGCTTCCGCCAGGCCCATGAGGAGACGGGCGCCGTCCTGGACCCCGAGCTGGTCCGGCTGGGGAGCTACACCGCCGAGTTCGGACGTCGCGAGACCGGCCGGCTGCTGCAGCTGCCGGATCCTCCCACCGCGATCGTGGCGGCGGGAACGCAGGTGGCCCTGGGGCTGCTCCGCCAGCTCGCCGCCATGGGTCGCCGGGTGGGGTCGGACGTCTCGGTCGTGTCCTACGACGAGTTGGACCTGATGCCGATGATGGACCCCCCGATCAACGTCGTCGAATGCGACTACCGCGGCCTGGGCCGGCTGGCTGCGAGCCTGCTGGTCGAGGCCGTCGTCCACGGGCAGCCGCCCCGGACCGTGGTGATCCCCACCCACTACCGCCCGCGCGGGTCGGTGCTCCCGCTGCCGCGATGAGCGGACCGCCCCGGTCCGACGCCGCTCCGATGCTCCTCGGGCGAGGGTTGGCGGGACAAGGAGTCGTCGTGACCGGCGCTGGCGGCGGCATCGGCCAGGCCGTCGCCGTCGCCTTCGCGGACGCGGGCGCGCGCGTGATGATGGTGGACGCGGACCGGGGATCGGTCGAGAGGGTGGGCAGGCAGCTGCGGGGCTCGGGCCATGTGGTGGTCGCCGCCGACCTGCGCGCCATCGGCGCCCACCAGGAGCTGGTCGCGCGGGCGCGACGCGAGCTGGGCTCGCTTCGAGTCCTGGCCCACCTCGCCGCGGTGCTGCGGCGACGCGACCGTCTCACCGACGTCAGCGAGGCGGACTGGGACCTCCAGGTGGACACCAACCTCAAGGCCAGCTTCTTCCTCTGCCGCACAGTGGCCGAGGCGATGGTGGCACAGGGCACCGGTGGGCGGATCATCACGTTCAGCTCCCAGGGCTGGTGGACGGGCGGCTTCGGCGGCTCCGTGGTCTACAACGCCACCAAGGGCGCGATCGTGACCCTGACCCGCGGCCTCGCCCGCGCCTATGGGCCCCACGGCATCACCGTCAACAGCGTCGCCCCCGGGCAGGTGCGGACGCCGATGCTGCTGACCGATCTGCGCCCCGACGTCCTGGCCGCGATGACCGAGGCAACCCCCCTGGGCCGGGTCGCGGAGCCGGAGGAGCTGGCGGGGCTGGTCGTCTTCCTCGCCAGCGACTGGGCCAGCTTCATCACCGGGGCGACCGTCAACGCCACCGGTGGATTCCTGATGTACTGAGCCCGGCTCCCGCGCGGTGCCGTCGGCGCCGCCCCTGACCTCAGCCGGTCGGTGCGCGGGTGAGGACGAGGGGGGTCTCCAAGAGCTCACGGATGGCCCCCAGCAGCTGGGCAGCGTCGGAGCCATAGAGCACGCGGTGGTCGGCTGACAGCGTCATCGTCACGACCGACCCCACCGAGGGGGCATGGTCGACCACGACGACCGCCTCGCGGATGGCGCCCACCGCCAGGATCGCCGCCTCCGGCGGGGTCACGACCGCCGTGAATTCGTCGACTCCGAGGGGACCAAGGTTGGAGACGGTGAACACCCCGCCGCTGAGGTCCGATTCTGAGAGCCGGCCGGCTCGGGCGGACGCCACCAACCGCGTTCGCTCGGCCGCGATCTGCACCGGGTCGAGGCGGTCGGCATCGCGGATCACGGGTGCCACCAACCCCTGCTCGAGCGCCACGGCGAGCGCGATGTGGACTCGGTCCCGGACCTCGAAGTGGTCGTCCGCCCACGTCCGCAGCGCCGCCGGCACCCGCCGCAGCGCCAGAGCCGCGGCTCGCACCACCAGGTCGGTGAGGGTGATGTGCAGGTCGGTGCCGAACGCGGCCGGGATCTGCGCGCGCAGTCGCAGCGCCTCGTCGACCCGAACCGTGGCGGTCACCGAGAAATCGGGCACGGTCGCGTGCGCGTGCGCCATCCGCTGGGCGATCGCCCGCTCCATCCGGGTGGGCCGGATCACCGCGGCCGGAGCCTGCGGGGGCCCCGGCGACGCCATCCTCGGCGGCGCCAGCCCCGGCACTGCCGCCGCCAGCACGTCCTCCCGGACGACCCAGCCGTCCGGGCCGGTGGGTGCCACGGAGCTGAGGTCGACGCCCCGCTCGCGAGCCAGGCGGCGGACCAGCGGCGACGCCTTCGATGCCGGCAGGGACCCACGGGGTGGGGGCGGTCCGGATCGGACCCCATCGGGGCGGACGACCTCGGCCGCCGCCATGATCTCGGCGATCGGCGTGCCCACCGGAACGGGCTGGCCGGCCTCCACCAGGATTGCGAGCCTCCCCTCGGTCTCCGCCTCGAGGTCGAAGGTGGCCTTGTCGGTCTGGATGCTGCCGAGCACGGCACCGACGGGCACGATGTCGCCCGACCGGTGCACCCACTCGACCACCACGCCCTCCTCCATGGTGTCCGACAGCTTGGGCATCGTCACCAGTGGCATGGGTCCCTCCGATCGGTGTGAGCCACCCCGGCCCCGCCACGGTCGGAGGCCGCTCGCGTGAGCCACCGGCCCACGGATGGAAGCGGCTCGCGACCGCCCGGCGGTCGGAGACACGCCGGGACGGCACCACTGCCCCTTGGTGGGACGGTACGATAGTGTAAACGATTCCAGACCAGGAGCGGGCGCGGCCGCCGGTGGAGGTCCGAAACGTGCGCGTGCGATCGGTGGAGGCCATCCCCGTCAGCTACCCCGAACCCAACGACTTCGATGCCACGCGCCACCTCTGCCTGGTCAGGGTCGCCACCGCCGATGGCTGCGTGGGCTGGGGAGAGGCGATCACCCAGTTCGAGGAGGCCAGTCGCGCCACCCAGGCGATCATCGAGGGCATGGCGACCCTGCTGATCGGGCGGGACCCGCTCGACAACGAGGCGCTCTGGCGGTCGCTCAAGGAGCGGGCGTGGTGGTACGGCTATCGCGGTGGGATCGCCTCCTACGCCATCGCCGCACTCGACCTCGCCCTCTGGGACATCAAGGGCAAGGCGCTCGGAGTTCCGGTGGTCCAGCTGCTGGGCGGCCCGGTCCACGACCGTCTCCCGGCGATCGCGTCGTGCCACGCTCATCACCCTCAGATCCCCCCGATGGTGGAGCAGGCGCAGGGGTGGCTGGCGACCGGCCTCCAGGGCGTCAAGGTCGGTTTCGGCAAGCGTGGCGATGCCCACCTGGGCTACGAGCACGACCGCGACGTCGCCTACGTGCGTGCGATGCGGGAGGGGATCGGCCCCGACCGGAGCCTCATGATCGACCTCGGCCATGCGGTTCAGTGGGACGTGGCCACCGCCGTCAGGCGAGTGCAGGCCTTCGAGGAATTCGGGATCGCCTGGATCGAGGAGCCCCTGGGCGCCTGGGATCCCGAGGGCTACGCGGACCTGCGGGCCAAGACCGCAACCCGGATCGCCTATGGCGAGCGGGAGTGGGACCTGGCCGGCTACGAGGCCGTTCTCGCCACCGGAACGGTCGACATCGTGGGGATCGACCCGGCCCGGGCTGAGGGAATCACCGGGTTCCGCCGCATCGCCGACCGCTGTGAGTTCCACCGCCGCCAGGCCAACGCTCACGCTTGGTCCTCGGCCATCTGCACCGCGGCCAGCCTCAGCCTCAGCTTCAGCACCCCTGCCTGCAGGCTGTTCGAGCTGAAGCCGCTGCGCAACCCGATGCAGCACGATCTGGTGGCCCGACCCATCGAGCACATCGAGGGCTGGGTGTACCCGCCGACCGAGCCCGGTCTCGGCATCGACATCGTGGAGGAGGTGGTCGACCGCTATCGCTCCGACGGGATCCGCGGCGGCGGGGGCGGGGACTGACCCCAAGCGGCGCCGCGCTCCGACGCGGTCAGCCGGCCAGGGCCTGGCGGAGCTGGTCGCGGAGCAGGATCGACTCGCTGAGATTATCGTTGCGGTTGCAGTCCATCCACTCCTGCCACACATACTCCAACCCGATCCACGCGTCGTAGCCCACGCGGCGCATCGCCGCCACCATCCGCAGGTGGTCGATCGAGCTCTCTCCGACCGGGGTCTGGAGACGGTCGCGGGCCGCTCCCCGAACCTGGAAATGTCGCGCCAGCGCCTGCAGGGGCTCGATCTCCGCATCGGAGAACCCGAGAAACGTGAAGTGGGTGTAGTCGAGGGTGAGCCGAAGCCCCGGGGTCAGCGCCACCAGCTCGGCCAGCTTCTCCGGCGTGTCGACATTGGACCCGACGTGACCCTCCACCGAGAGCACCATCTCCGCGTCGGTGCAGGCCTCGACCCGGGGCCGGAGGCGCTCGGCCGCGGTGCGGATCGCCTCCGACGGACCCTGGCCGGGGAACGCCACCCCCGGAAGCACGGTGATGCCAGGGGCGCCGATGCGGTGGCCGAAATCGAGCGCGACGGCGAAGAGGCCATCGCCATCGGTGCGCTCCTTGGGATCGGGGTGGTTGACCGCCATCCTGGTGAAGTCGGTGGCGGGCTGGAAGTAGAGATCGGCAACCAGGAGCCCGGCGTCGATCACCCGCTGCTCCACCAATCCCGCCCACCGGGCCACGTCCTCGCGCACCACCTCGGGGCGGACGTGGGAGCGGCCGCCGAAGAGGCCGATGTCGACCCCGTCGATGTCGAGCAGGTGGATCAGCTCCAGCGCCGCCCGGTGCGGCAGGAGGGGCCAGCTGAAGTCGGCGCACGATAGCTTCATCGCGGGGCTCTTTGGTGATCCGGTGGGCAGGGCTGACGCGGCGGGGCCGTCGTCAGTCCATATGGAACGCCTCGTCCAGGCGCGGGGGCCAGTTGGTGGCAGGATCCACATCGGTCTCCATGATGTCGGACATGTACCGCTGCCAGCGCTGGTTGGCTGGGCTGCCGTTGATGCGTGCCACCACGGTGGGGAAATCGGGATCGGCTTCGAGGTATGCGAGCAGGCGCCGGCGGTCTGCGTCGAAGTAGATGGAATAGTTGCGCACCCCGCAGGCCCGCAGGGCCTCGACCATCTCGGGCCAGATGGTGTCGTGCCGGCGCACGTACTCCTGGGCCTGGCCCGTCTTGATGCCGAGAACGAAGGCGACTCGCTCCATCGCGTCCCGACTCAGCCCGGATCCCGACGCCGCCAGCCGCGCCCCGGCCCGGTCACGACGCCGGCACCAGCGCCGCCCGCGCCGACTGCCCCGACGCGGCCGATTCGTAGGCAGCCTCCAGCAGGGCCACCACGGCCGCCCCCAGCTCGCCGGGGGCACGACTCACGGCCCGGCCCGCGATGATGTCGGCGAGGGCGCGGGCGGTCACCTCCGCAGGATACCGCTCGGCTGGCTCCAGATCGGCGATGGCCCGCGCCGTCCCGTCTCGGCTCCGGACATGGAGCCGCCCCAGCAGCGGCTGCATCACCAGCGCACCGCCACTGCCGTAGACGCGGATCTCGTGGTCCTCTCCCTGTCCCGGCGCGATGTTCCCGGTGGAGGCGAGGGTACCCAGAGCGCCGTTGCTGAAGCGCACGCTGAGGGCGTCGATGACGTCGACGCGCGCGTCCAGGTTGGCCATCCGAGCAAACACCTCTCGCGGCTGCAGGCCCGTGATCCAGAGCAGCAGGCCGCTGGTGTGGGTGAGCTGGAGGTGACCCTGGCCGCCCCCCGCGAGCGCCGGGTCCGAGTAGGTGGTGGCGCCGGGGCCAGTCACGGGGAACTGGAAGACGGCCCGGTACGCCTCCGGGTTCCCCCTCAGGTACTCGATCACCATCGAGGCGAACACGGCGGTAACCAGCTCCGGCTCCCCGATGCTCCCCGAGAGGATCACCTCGCGGGCGATGTCGGCGTGCCGGGTGTGGTTCCAGGGATAGCCGACCATCAGGTGAAGGCGGCGCCGCTGGGCGAGCGCCACCAGATCCAGCGCATCCGCCACTCGCAGCGTCATCGGCTTCTCCACCATCAGGTGGACTCCGGCCTCGAGCACGTCGCGCGACACCGAGGCGTGGAGCGCGTGGGGGAGGGCCACCACCGCCCCATCGGGCTGGACCTCGCGGAGCATGGTCTGGTGGTCGGGGAAGAGGGCGCGCAGCCCGAAGTGCTCGCGTACGGCGGCCAGCTTGGCCGGGTCGGTATCCGCCACACCCACCAGTTCGGCGTCGGGATAGCCGAGAAGGCTGGGAATGTGGTGCTGGGTGGCCCACCACCCGGCTCCGATCACCGCGATCCGCGGCCGCACCATCCCATCGACTCCTTCGCTGATGCCGCTCCGATCGCCAGCGCCCCGGGGGCGAGAGCCTTCGGGACGCCACCTGAGCGGGGTCGGGAGCCCGTCGGGCTCCC
>DAHUZL010000099.1 GCA_027306655.1 Candidatus Dormiibacterota bacterium
TGGGCGGCGCGGCGGCGGCGGTCCGGCCCTCGCCCCGGGCGGGGCCGGCGGGGACGGCCTCGTTCGCGGTGAACGCCCCTCCCAACTGGATCTTCCCGATGTGGACGCCCACCACCTACGGCATCCAGGTGACCCAGTTCACCCAGCTCATCTACCGGCCCATCTACTGGGTCGGGCGCAACGGCACCAACTCCTTCAACCCGGCGCTGAGCATGGCCGACCTGCCCCGCTGGTCGAATGGGGGACGCACCGCGACCATCACCCTCAAGCCATGGCGGTGGTCGGACGGCCGGCCCATCACCACCCGCGACATCGAGTTCTGGTTCAACCTGGAGGCCGCCAACAAGGCCAAGCTCGGCGCCTATCACCCCGGCTGGCTCCCCGACGACCTCACCCGGGTGACCTACCCATCATCGAGCACCTTCGCGGTGACCTTCAAGAGGCCGTACAGCAGGATCTGGCTGCTCGACAACCAGCTCACCGACATCATCCCGCTGCCCCAGCACGTGTGGGACAAGACCAGCACCGGCCAGGCGGTGGGCAACTACGACCGCACGCCGGCGGGTGCTCGCGCCGTCTTCAGCTTCCTCGACAAGCAGTCGGGTGACCTCGGCAGCTATGCCACCAACCCGCTCTGGACGGTGGTGGATGGGCCCTTCCGGCTGCAGAGCTACTCCGCCCCCACCAGCGACGCGGTGCTGGTGCCGAACCGGGCCTACTCCGGACCCGACAAGTCCCACCTCGCCCACATCGATTGGATGGTCTTCACCAGCGACACCGCCGAGTTCGACGCCCTCCGGGCGGGCGAGCTCACCTACGGCTACCTGCCCTACAACGACGTGTCCCAGGCAAGCTACTTCAGGAGCCACGGCTACCAGGTCGTGTCCTGGAACTGGTACACCCTCAACTACGCCGAGATCAACTACACCAATCCCCTGACCGGCCCGATCATGCGCCAGCTCTACATGCGCCAGGCGCTCCAGCACCTGGTCGACCAGGCCGCCTACATCAAGGTGGCCCTTCACGGCTACGGGCTCCCGACCTACGGGCCGGTGCCGACCGTGAACAACTCCTCCTACGCGAACGCCTTCGAGCGGGATGACCACTTCCCCTACAGCATCGCGGCCGCCCGCGGCCTCCTCAAGGGCCACGGGTGGTCGATCCGTCCCAACGGCACCGACACCTGCGTCCGCCCCGGCACCGGTCCCGCGGACTGCGGTGCCGGGATCAGGGCGGGGACACCGCTGGTGCTCCGGTTCGTGTACTGGAACGCGTCCCAGTACACCGATCAGGAGGTGGAGGCCTTCAAGTCGGCGGGCTCGCTGATTGGGGTCGTGGTCAATCTGCTGGGCCACACCATCGCCGGCGTCTACGCCCTCGGCGGCCAGTGCCCGACCTCCTCCTGCAACTGGGAGCTGCTCACCTTCGGCGGCAGCCTGTGGAACTTCGGCGGCGGCGATGCCTACCCGACCGGCGGCCAGATCTTCGGCTGCGGCAGCTACTGGGGTGGGGGCTACTGCAACCCTCAGATCAATGCCCTGATCCAGGCCACCCACACCGACTCCAGCATCCAGGCGCTCTACCGCTACGAGGACGCCACCGCGCTGCAGGTGCCGGGGCTCTGGTGGCCGCTCGCCAACTACCAGATCTCGGTGATCAGCAACCGCCTCCACGGCTGGAGCCAGCAGGACATCTACGCCTCGGTGTATCCGGAAAATTGGACCCTGTCTCGATGAGGGGTCGCGGGTGAGTCAGGCCACCGCCCCCGATCGGCCGGCCGACTCCGTGTTCCTCGGCGGCGCCGTCCACACCGTGGACCCCGTCCGACCCCGAGCGGAGGCGGTGGCGGTGCGCGACGGCCGGATCGTCGCGGTGGGCGGCGCGGCCGACATTCGTGGGCTGGTCGGGCCCCGCACCGAGGTGGTGGAGTTGGGGGGCCGCTCGCTCCTCCCCGGCTTCCAGGACAGCCACGTCCATCCGGTGCTGGGCGGACTGCAGCGGCGGCAGTGCGACCTCAGCGAGCACCACGGCGCCTCGGCCTACCTCGACGCGGTGCGCCGCTACGCGGACGCGAACCCCACCCTGCCGTGGATCGTCGGCGGCGGCTGGGCGATGGACGCGTTCCCCGGGGGGGTGCCCACGGCGGCGGCGCTGGACCAGGCGGTGGCCGACCGGCCCGTCTACCTCAGCAACCGGGATGGCCATGGCGCCTGGGTCAACTCCAAGGCGCTGGAGCTGGCCGGCGTCGATGCCAGCAGCGCCGACCCGCGTGACGGCCGGATCGAGCGCGACGAGGCCGGACGTCCCACCGGCGCGCTGCACGAGGGCGCGATGGACCTCGTCTCCCGCCTCACCCCGACGCCGACCGCCGAGGCGTACCGTCAGGGCCTGCTCACCGGGCAGGCCTACCTCCACCAGCTCGGCATCACCGCCTGGCAGGACGCCATCGTGGAGGCCCGCGGCGGCGAGGTCGCCCCCATCCTCGACGCCTACCGGGAGCTGGCCGAGCGAGGCGACCTCACCGCGCGCGTGGTGGGCGCGCTCTGGTGGGACCGCCACCGCGGCCTGGACCAGATCCCGGCGCTGGTGGCGGCCCGGGACGGGGTCACCACCCCGGGCTTCCGGCCCACCACCGTGAAGATCATGCAGGACGGCGTCTGCGAGGACTTCACCGCCGGGGTGTTGGACCCCTACCTGGACGGCCACGGCTGCCCCACCGACCGCCACGGACTCAGCTTCGTGGACCCAGAGCTCCTCGATCGGGCCGTGCCGGCGCTCGACCGGGCGGGCTTCCAGGTCCACTTCCACGCGATCGGCGAGCGGGCCGTGCGCGAATCCCTGGATGCGATCGCGGCCGCCCGCCGGGCCAACGGCATGAACGACCTGCGCCACCACATCGCCCACATCCAGGTGGTCCACCCCGACGATCTGGCCCGGTTCGCGAGCCTCCAGGTGGTGGCGAACGCGCAGCCGCTGTGGGCCGCCAACGAGCCGCAGATGACCGAGCTCACGATCCCCTTCCTCGGCCCCGAGCGGTCATCCTGGCAGTACCCGTTCGCCACCCTGCACCGGCTCGGGGCCCGCCTGGCCTTCGGCAGCGACTGGTCGGTGTCGAGCCCCAACCCGCTCTGGGAGCTCCACGTCGCGGTCAACCGGCTGCCGGCGCCTGAGGATCTCGGCCACCCGCTGGCGGCGGATGCGCAGGAGGTCTTCCTGCCCACCGAGCGACTGGACCTGGCGACGGCGGTCCATGCGTTCACGATGGGTTCGGCCTTCGTCAACCACCTGGACCGGGAGACGGGATCGATCACGGTGGGCAAGCAGGCGGACCTGGTGGTGCTGGACCGTGACCTCTTCCGCGAACCGACCCTCGCCATCTCGGAGGCCAGGGTGCTGCTCACCATGGTGGCGGGTCGCGCCGTCTACCGGGACCCGGGTGGGCTCGACTGACGCGGAGCCGCACCCGGCCGACCGGATTCTGGTCGGCGGGGCGGTGTGCACCGTCGACGCGGCTGGCCGCTGGGCCGAGGCGGTCGCGATCCGGGGCGGGCGGATCGTGGCGGTGGGGTCCGACCGGGACCTCGGCGGCTGGATCGGACCCCGCACCGAGGTGATCCCCCTGCGCGGGCGGATGGTCATCCCCGGGTTCCAGGACGCCCACATCCACCCGGGAGGCGGTGGCATCGACCGGCGCCGCTGCGATCTCAGCGGCCTCACCACCCGGGCGGCGTACCGGGACGCCATCCGGGCCTACGCGGACCAGCACCCCGAGCGCCCCTGGATCCTCGGGCGAGGCTGGGCGATGCCGGCGTTCCCGGGCGGGATCGCGACCGCCGCCGAGCTCGACCAGGTCGTTGCCGATCGTCCCTGCTACCTGCGCAGCCGTGACGGGCACGGAGCCTGGGTCAACACCCGTGCGCTGGAGTGGGCTGGGATCGACGCCGCCACCCCGGACCCGGCCGACGGCCGGATCGAGCGGGACGCCGGAGGGCGGCCGGTGGGGACGCTCCAGGAGGGCGCCCGCGACCTCGTCGAGCGGCTGGTCCCGGACGTGACCGAGGCTGAGCGGGAGATCGCGATCCTGGAGGCGCAGGGGTACTGCCACGGGCTCGGGATCACCGCCTGGCAGGACGCCAACGTGGACTGGCACGGCGGGCGCTACGCGAACCTCGACGCCTACCGCCGACTGGCGGAGCGCGGCGCCCTCACGATGAGGGTGGTGGGGGCGCTCTGGTGGGACCGTGGTCGCGGCCTGGAGCAGGTGGACGAGCTGGTGGCGGCGCGGGAGCGGGCGACGCACGATCGCTTCCGACCCACCGCGGTCAAGATCATGCAGGACGGGGTGCTGGAGAACTTCACCGCCGCGGTGCTCGACCCCTACCTCGACGCCGGCGGCTGCCCGTCCGACCACCGCGGGCTGAGCTTCATCGATCCGGAGGTGCTCGGCGCGGCGGTGCCGGCGCTCGACCGGGCCGGTTTCCAGGTCCACTTCCACGCAATCGGCGAGCGGGCGGTGCGCGAATCCCTGGACGCGATCGCGGCCGCCCGCCGGGTCAACGGCATGAACGACCTGCGCCCCCACATCGCCCACATCCAGGTGATCCATCCCGACGACCTGGACCGCTTCCGCCGGCTCGGGGTGGTGGCGAACGCGCAGCCCCTGTGGGCTGTGAACGACCCCCAGATGACCGAGCTGACCCTGCCGTTCCTGGGACCGGAGCGCTCCTCCTGGCAGTACCCCTTCGCCAGCCTCCACCGCCGGGGAGCGGGGCTCGCCTTCGGCAGCGACTGGCCCGTCTCCAGCTGTGATCCGCTCTGGCAGCTGCACGTGGCGGTGAATCGCCTGCCCCCGTCCGCGGACGTCACCCACCAGCCGGCACATGGCGACACCCCCGTGTTCCTCCCCGCCGAGCGCCTCGACCTCCCCACCGCGCTGCGCGCCTTCACGATGGGGTCCGCCTACGTCAACCACCTGGACCATGAGACCGGCTCCATCGAGGTGGGCAAGGCCGCCGACCTGGTCGTCCTCGACCGCAATCCCTTCGAGGAGCCGGTGGCGGCGATCGCCGACGCGCGGGTGGCCCTGACCCTGGTCGACGGCCGGCCGGTGCACACCGACCCCGCCCTCTGGCGGTGAGCCGACCGGTCGCCGGTGGAGGTCGCCGCCCCCGCTCGCCGGTCAGGCGCCCCCGGCTATGAGCGGTCCTCGATCTCCCAGGCGTGGTCGAGGACGTGCCAGGCGAGCCGGCGGATCGCGTAGCGGCGGGGCCAGGGCTTGGTGCGCGGCGGAGCCGGCGGGGGCGGGCCGAGCAGGCCGTCGGTGATCGCCCGGCGATGGGCCGCGACCGCTCTGGCGTCGTCCCGGGCGGGCGGGCGCAGGCGCAGCCCCAGCTTGGACGCGTACACGACCTCGCCCCCGAGGACGTGGTCGACGACCTGGTCGCGGTCCCGCCCCCCGCCGCGGGGCCCCTTGCGCAGGGTCGGCGGCGCGTCCGCCGCGACCCGGTCGAGCACGCTCCAGGCGGCGCCCAGGAGCCGGACCATCCGCTCCCCGGCCCGGGAGGGAAGTGCCTCCTGTTCGGAGGGAGCGATCGCTGCGGGAGCGCCGAAGTCGGTGGTGACCGAGCCCGGAAGCCGGTCCCCCACCGAGAGGTCCTCGGCGCCGATGACCGGGAACTCCAGGCCCGCGGCCGCCGCCACAACCCGGTAGCGGGGCCCCGCGGCCGCCAGCGCCGCCAGCGCCCCCGCCTCGTCGCGACCGGATCGGCACCAGCCGGGCCACTCCAGGCTGCTGGCGAAGACGCGGCGACGGCCGATCTCCAGCACCACGGCGACCGGTCGGCGGGGTGCGTTCGCGTGCGCCACGGACGCCAGCCTGGCAGGGGAGACCCCGCCCGCGCAACCGTCTCCTCGCCCCGGACGTGGGACACTCGCACGATGGCGGAGCGGGAGCGGGCGGGGACGCGCGACCAAGCCGACGGCGGCGCGGCTCCCCGGATCGGCGGCGCGGTGTTCGAGAACCCGATCAGCGGCGAGCGCATCCTGGTGCGGGTGAGCGGGGCCGCGACGGACGGGCGCCTGCTCGTCTTCGACCTCCACCTGCCGCCGGGCGCCCACGTCCCCGCCGGGCACGTCCATCCCGCCCAGGAGGAGCGGTTCACAGTGGTGTCGGGACGGATGCGATTCCGCCTCGGCCGCCGCACCGTGGACGCTGGACCCGGCGACACGGTCGCGATCCCGCGCGGCGCGTCGCACTGGTTCGGCAATGCCGGAGACGAGGACGCGTGGGCCCGGGTCGAGGTGCGGCCGGCCCTCCGGATGGAGGAGATGTTCCGCCGCACCGAGGCGCTCGCCGGCCTCGGTCACCTCCCCGGCACCCGCCTGCCGCCGCTGGCGCACCTGGCCGCGGTGATCCTCGATTTCCAGCGCGAGGTGGCGGTCCCGCACGTGCCCCGGGCGGTGGTGCGGGCGGTGTTGGGCCCGTTCGCCTGGTGGGGGCACCGCCGGGCGGACGGTCGGGGCCGCGGGGACGGGTGCTCGGGCTCGTCCTGACCGCAGCGGCCGGGGTCCTCGTTCTCCTCCTGGTCCTGGTCGCGGCGGCGATGGTGGCGGCCGATCCGGCGGTTCCCACCCGGTACCCGGGGCCGCTCCGGCGGGTGATGGCGATCTTCCCGCATGCCGACGACGAGACGGTCACCTGCGGCGGTGCCCTGCATCGGCTCGCCCGCCAGGGCGCCCGGGTGGTCCTGGTGCTCTGCACCGAGGGGGAGCGGGGGACGCCGGACGGGTCCCTGCGCCCGTCTCTGCGGGCGGTCCGGGGCGCCGAGGCGGGCGCCGCGGCCCGTCGCCTGGGGCTGGCGGAGGTGGTCCAGTGGGACCTGGGGGACGGCGGGCTCCGCGACCGCCGCGCCGAGCTGCGTGCGCTGCTCGCGGGGGCGATCGACCGCGAGCGCCCTGAGCTTCTCATCACCTACGACCGAGCCGGGCTCTACGGGCACGTCGACCACATCGTCTGCTCGGAGGTCGTGACCGCGCTCCGTGACGAGCGCTTCCCCGCGCTGCGGCTCTGGCACGTTGCGCTGCCGCGGCGGATCCTGGCGGTGCTGCGGTGGTCGGGGCAGCTGGCCGGCGGGCCGGAGCTGGAGCATGGCCGCGCCGCTCCCACCCACAAGGTCTTCGTCGGCGCCAGCGCCATCGCCAAGCTGCGCGCCCGCCGCGCCTACCGGAGCCAGCGCCGAGGACTGGCGCGAGGCGTGGCGCGCCTGGTCCCCGCCGGGCTGGTGGTGGTGGTGCAGCTGTTCGAGTACTTCACCGAGGTCCCGGGTACTCCGTGGGAGCGATGATGCTCCCGGGCTGGCCCGGGGCGACCATCGTCAGCGCCGGCGTCTTCTGGGCCGTGGTCGCCCTCTGGGTCGGCGTCGAGGTGTGGCTCGACCGGCACCGGCGCGCGCCGGCGACCGCGATCGACGGCGACCGGGGGTCGCGGCGCTGGCTCATCCTGTCGGTGTGGGCCGCCGTCCTGGGCGGGTTCGGGGTGACGGTGGCCGCTCCTGGCTGGGCGGTCGCGCCGGTTCCGGACGCGTGGTTCGTGGCCGGCGTCGCGCTGATGGCGGCCGGGATCGGCGTCCGTCTGGCGGCCGTCGCGACGCTTGGCCATGCCTTCACGGTGACCCTCGCCACCCGAGCCGACCAGCCGGTCATCGCCGACGGCCCCTACCGCTTCGTTCGCCACCCCGCCTACGCCGGCAGCCTGCTCACGGTCCTCGGACTCCTCGTCGCGCTGGCGCACGTCGTCGCGCTCGCGCTGCTCGTGCTCCCGGCGCTCGCCACCGCCCATCGCATCCGGGTCGAGGAGACCCTGCTCCTCCTCGGCCTGGGCGAGCCCTACCGCGCGTACATGCGCCGGACCAGGCGGATCATCCCCTTCCTGCTCTGACCGCGGCTGACCGCGGCGCGGCCGGGTGGAGAGGGCGGCCGATAGACTCGGGGGGGGACCTCGGCGCGGGCACGCGCCGGCCGCAGCGCCTGAACAGGGAGGCGGAGAGGTGGGACGTGCGCGCCGGACCCTCGCCGCGGCGGCCGCCGCGGGCCTCGCGGCGGCGCCCATCCTGGCCGACGTCAGGGTGCGCCGGGCGGCCCGTCCCGAGGGCGACCGCTGGCGGAGCCTGCCCATCGAGCCCCGCGGCCCGACCCGGTTCGGCGTCAGCGTCCGGCCGCTCCAGGCGGAGACGTTCGGCCTCGACCCCTCTGGCTGCCTCGACCAGGTGCTGGCCCTGCCGTTCCCGATCCTCCGTGTCGGCGCCTACTGGGATCGGATCGAGCCCCAGCCGGGAGCGTTCGACCCCGGCGAGCTCGACCGGCAGGTGGACCGTGCTGAGCGCCGCGGGCGGGACGTCATCCTCTGCCTCGGGGCGGTCAAGACGTTCGGCTACCCGGAGTGCTTCGTCCCCACCCACCACCTGACCGAGCCGCTGTCGGAGGGCCGGTTGGTGTCGCCGGAGACCCATCCGCATCTGCTCGACGCCGCGGTGGCGCACGTGACGCGTCTGGTGGAGCGCTACCGCGACCGCCGCGCGGTGGTGGCGTGGCAGGTGGAGCACGAGTCGGTCGACCCGCTGGGGATGGAGCATTCCTGGAGGCTGGCCGCCGGGTTCGTGGCCCGCGAGGTCGCCGCCGTGCGGGCCGCCGACCCGGGACGCCCGGTGGTCGCGACCGGCTTCTGCCCGACGTCGCTGCTGGTGCGGGCGCACCAGTGGTGGCGCACCCGCGACCAGGGCGATGCGCTGCTGGTCGCCGCTCAGGTCGCCGACGTCGTCGGCGTCGACATGTACCCGCGCCACGCGCTGCTGTCTCTCGGCGCGGCCACCGTCTACCTGGACGGCGGCCGCACCCCGTGGCAGCGGCACGCCCTCGCCCGCTGCCTGGCCGCCGCCCGAACCCGCCGACGGCGGGTGATGGTGACCGAGGGCCAGGCCGAGCCCTGGGAGTCGGTGACGACCCCGCCCAACCCGCCCGGCCGCGCCATGTACAGCTGCGCGCCGGAGCAGGTGATCACCACCTACAACCAGTGCATGCGCGAGGCCCGTCGGGCCGGGGTCACCCTCGACGCCTACCTCTTCTGGGGTGCGGAGTACTGGCTGCTGCGGTCCGAGGCGGGCGACGGCCGCTACCTCGACGCCGTCCGCCGCATCCTCGGCGAGGCGTGATCGCGCCGCCGTCGGACAGCGGCGTGGCCCCCGCGGGCAGCGCCCTGCCGCTGCGGGTCACGCCCATCGTCGGCCGCACCCACGACCTCCGGGCCCTCCTCGGCGCGGTCGCCGCCGGCCGCCTGGTGACGCTGGTCGGTCCCGGCGGTGTCGGCAAGAGCCGGCTCGCGCTGGCGGTCGCGGCAGAGGTGCGGGCCCAGGGCTCGGCCCCCGTGTTCTGGGTCGACCTGGCCCCCGTCGGCGCCGACGCGCTCGCCGCGCATGCGGTGGCCGATGTCCTCGGCGTGCGCGAGACGTCGCGACCGGACCTGGTGGAGGCGATCGCGGCGGCGCTGGGCGACCGGCCGGCCCTGCTCGTGCTCGACAACTGCGAGCATCTTGCCGCCGCCTGCGCCGCCGCCGCCCACGGGCTGCTGGTTCGGTGTCCGCGGCTCCAGCTGCTCGCCACCAGCCGCGAGGCTCTCGGCGTCGATGGCGAGCGCCGCTGGCCGGTCCCGCCGCTGTCGGTGCCGCCCGGGGCGGGAGAGGCCACCGCGGCGTTGCTGGCCGAGTCGGAGGCCGTCCAGCTGTTTTCGGAGCGTGCCCAGGCGGTGCGCCCCGACTTCCGCGTCAGCGACGCCAACGCCGCCGCGGTTCGCCACGTCTGCCGCTCCCTGGACGGCCTCCCGTTGGGGCTGGAGCTGGCGGCGGCCCGCCTCCGCACCCATTCGGTGGTCCAGGTCGCAGCCGGGATCGACGACGCGCTCGGCCTCCTCGTGGGGGGTGCCCGCAGCGCCCCGCAGCGGCAGCGGACGCTCCGGGCGACCCTGGATTGGAGCCACGCGCTGCTCACCCACGCCGAGCGCGCCGCGTTCCGCCGGCTGGCCGTCTTCGCCGGCTCCTTCTCCCTCGACGCCGCCCAGCGGGTGGTCGAGGACGGGGACGCGACCGGGGCGGACCTGCTCGACACCGTGACCCAGCTGGTGGACAAGTCACTGGTGGCGGTGGAGCCCTCCGACCACGCCGCCCGCTTCCGGATGCTGATGACGGTGCGCCAGTACGGCCTGGAGCGGCTGGAAGCGTCGGGGGAGCGCGCCGCGGCGGAGCGTCGCCTGGTGGCGTGGATGGGGGCGGTGGCGGAGCGGCTCGAGCCGTGGCTGACCGGGGCGCGCCAGGCGGCGGCGCTGGAGCAGCTCGACCTGGAGCTTCCCAACCTCAGGACCGCGCTCGAGGTCGCCCGCGCCACCGCCGACGCCGACTGGGGGCTGCGGATCGGCGGGGCGGTCTGGCGCTACTGGTACCTCCGCGGTCTCTACCAGGAGGGGCGCACGTGGCTGGACTGGGCCGTGGTCACCGGCGACGCGGCGCCCGCTCCGCAGCGGGCACGGGCGCTCTGGGGCGGCGGCATGCTCGCCCTCGTGCAATGCGACTATCCGGGAGCGACCCGTCGCCTCGAGGCGAGCCTTTTGCTGTACCGGGACGCCGGCGACCGCGCCGGGGTGGCGCGCCTGCTGCAGACCCTGGGCAGCGCCGCGCGGGAGCAGGGGCGGTACGCCCGGGCCGAGGAGCTGCACCAGGAGAGCCTGAAGCTGTTCCAGGAGCTGGGTGACCGCTGGGGCGTTGCCAGCGCCCGCGGATACCTGGGCTTCGCCGCCTGGCTGCAGGGGGACCACGGCCGGGCCGAGCGGGAATGCGGGGCCGCGCTCGACGTCTTTCGCGACCTCGGCGAGGCCGAGGGCTCGGCCTGGGCGCTGCTCAGCCTGGGGGTCGCGGCTCAGTACCGGGGGGAGCTGGAGCGGGCGCGGCGGCTGCTCGGGGAGAGCCGGGCGCTCGCCGAGCGGATCGGATTCCGCGAGGGCGTGGCATGGGCCGCCCACGAGCTCGGGCTGGTCGCGCTCCGGCAGCGCGACCCCGCCGCCGAGACGCTCCTCCGCGAGGGGCTCGCCATCCACCGCGAGCTGGGCGATCGCTGGCGGACCGCCAGCGTGCTCGAGGACCTCGCCCAGGCGGCGGTCGCCGCCGAGCCCCCGCGCCCGGAGCGCGCGGCGCGCCTCCTCGGTGCCGCCCAGGCGGTGCGCGACGAGATCGGCACCACCCTGGCCCCCTGCGAGCGCGACGATCATGCCCGCACCGAGGCGGCGATTCGGCGCAGTCTCGACACGGACCGATTCACGGCGCGGGTGGCGGCCGGACGCACCGGTCCGCTCGACGACGTGCTGGATGACGTGGATCTCGACCCCAGCCGGGCGGCCGCCGCGGCCGAGCCGGTGCCGCGGGAGGGAGCGGGGCCGCCGGCGCCCGCGCTGCGGATCCGCGCCCTGGGAGCCGCCACCGTCGAGCTCGACTCGCGCCGCCTGGTCGCCGCCGACTGGGGCTACGCGAAGCCACGGGAGCTGTGCTTCCTCTTGCTCAGCTCACCCGCCCTCAGCAAGGAGCGGATCGGACTCGCGCTCTGGCCGGACCTGGGCGAGGCCGCGTTGCGCAATGCGCTCCACACCGCGCTCCGGCAGCTGCGCCGAGCCCTGGGCGCGGCCGACTGGGTCGTCTTCCGGGACGGCGGCTACCGCTGGAACCGCTCGCGCCCCGGCGAGGTCGACCTCCATGTCTTCGAGCTCGAGCTCGACGCCGCCGGGGCCGCCGATCCGCCGTCGGCGGCGCTGCCGCACCTGCTCCGCGCCCTCGCGGCGTATGGCGGGGACTTCCTGGAGGGCCTGGACGCCGGCGAGTGGGCGGAGCCGCGCCGCCAGGAGCTCCGGCGGTCGCTCGAGCGCGCCCTCGCCGCCGCCGGCGGACTGCTGGCGGAGGCGGGGCGCCACGACGAGGCGGCCCAGGTCTACCAGCGCGCCATCGAGCACGAGCCGCTCGACGAGGGCGCCCACCGCGGGCTGATGGCGGCCTGGGCGGCGGCCGGTCAGACGGCCCGCGCCCTCGGCCATTACCGGGGGCTGACGCGGCTCCTGGCCGATGAGCTGGGGGTTGCCCCCGCCCCGGAGACCGCGGACCTCGCCGCGCGGCTGCAGCGGGCCGACTGATCCGCGGGGGCGCCCCGCGGCGCCTGCCCCACCCCGGCCCCGGCCACATCCCCCCGCGCATCCCCCCGCACGTCGCCCCGCATGGCCGCTGCCGCCCGGGCCGGCGGGACGGATCCCCCCGCGGCCGCGCCTAGGGTGACCGGGTTGCCCGGCGGCACCAGCCAGAGGAGCCCGACATGCCCCAGACCCCCGAGCCGATCGGGCCGCCGACCGCGCGCCGACCCGCCGACACGTTCACCCTGGCGGCGCATGCGCTGACGGCGGGGGACCTGGAGGCGGCGGTGGACCTCTATGAGGCGCTGGCCGTCGTCGAGTGGGGGCCCGATCGACGCGGCAGCGGCACCGACGCCATCCGGGCGATCCTCGCCGCGCTGATGGCGCTCCGGCTCCCGGTGCGCGCCGCGGTCGAGGAGGTGCTGCAGGCCGACGGCGTCGCGCTGGTCGCCGGTGTGCGCCGGGTCGCCGGCGTGAACCCCGACGGTCGCCCGGTGTCGATCGCCGGGCCCGCGGTGGTGGTCGCTCGCCGCCGGGCCGATGGCCTCTGGCTGGCCGCCCTCGACCGGTGGACCCCGGGCGGCCACGACGACCGGTCACCCACCCCCCCATCCCCCCGCCCCGATCGCGATGCCGCGATTGCTCCTCGACGGATCTCACAGATGGAGAGTGCCATGACCCCTCGACCGCCCAACGTCACCGCCGTCGTCTCCCGCGCCACCGCCCGGGCCCGGACCGCCGTCCTCGCCCTCGCGCTCGCCACCCTCGCCAGCGGGATCGCCGCCGCGGTGGTCCCCGGCGCGGCCCGCGCCAGCGTCCGCAGCCACGGCACGGTCCGCCCCGCCCTCGGGACGGCGTCGCGCTACGTCTTCCTGACCCTGGGCGATCCCGCTGACCCGACCTTCAACCAGCTGCTCGGGATCAATGACCAGGGCGTGATCGCCGGCTACTACGGCAGCGGCAGTCCGGCCACGGTCCATCCCAATCGGGGGTACACCCTGGCCCCCTACAGCCGGGCCGGGTTCAGCAATGAGAACTACCCAGGCGCGCAGCAGACCCAGGTGACCGCCCTCAACGACTACGGCCGTACGGTTGGCTTCTACGTCGACCGGGCGGGCAACAACATCGGCTTCGTCGCCAAGGGCGGGGTCTACACCTCGGTCATCGCCCCCGGAGCGGCGGGCAGCCCGGCCACGACCCAGCTCCTCAGCATCAACAACGAGGGGATGGCCGCCGGCTTCTACAACGACAAGGCCGGCAACTCTCACCCCTTCCTCTACAACACCCACGACGGACGCTTCACGAGCATCACCGTCCCGGGCGCGGTCAGCGCCATGGCGACGGGGATCAATGACGTCGGCGAGGTGGTGGGCATCGCCACCAACGCTCACAAGAAGACCACCGGCTTCATCGACGCGTCCGGTGCCATTCGCGTCCTCGCCGACCGCAGCGCCAGCGCGACCCAGCCCTTCGGCGTGAACGACCAGGGCCAGGTGGTCGGGCAGGTCACCACCGCCGGCAACAAGACCCACGGGTTCGTCTTCGCCCGGGGCGTTTTCCAGATCCTCGACGACCCGGCGGGGGTGGGCACCACCACCATCAACGGGATCAACTCGCTCGGAGACCTGGTCGGCTTTTACACCGACGCCAAGGGGAACACCGACGGCTTCGTGGCGCAGCCCCAGGTCTTCCAGACCCCCGGCGCCTAGCCCCGGATGAGTCGGCGGCCGGTCGGGACCGCCCCGGCCGGCCGCTCGGCCCGCGGGGCGGTCGTGCCGCCCCGGCGCTGGCTCCGAGAGCGGGGTGGCGCACCCCGCCGGTGATGATCGGTCGCGCCGCAGGGGATACTGCTCCGGCGATGATCTCCGGGGTGGGGACCGGTCAGCGGATATCGGACGAGCCCCGCTCGAGGGCTCCGCGATCAAGGAGGACCGTCATGACCACGGCAGCAACGAACCACGACGGCACCCGCACCTACCGGGTGTGGATCCGGGCGACCCCGGAGGCGATCTGGGAGGCGCTCACCGACCCCGAGCAGGTGCGCCGCTACGGTTACCGGGCGCCGGTGGAGGTTGAGTGGCGGCCCGGCGGCTCGTACCGGGCGCTCGCGACCGATGAGATGCAGGCGGCCGGCGCCCCCGCCGTGATGGTCGAGGGCGAGGTGCTGGAGGCCGCCCCGCCGCACCGGCTGATCCAGACCTGGCGTGCCCTCTTCGGACCGGAGACGGCGGCCGAGCCCGCGTCCCGACTGACCTACGAGGTCGAGCCGGGGGCGCATGGGGTCACCAAGCTGACCGTCATCCACGAGGTGGATGGCGCGCCCATCACGGCCGCGATCACCAGCGGCGTCGTCGCCGAGGCCGGCGGCGGCTTCCCCTGGGTCCTCAGCGACCTGAAGACCCTGCTCGAGACCGGGACGGCCCTTCCGGTCCAGATGGGCGCGTGACGCCCGGGAGCCGGCCCCCCGAGGGGCCGGCTCCGTCGCGGTGTCCCGGGGCGG
>DAHUZL010000100.1 GCA_027306655.1 Candidatus Dormiibacterota bacterium
TCGCCCATCTCGAGCAGGCTCTGGCGCTGACGGAGGGGGCGGCGGAGCGGGCGGCGCTGGGGGACCTGGCCGGCGAGGCCGCCGCCCGGACCGGGGCCCACGAGCGGGCGGTGGCCCACCTCGAGGCGGCGATCGCGGCCCACCACGAGGCCGCCGAGCCTGAGGCCGCCGGCTCCAGCACGGCGCGGCTGGCCGAGGCCCTGGGCTTCGTCTCGGGACGGATCAACGACGGCATCGCGCGGGCGGAGCAGGCCCTGGCCGAGCTCGGCGAGACCGGGGACGCCCGCGTCCGGGCCGACCTGGCCGCGACCGTCGCCGGATTGCTGACGGCGACCGGCGCGCCGGAGCCGGCCCTGGCCTGGGCCGAGACGGCCTGCACGCTGGCCGAGCGCCTCGACGACGTGCCGCTGCTGGGGCGGGCGATCGGCGCGCGGGGCAGCGCCATCTTCAGCCTCGGGCGCCACCGGGAGGCCGCCATCCTCGCGCGGGGCCAGGTGGCGCTCGTCGAGACCGCCGGCTCCCTCGTGGACCAGGCGAGGGCGCGCACGTCGGTGGCCACGGCCGTGATGGACGACGACCCACGCGAGGCGCTCCGCCTCTCGCTGGAGGCGGCCGCGCTCGCCCGCCGCGCGGGCCATCGGGGAGTGGAGACCGTGAACCTGCTCAATGCCGCCGAGGTGGCGATCCTCCTCGGGCGGTGGGGCGATGCCCGGGCGGCGCTCGATGGCCTCGAGCAGCGCGAGCTGGCGGTCATCGACCTCGAGTGGCGCGCCTGCCTGGAGGCGATGCTCGCGGCCCTCGGCGGCGACCCCTCCGGAGCCCTGGCACAGCTGGAGGCTCACGCGGACCTGGCGGGCAGCGAGGACGTGAACACGCGCGCCACGTACCTTCGGGCTTTGGCCATCGTGCAGCTGGCGGCCGGCGACCTCGAGGCGGCCCACGGGGCGGCGGCCGCGGCGGTGGCGGCCGATCCCGCCGGCTTCAACAGCCCGGTCGCGCTCGCGGTCCAGCTGCGCACGGCCCTCTGGCTCCGCGACGCGGGCAGGGCCCAGGCCGCGTGGGCTGGGATGCAGGGGTTCCGCGGGCGCTGGATGGCGGCGGCGCGACTCACCGGGGAGGCGGGCGTGGCCGCCCTGGAGGGGCGCGACGACGAGGTGTCAGCCGCCTACGCGCGGGCGCTGGACGCCTGGCGGGCGCTCGACTCGCCGCTGGACCTCGCGCTGTGCGCGGTCGACCGGGCGGTCCTCCGCGAGGCCGGCCCCGCCGACGGCGAGGACGACGAGGCCCGCGCCGTCCTCACCGAGCTCGGGGCTCAGCCGCTCCTCGCCCGGCTGGACGGCACGGGCGCGGTCGAGTCCATGGCTGGCTGACCGCCCGGGCCGTCAGCTCGGTGTCGCGGTCCGCAACCCAGTCCGCCAGCAGGCGGCTCCCCGCCTCGCAGCGCCGGCCCGGCTGGGTGCAGCCCAGGTCGTTGACCAGGAACGGTTCCCATCAGCCGGGCGCACCACCTGGCGCCGCGAGCAGCGCTGGGGTGATGTCGGTGTGTCCGAAGTCGTCGCCCTTGAACAGCAGGGCCTCGCCGGTGGACTTCGCCAAGGCGTAGGCGAAGCAGTCGCCGAAGTTCAGCCCGGCCGCGTGGCCGCTGCCCTTCCCGAAGTCGCGGTAGGCGTCCCGGGCGATCCGGGCCTGGACAGCAGTCACCGCTTCGACCCGCAGCTCCGCGGCCTCGACCAGCTCGTCGAACCGACGGCTGGCGACCGGGTCGCGGCTCGCGTCGATGATGACGGCCGCCTCCACGTAGCTTGCGGCGGAGACCCGGCGGACCGGGGCCCCCTGGATGGCACGGGCCATGTCAGGGGCATCGTCCTCGGCGCGAAGGATCGCGATCAGGGCGGACGTGTCGATGATCACGCCGGAAGTCCCCGCTTGTCGTAGAGGAGGTCGCCGTGGTCTGCCGAACGGAAGGGTTCGCGAAGCCGGGGTGCGGTGTCCCGGCCGATGTCGAGGAGCCGGTCGGCCATGCCCGCCTCGCGGAGGTGCCGGACCCTGCCGAGTCGCTCGCGGACGGCGATGGTCACCGCCAGCGTCTGGGTCTCACCGGTCAGCGCTGCAAGTTCCTGCACCAGTCGGTGGGTCTCGGCGCTCTTGATGTTGAGACTCATGATCTACCCTTCTGCCGAACTCAGTCTACCACGGTACCACTGAGTGGACTGGCCGGCTCGGGGCATCGGGCGCGGCCTCCCTGCAGCCCTTCGCGACCGTGTGCGTCCCGAACTCGTTGACATCCTCCACCCGCCGCGAACGGTGCGCGACACGTCCGCAGCCCGTGGTGTCGACTCCCGCGCACCCATGGGGCCCTCGTTCTGATCGGTCATCCGTCAACGGGTCGAACGGTAACGCGAGAACACGACGGCCGGCTGACCGCCCGCGCCGCCTCCGGCGCCAGCCGGCGGAGGCTGGCGAGGACCTGGTCGACGTCGGCAGCGGTTGTGAGGCCGTTGACCAGGCCCGCGCGGAGGTAGGTCCGGCCCCGCAGACGGGTTGTGGACAGCCAGCCCTCGCCCGACCGTGCCAGGGCCAGCTGGATCGCATCCTGGTGGCGGTCAAGGGCGGCCCCGTCGAGCCGGGCCGCGTCGGCCCCACCGGGGAGGTGGCGGAAGCAGACCACCGAGAGCGCCGGCCGGTCGGGCAGGGCCTCCAGGTCGGGCGCCTCCCGGCAGCGGTCGGCGAGGTGAGCGGCAAGGTCGATGCCGTGCTCGACGAGGCGGCCCAGCCCCAGGGTGCCGAGCTGGTGCCACGACATCCACAGCTTGAGGCCGCGAAAGCGGCGCGTGCCCTCGAGCGTGTACTCGACCCAGTTGAGCGGGCGCTGGTCGGGGCCGGCGCTCCGGTAGTACTCGGGGGCGGCGTGGAAGGTGCGGCGGAGGTCCTCGCGCCGGCGGACCAGGAGCGCTCCCAGGTCGTGGGGCTGGCCCAGCCATTTGTGGGGGTCGAGGGTGACCGAGTCCGCCTGCTCCAGCCCGCGGGCCCGGCCCCGGTCGCGGCTGGAGAGTCGGGCCGCGCCCCCGTAGGCGGCGTCGATGTGCAGCCAGAGCCGCTCCCGACGGGCCAGCTGCGCCAGGGTGGGGAGTTGGTCGATGGACCCGGTGTTGGTGGTGCCGCAGGTGGCGACCAGCGCGAACGGCCGCAGCCCCCGGGCGCGGTCGCGTGCGATCGCCCGGGCGACCGGGTCCGCCCGGAGCGAGAAGACCTCATCGCTGGCAACGGTCCGCAGCGACGACCGGGGGAAGCCGAGCAGCCCGAGGGCCCGGGCCACCGAGAAGTGGGTCTGGTCGGACGTGTACACGGTGGCGCCAGCCAGCTCCGAGCCCCGGGGCGGGCGCCGGAGTCCCAGCATCCGACGGAGGTGGCGGTCGCGCGCGACCGCCAGCGCCATCAGGTTGGCCATCGCCCCGCCGGAGGTGAGGACGCCGAAGCTGGTGCGAGGAAACCCCACCGCGTCGGCGAGCCAGGCGATCACCTCCTCCTCGACTAGGGACGCGGTCGGACCGGTGGCGAAGAGGTCGACGCTCTGGTTCATCCAGGAGGCGAGTCCCTCCGCCGCCACCGCGATCGGCAGCGGAGCGGGCGTGAAGTAGGAGAACGCCCGGGGGTGGGTGGCGTTGAAGGCGAAGGGGGCGATCCGGGTGCGGAAGAGGCCGAGCACCTCGTCCACCCCGCGGGGCTGGACCGGCGCCGGTCCCGGCCGACCGTCCTCGCCGAGGTGGCCGCGCCGCCGCTCCGCCACGGTGTCGGTCCCGACCGGGCGACGGAGCGCCTCGTCGTAGAGGTAGTCGAGCGCCGCCGCCCAGGTGTCGCGGCCGAGCCTCTCCAGCGCCGGCCGCCCGCGCGGGTCGCGGAGGTCGGTTAGCCCTTCGGGGGCGGGAACGGTCACACCGGGACCGGCCGCAGATGCAGGCCCGAGTTCACGCCGCCCATTCTGATGGCGGCACCGCGACGTCGCGCGGCCCGCCCGCAGCCGCCGCCCGCCCACCACCGCGACGCCGCGCGGCCCGCCCCCCGGCCGCCGATCACTACCATCGCGGGGATGCGCAGCCCGCGCCCGCTCACCCCGGCCGACATCCGGCGGGTCGATCTCGGC
>DAHUZL010000103.1 GCA_027306655.1 Candidatus Dormiibacterota bacterium
CGGGCGCGCCGCGGGGCCGGCGCCTTACCCGCGGCCGTCTCACCCGCCGGCGCCTCACCCGCGGGAGCCTCGCCCTCCGCCGGGGCGGTCGCCGCCGGGGCCTCCGCGGCGAGCGCCCCCGCCGTGGCGGTGATCGGCTCCGCGCCCGGCTCCCCCTCGGTGAGCTGCACCGGCACCTCCTCCCCCGCGCCGGCTGCGGGGGACGGCGTCAGGGCCGGCGCCGGGGCGGCCGGTCCGAGTGCCGGCGCGGCCGCGGAGCCGCGGCGCTCCCGGGGCTCCAGCACCGGCTCCTCGATGCCCGTCGGCAGGCCGCCATCCGCCCCGGTGAAGTCGCCACGATAGAGCCACACCGAGACCCCGATCCGCCCGAAGGTGGTCGCGGCCTCGGTCTGGCCGAAGTCGATGTCGGCGCGCAGTGTGTGGAGGGGCACCCGACCGTCCCGGTCCCACTCACGCCGGCTCATCTCGGCCCCGCCCAGGCGTCCGGAGAGCTGGATCCGCACCCCCTTGGCCCCGGCCCGCATCGAGCGCATCACCGACTGCTTGATCGCGCGGCGGAAGGCGATCCGCTTCTCCAGCTGTCCCGCCACCGACTCCGCCACCAGCTGGGCGTCCATCTCGGGGCTGCGGATCTCCTGGATCGTGACCCGGACCTTCTTGCCCGAGATCCGCTCCAGGTTGTCGCGGAGGGCGTCCACCGAGCTGCCGCTGCGCCCGATCACGATCCCCGGCTTGGCGGTGTGGATGATCACGGTGAGCTGGTTGGCCGAGCGCTCGGTCTCGATCCGCGCCACGCTGGCGTTGCGGAGCCGGCTCATGATCAGCCGCCGCATGGCCAGGTCCTCGTGGAGGAGGCGGGTGTACTCGCGCTTGGTAGCGAACCAGCGCGCCTGCCAATTCCGATAGACACCGAGGCGGAACCCGTTGGGGTGAACCTTCTGACCCATCCCGCCTACTCCTCGTCGTCGCCGGAGGGGGGGCCGCCCGCGGCCGGCGCGCTGGGGGCGGGGGCGGGGGCGGTCGCCCGTGGCCGGCGGATGGCGGTACGCCCGCGTGCCCCCCGGGGCGCCGGCTCCAAGCCGTCGTCGACCACCGCGCGGAGGTGGCAGGTGCGCTTGAAGATGCTGAAGTAGGCGCCGCGGGCACGGGGTCGGAAGCGCTTCACCGTAGGCCCCCCGTCCACCTCCAGCCGCTGCACCCGGAGCCGGTCGCCCTCCAGGTTGAAGTTGTTCTGGGCGTTGGCGGCGGCCGACCGCACCACCTTGGCGATGTCGGCCGCCGCCGCCTGGGGCATGAAGGCGAGCACCGTGAGCGCCTGCTCGACCGGCAGGCCGACCACGGCCGCGCTCACCCGGCGTGCCTTGCGCGGCGGTACCCTGACCCAACGGGCGGTGGCGGTGACCTCCATGGTGCGCTCCGTGCCTCCCTACTTCAGCGCCGAGCTGCGCTCGGTGTGATGGCCGTGACCGCGGAACCGGCGGGTGGGCGCGAACTCCCCCAGCTTGTGCCCGACCATGGCGTCGGTGACGAAGACCGGCACGTGCTTGCGGCCGTCGTGGACGGCCAGGGTATGCCCCACCATCTCTGGGAAGATGTCGCTCCGACGCGACCAGGTCTTGATCACCCGCTTCTCGCGGGCGCGGTTGAGCTCCACCACCTTGCGCATCAGCGCCGGTGAGCAGTAGGGGCCCTTGCGCAGCGATCGACTCACGGCCGGCCCGCGTTCACTTGCGGCGCCGCCGCACGATCATCTTGTCGGTCGACTTGTTGTGGCGGGTGCGGTGGCCCAGGGCCGGCTTGCCCCAGGGGGTCTGCGGATGGCCACCGGCGCCCGAGCGTCCCTCGCCGCCACCGTGGGGATGGTCGAACGGATTCATGGTCATGCCCCGGACCGAGGGGCGGAAGCCGCGCCAGCGGGCCTTGCCGGCCTTGCCCCAGTTCTGGTTGCTGTGGTCGGCATTGCCGACCTGCCCGATCGTCGCCTGGCAGCGGACATCCACCCGGCGGACCTCGCCGGAGGGCATCTTGACCTGGGCCAGAGGCCCATCCTTGGCCAGCAGCTGCGCGCCCAGCCCGGCGCTGCGGACCAGCTGGCCGCCCCGGCCCAGGCTGAGCTCGATGTTGTGGATCGTGGTGCCGAGCGGGATCCGGGCGATCGGCATCGCGTGCCCGGGCCGGATCTCGCTCCCCTCCCCCGCCTGGATCGAGGCTCCCACCCCCACCCCGTCGGGAGCCAGGATGTAGCGCGTGTCGCCGTCGCGGTCGCTGACCAAGGCGATCCGAGCGCTGCGGTTGGGGTCGTACTCGATCGCCACCACCCGCCCGGGGACACCCCCCTTGTCGCGCCGGAAGTCGATCACACGGTAGAGGCGGCGGTGACCGCCGCCCCGATGGCGCACGGTGATCCGGCCGCTGACGTTGCGGCCCGCGCGATTCGGCAGCGAGACCAGCAGCCGTCGCTCCGGCTCGTGCTTGGTGATGTCGTCGAAGGCGCTCACCGACATGAAGCGGCGCCCCGGCGAGGTCGGCTTGTAGCGCTTGAGGCCCATGCTCAGACCCCCTCGAAGAGGTTGGGGATGCTCTCGCCCGCGGCCAGGGTCACCACCGCCTTCTTCCAGTCGGCCGTCCGGCCGGTGATGCGCCGCCGGCCCCGTGACCGGGTGCGGGTCTTGCCCTGGACGGTGAGCACGTTGACCGCGACCGGGGTGACCTTGAAGGCGTCCGCCACGGCGGCCTTGATCTCCACCTTGTTGGCGCCGGAGGCGACCCGGAAGACGTACTGGCCCCGCCCCATCGCGGCATACGACTTCTCACTGATCACCGGCCTCACCACCACCTGCACCGCGTGCTTCACCATCCGCCCCTCATGCCAGGTGAGCCTCGACGAGGTTCCAGGCCTCCCGGGTGGCGATCACCGTCTCCGCCACCAGGAGGTCGTGGACGTTGAGGTTGGCCGCGAGCAGGCATCGGACATGGGCGAGGTTGCGGGCGGACAGCTCGACGTCGGCGTCGCGCGTGGCCAGCACCAGGAGGACCCGCCGGCCGGCTCCGACGGCGTGCAGGAACGCGGCCAGCCGGGCGGTCCGGGGGGTGTCGTAGTCAAAGGCCTCGACAATCCGCACCCGCTCCGCCTGCAGCGCGGCGGCGAGGGCGGAGCGGAGCGCGAGCCGGCGCTGCTTGCGGGGCATCCGCTGCGCGTAGCTGCGCGGGGTGGGCCCGAACACGGTGCCGCCGCCGCGGTAGTGGGGGGCCCGGATTGACCCCTGGCGGGCGCGCCCGGTGCCCTTCTGGCGGTACGGCTTGCGCCCGCCGCCGCGGACCTCACCCCGGGTCAGGGTGTCATGGGTGCCCTGGCGCGCTCCGGCCAGCTGGCGGAGCAGAGCCTGGTGCATCACCGCCAGGTGGGGCGTCGTCTCGCTCAGACGGGCGGCCACCTCCAGCACCCCGCTGGCGCTCCCCTCGGCGTCGAGCACCGGCACCGCTCCCATCAGTGATGGCCCCGGGGCTTGCGGACGCGGGCCGTCGACTGGCGCACCACCACCATCCCGGTGCGGGCCCCCGGGATCGCGCCGCGGACCAGGAGCAGGTTGCGGTCCGGGTCCACCGACACCACCCGCAGCCGGCGCACGGTCACCCGGCTGTCGCCCAGGTGCCCGGCCATCCGCAGCCCCCGCAGGGTTCGGGCGGCGTCGACCGACCCCACCGACCCCGGCTGCTTGATGTTGTGGCTGCCGTGGGTCACCGGCCCGCGTCCGAAGTGGTGGCGCTTGTGCTGGCCGCTGAACCCCTTGCCCTTGCTCCGGCCGGTGACATCGACCAGGTCGCCGGCGCTGAACACCGCCACCCGGACCTCGGTGCCGACCGGATCGGGCTCGGGGTCGCGGATCTCGACCAGGTGGCGCACCGGGCCCACGCCGGCGGCCTTGCAGTGGCCGAGGCGCGAGCGGGTGAGGCGGCGGGGGTCGACGGTGTCGAAGCCCAGCTGGACCGCGTCGTAGCCGTCACGGGTCCTGGTCTTCACCTGGACCACGGAACAGGGGCCGGCCCGCAGCACGGTCACTGGCTCCACCCGGCCGTCCGCGCCGAAGAGCTGGGTCATCCCCAGCTTGCGGGCCAGCACCGCTTTCACGCTCACAGCTTGATCTCGATGTTCACGCCGCTGGGCAGGTTGAGGTGCATCAGCGCGTCCACGACCTTGGGATTGGGATCGAGGATGTCGACGATCCGCTTGTGGGTGCGCATCTCGAACTGCTCGCGCGAGTCCTTGTCGATGAAGGGACCGCGGATCACCGTGTACTTGTTGATCTCGGTGGGCAGCGGCACCGGGCCGACCACCTGGGCCTGGTTGCGGGTGGCCGTGTCGACGATCCGACCGGCGGCCTGGTCCAGGACCTTGTGGTCGTAGGCCTTGAGGCGGATCCGGATTCGCTGCGCCATGGGTGGCTTTGGACGCTCCCTGGACCGGCTAACCGTCGATCTTGGTGACGACGCCGGCGCCGACGGTGCGGCCGCCCTCGCGGATCGCGAAGCGCATCCCCTGCTCCACCGCCACCGGGGTGATCAGGTTGATCTTGAGCTCCACGTTGTCGCCCGGCATCACCAGCTCGCGGCCCTCGGGCAACTCCACCGCCCCGGTCACGTCGGTGGTCCGGATGTAGAACTGGGGCCGGTAGTTGTTGAAGAAGGCGGTGTGGCGCCCGCCCTCCTCCTTGCCGAGGACGTAGACCTCGGCGTGGAAGGAGGTGTGGGGCTTGATCGAGCCCGGCCGGGCCAGCACCTGGCCGCGCTCGACCTCGTCCCGCTTGACCCCGCGGACCAGACAGCCCACGTTCATGCCCGCCTCGCCCTGGTCGAGCAGCTTGTGGAACATCTCGACCCCGGTCACCACGGTCTTGCCGGTGTCGCGGATGCCCACCGTCTCGACCTGGTCGTTGACCTTGACCACCCCCCGCTCGATCCGGCCGGTCACGACCGTGCCGCGACCCTCGATCGAGAACACGTCCTCGATCGGCATCATGAAGGGCTGGTCGATCGGGCGGACCGGCAGGGGCACGTAGGTGTCGACCGCGTCCATCAGCCGGAGCACGTCCTCCTCGGCCTTGGCGTCGCCCTCCAGCGCCTTGAGAGCCGACACCCGGACCACCGGGACGTCGTCGCCGGGATACTCGTAGCGGCTGAGGAGCTCGCGCACCTCCAGCTCGACCAGCTCCAGCAGCTCCTCGTCGTCGACCGCATCGACCTTGTTGAGCGCGACCACGATGTAGGGCACCCCGACCTGCCGGGCGAGCACGATGTGCTCACGGGTCTGCGGCATCGGCCCATCGGTGGCGGCCACCACCAGGATCGCCCCGTCCATCTGAGCGGCGCCGGTGATCATGTTCTTGATGTAGTCGGCGTGCCCGGGGCAGTCGACGTGGGCGTAGTGGCGCTTCTCGGTCTCGTACTCGACGTGGGTGGTGGCGATCGTGATCCCGCGCGCCTTCTCCTCGGGGGCGTTGTCGATCGACTCGAAGGCACGGAAGTCCGCCAGCCCCTTCTGCGCCAGCACCTTGGTGATCGCTGCGGTCAGGGTTGTCTTGCCGTGGTCGATGTGGCCGATCGTGCCCACGTTGACGTGCGGCTTGGTGCTGTCGTACTTCTTCTTGCCCATGCTCTCCTGTCCTTCGCCGGCGATGCCGGTGGGTCCTAGCTCCTGGCCTTGGCGGTGATCTCGGCGGCGATGCTGGCGGGCAGCTCCTGGTAGTGGTCGAACTCCATCGAGGCGCTCGCCCGCCCCTGGCTCATGCTGCGGAGCTGGGTAGCGTACCCGAACATATTGGCCAGCGGCACCTGGGCATGGATGACCTGGGTCCCAGGCCGGGCCTCCATCCCGAGGGTGTGGCCGCGGCGGCTGGCGAGGTCGCCGAGGACGTCGCCGAGGTTGGCCTCGGGGGCGGTCACGTCGACCTTCATGATCGGTTCCAGCAGGACCGGCCCGGCCTTGCGGAGCCCATCCTTCATCCCCATCGAGCCCGCGATCTGGAACGCCTGCTCGGAGGAGTCCACGTCGTGGTAGGAACCGTCCACCAGGGTGACCTTGACGTCGACCACCGGGTAGCCGGCGACCACCCCCGCCTGGCAGGCGTCGATGCACCCCTTCTCGGCCGGGGCGACGTACTCACGGGGGATGGTGCCGCCCACGATCGCGCTCGTGAACTCGAAGCCCTTGCCGGGCTCGTTCGGCTCCACCACCAGCTCGACATGGCCGTACTGGCCGTGGCCGCCGGTCTGGCGGACGTAGCGTCCCACCCCCCGGGCCCGGCGTGTGATCGTCTCGCGGTAGGCGACCTGGGGCTTGCCGACGTTGGCGTCGACCCTGAACTCCCGCAGCAGTCGATCGACGATCACCTCCAGCTGCAACTCGCCCATCCCCGAGATCAGGGTCTGGCCGGTCTCGGGGTCGGTCCGGATCTGGAAGGTGGGGTCCTCCTCGGCCAGCTTCTGGAGGGCGATGCCCATCTTGTCCTGGTCGGCCTTGGTGCGCGGCTCGATCGCCACGCTCACCACCGGCTCCGGGAACACGATCGACTCCAGGACGATGGGGTGGTCCTCGTCGGTGAGGGTGTCGCCGGTCCCTGTCTTGCGAAGACCGATGGCGGCGGCGATGTCGCCCGCCACCACCTCCTCGATCTCCTCGCGCCGGTTGGCGTGCATCTGGAGGATCCGCCCGACCCGCTCCCGGACCCCCTGGGTGGCGTTGAGGACGTAGCTGCCCGAGGACAGCCGCCCGCTGTAGACGCGAAAGAAGGTGAGCTTGCCGACGAAGGGGTCGGTCATGATCTTGAACGCGAGCGCGCTGAAGGGAGCCTCGTCGGAGACGTCGCGCCGGAGCACCACGTCGCCGCCGGGGACGACGCCGGTGACCGGGGGCCGATCGAGGGGGCTGGGCAGGTAGTCCACCACCGCGTCCAGCATCGGCTGCACCCCGCGGTTGCGAAGGGCGCTCCCGCACAGCACCGGCACCAGCTGGGCCGCCACCGTGCCCCGGCGGATCGCCGCCATCAGCTGGGCCGGCGGCACCGCCTGGTCGTCCAGGTAGGCCTGCATCAGCAGGTCGTCGTGCTCGGCGGCGGCCTCCAACAGGTGCTGCCGGGCCAGGGCCACCTCCGCAGCCATCTCGGCCGGGATCGCGGTCGCCTCCAGGGTGGTGCCGAGGTCGTCGGCGTAGACCACCGCCACCTGGTGGACCAGGTCGACCATCCCCAGGAAGCCGTCCTCGGCTCCGATCGGCAGCTGGACCGGGACCGCGTTGGCGCCGAGGCGCTCGCGGATCGAGGCCACCGAGGCGGCGAAGTCGGCCCCGACCCGGTCCATTTTGTTGATGAAGGCGATCCGGGGCACGTTGTAGCGGTCGGCCTGGCGCCACACCGTCTCCGACTGCGGCTCGACCCCGCTGACGGCATCGAACACCGCCACCGCGCCGTCCAGCACCCGCAGCGAGCGCTCCACCTCGACCGTGAAGTCGACGTGCCCGGGGGTGTCGATGATGTTGACCCGATGATCGCGCCACTGGGCCGCGGTGGCCGCCGAGGTGATGGTGATCCCGCGCTCCTGCTCCTGCACCATCCAGTCCATGGTGGCGGCGCCGTCGTGGACCTCCCCCATCTTGTGGATGCGTCCGGTGTAGAAGAGAACCCGCTCGGTGGTGGTGGTCTTGCCGGCATCGATGTGGGCGATGATGCCGATATTGCGGGTGCGCTCGAGGGGGAAGGCGCGCGCGCCGACCGCGCCGGATCGGCGCGAGGTGGCGGCGGGCGCGGGGGTGGTCATCGACAGACCTCAGTAGCGGAAATGGGAGAAAGCCTTGTTGGACTCGGCCATCTTGTGGGTGTCTTCCTTGCGCTTGACCGCCTGGCCCATTCCGTTGCTGGCATCCATCAACTCGGCGGCCAGCTTGTCGGACATGCTGCGGCCATGGCGGCTGCGGGCGTAGCGGATGATCCAGCGGCGGGCGAGCGCCAGCCGGCGGTCGTGGCGGATCTCGACCGGGACCTGGTAGGTGGCACCGCCCACCCGCTTGGGCTTGACCTCCAGGATCGGGGTGACGTTGCGCATCGCCAAGTCGAACACCTCCAGGGGCTCGCGCCGCTGGCTGCGCCGGATCCGCTCCAGCGCCCCGTACACCACCGCCTCGGCGGTGCTGCGCTTGCCGTTGAGCATGACGCAGTTGACGAACTTGGCCAGGCCCTCGCTCTGGTACTGGGGGTCGGGGCTGATCAGGCGGCGGGTGATCCGCTGGCGACGGGGCATCTCAGGCCGCCGCCCCGCTCTTCTCGCGCTTGGCGCCGTACTTGCTCCGGGCCTGCTTGCGGGCCTTGGTCCCAGCGGTGTCGAGGGTGCCCCGGATGATGTGGTAGCGGACCCCGGGGAGGTCCTTGACCCGGCCGCCCCGGACCAGCACCACCGAGTGCTCCTGAAGGTTGTGCCCGATGCCGGGGATGTAGGCGGTGACCTCGACCTTGCTGGTCAGCCGCACCCGGGCCACCTTGCGAAGCGCTGAGTTCGGCTTCTTGGGCGTCATCGTATAGACGCGGACGCACACGCCCCGGCGCTGGGGCGAGCTCCCCAGCGCGGGAGCCTTGGTCTTCTTGGTGACCGGCTGGCGACCCTTCCGGACCAGCTGCTGGATGGTGGGCACGGCGAACTCGACTGGCTCTCAATGATGGGGCCGGCGGCGGCCGGCCGACTTCGGACACAGCGGCGCCTCCGCAGCGGCGCGAACGCGCAGTGTACCGTCGGGCCGAATTCCCTGTCAAATTGGAGGTCCGCCGCGGCGGCGGTCTCGGCGGGGGCCGGCCGGCGCCGGGCCCGAGGCCCGCGCCGGCCGATCGGCGCCCGGGGTCAGGACCCCAGCGCCGCCGCGTCCCCCTCCGCCTCCGATCCCGGCTCCGGGGGGGTGCTCCCCACCAGCGCCGGCAGCGCGTCGGCACGGGCGGGATCCGGCTCCAGCGGGGGCTGGGCCTCGGCCAGGAGCCGGAGGGTCTCGTCCCTGAGCTTCTGGTAGTAGTCGAGCCCGGTGCCCGCCGGGATCAGCTTGCCGATGATCACGTTCTCCTTGAGGCCCCGGAGGCGGTCCACCTTGCCCGAGATGGCGGCCTCGGTGAGCACCCGGGTGGTCTCCTGGAAGGAGGCCGCCGAGAGCCAGCTGGCGGTGTTGAGCGCCGCCTTGATCAGCCCCAGCAGGACGGTGGTGGCGATCGCCGGCTCGCCGCCCTCGGCCAGGATCTTGGCGTTGGCCTCGTCGTACTCCCACTGCGAGACGATCTCCCCGGGGAGCAGCTCGGTGTCGCCGGCGGACTCGATCCGCACCTTGCGCATCATCTGCCGAACGATCACCTCGATGTGCTTGTCATTGATGTCCACGCCCTGGGAGCGGTACACGGTCTGGACCTCGCGGACCAGGTACTCCTGGACGGCATCCCGGCCGCTGATGTAGAGGAGCTCCTGCGGGCTCACCGAGCCCACCGTCAGCTGGTCGCCGGGGCGGACCTCGGCGCCGTCCTCGACCTGGAGCTGGGCCCCATGGGGGATGACGTACTCGCGGGACTCCTCCTCATGGGTGTGGACCCGGACCTCGGCCACCCGACCGTCGCGCTCCTCCAGCGCCGCCACCGTGCCGGACGCCCGGGTGGCGAGCGTCCGGAGTCGCCCGTCGGCGGTGTTGCGGGCCAGGATCGCGGACTCCCCCACGGGGGATCCCAGGGTGAGGCCGGGATCGACGCTGTAGCCGGGCTCGATCGGGTAGCTGAGGTCGTAATCGTCCCGGCTGGCGATCCGGACCTTGCGGCCGGCGTCCGTGCGAACAACCTCCACGGCGCCGCCGATCTCGGTGAGGACCGCCTTGCCCTTGGGGATCCGGGCCTCGAACAGCTCCTCCACCCGGGGCAGGCCCTGGGTGATGTCCATACCCGCGACGCCGCCGGTGTGGAAGGTCCGCATCGTCAGCTGGGTCCCCGGCTCCCCGATCGACTGGGCGGCGATGACGCCCACCGCCTCGCCGATCTCGACCAGCCGCCCGGTGGCCAGGTTGCGGCCGTAGCACAGCCGGCAGACCCCCTCGCGGGCGGTGCAGGTGAGCACGCTGCGAGCCTTGACGCGGTCCTGGCCGGCCTCGATCAGCGCGCGCGCGACCAGGTCGGTGACCTCGTCCCCGGCCGCCGCCCGCACCACTCCCTCACCGTCCGTCACGTCGGCGGCGAGCACGCGGCCGGCGATCCGCTCGAAGAACGGATCGCCCTCCTCGATCCCGCGGCGCAGCCACACCCCGGCGGTGGTGCCGCAGTCCTCCTGGCGGACGATGACGTCCTGGGCGACGTCGACCAGTCGGCGGGTGAGGTAGC
The DNA here is from genome assembly GCA_027306655.1 of Candidatus Dormiibacterota bacterium. Classification (GTDB taxonomy): domain Bacteria; phylum Chloroflexota; class Dormibacteria; order Aeolococcales; family Bog-877; genus DAHUZL01. The sequence goes on from DAHUZL010000103.1 coordinate 10,380, forward strand.
CGGAGTCGGCGGTCCGGAGGGCGGTGTCGGCGAGCCCCTTGCGGGCGCCGTGGGTGGAGATGAAGTACTCCAGGACCGCCAGCCCCTCGGAGAAATTGGCCTTGATCGGCAGATCGATGATCCGTCCGGTGGGGTCCGCCATCAGGCCCCGCATGCCCGCCAGCTGTCGGATCTGCTGGACCGAGCCGCGAGCGCCCGACTGCGACATCATCAGCACCGAGCTGAAGGGGTCGAAGTGGGCCATGGTGGCCCGGGTCACCGCGTCGGTGGTCTGGGTCCAGATCTCCACCGTCTTGCTGTAGCGCTCGTCCTCGGTGATCAGGCCGCGGCGGTGCTGGAGGGAGACCTCATCGACCTCCCGCTCGGCCCGGGTCAGCAGCTCGGCCTTCTCCGGCGGGGTCTTGATGTCCATCGCGCTGATGGTGATCCCCGCCTGGGTGGCGTAGGTGAAGCCGAGGCGCTTGATCTCGTTGACGACCTGGGCCGTCACCTCACTGCCGTAGAGGCGGTAGAGCTCGGCCACCAGCTGGCGGAGGGCCTTGCGGTCGAAGACGCGGTTCTGGAAGGGGATCGGGCTGCCCACGCTGTCAAGCTGCACGGGCCGGGCCAGGGGCAGCACCTCGTTGAAGATCACCCGCCCGGGGGTGGTGGTGACCATCACCTCGGCGCTGGCTCCCTCGTCGGCGGCGCCCCCCTCGACGATGGCGCGGGGCAGGCGCACGTCCACGGCGGCGTGGACCGCCACCGCCCCCTGGTCGTAGGCGAGCAGGAGCTCGTCGGCGCTGCTGAAGCGGGGGCGCGGCGCGTCCTCCGCCGGGCCATCGACGGTCAGCCAATAGGACCCGAGGACCAGGTCCAGGGTGGGACTCACCACCGGGTTGCCGTCGGAGGCGGAGAGGATGTTGTGGGAGGACATCATGAGGTTCTTGGCCTCGGCGATGGCCCCGCTGAAGAGCGGCACGTGCACCGCCATCTGGTCGCCGTCGAAGTCGGCATTGAAGGCGGTGCACACGAGCGGGTGGATCTGGATCGCCGACCCCTCCACCAGCACCGGCATGAACGCCTGGATCCCGAGCCGGTGCAGGGTGGGGGCCCGGTTGAGCAGGACCGGATGATCCTGAATAACCTGGTCGAGGACGTCCCACACCTCAGGCCGGGCGCGCTCCACCATCCGCTTGGCGCTCTTGATGTTCTGAGTGAAGCCCTGGTTGACCAGCTCCCGCATCACGAAGGGCTTGAACAGCTCCAGCGCCATCCGCTTGGGCAGCCCGCACTGGTGCAGCTTCAGCTCCGGTCCCACCACGATCACCGAGCGGCCACTGTAGTCGACCCGCTTGCCGAGCAGGTTCTGGCGGAAGCGTCCGCCCTTCCCCTTGAGCATGTCGGAGAGCGACTTCAGCTTGCGATTGCCGGTGCCGGTGATCGCCCGGCCGCGGCGACCGTTGTCGATGAGAGCGTCGACCGCCTCCTGGAGCATCCGCTTCTCGTTGCGGACGATGATCTCGGGGGCGCCCAGTTCGAGCAGCCGCTTCAGGCGATTGTTGCGGTTGATCACCCGCCGGTAGAGATCGTTGAGGTCGCTGGTCGCGAAGCGGCCGCCGTCGAGCTGGACCATCGGACGAAGCTCCGGGGGGATCACCGGGAGCACGTCCAGCACCATCCAGGTCGGCGAGGTGTCGCTCTTGCGGAACGCCTCGACCACCCGCAGGCGCTTGATCGCCTTCTGCTTGCGCTGGCCGCTGGTGGTGAGCAGCTCGTCACGGAGGCCGGACGCGACCTGGGTGAGGTCGAGCCGGCTCAGCATCTCTTTGACCGCGGCGGCACCGATGCCGGCCCGGAAGCAGCGACCGAAGCGCTCGATCGACTCGCGGTACTCGGCGTCGCTGAGGAGCTGGCGCTCGACCAGGGCGTCGAGCTTGTCGCGGGTGCGGCGAAGCTCCTCGCGGAGCTGGTCCAGCTCGGCCGTGTCGGCGGCGGCACCCGCCTCCCGGCGCGACTCCAGACCCTGGCGAAGCTCAGCGATGTGGGCCCCGGCGTCGTCTCCGAACGCCTGGCGGCGCTCCTCGGCTTCGCCCTCCAGAGCGACGATGCGCTCCCGCACCCGCTCCTGGATCAGCCCGGCGTGCTCCTCGGTCAGTACCGCGCCGCGGCGGATCACGACCTCCCCGAGGTCGCCGTCCTTGAGGGTGAAGTCGGCGGGGGCCTTCTTGCCCACCGCCGCCAGAGCCCGCTCCACCAGCCGCTCCCCGGCGGCCTCGAGCGCCCCCCGCCGCTTCTCGACCTCGGCGGCGAGCCGGGTGAGGGCGGTCTCCAGCGCCTGCTGGCGGGTCGCGATCTGGGCCTCCAGCTCGGCCACCACCTGTTCCAGGCTCTGGCTGGCGGCCGCCTCCAACTGGCGCACCCTCTCGTTCTGGGCCGGGTCGAGGCTCCGGCGGATCTCCTCACGGGCGGACTCGTCGATCGAGACCACGATGTAGTTGGCGAAGTAGAGGACCTTCTCCAAGTTGCGCGGCGACATGTCCAAGAGCAGCCCCAGGCGCGAGGGGATCCCCTTGAAGTACCACACGTGCGAGACCGGGCTGGCCAGCTTGATGTGGCCCATCCGCTCCCGGCGCACCTTGCTGCGGGTGACCTCGACTCCGCACTTGTCGCAGATGATGCCCTTGTAGCGGTACCGCTTGTACTTGCCGCAGTGGCACTCCCAGTCCTTGGTGGGACCGAAGATCTTCTCGCAGAAGAGCCCGTCCCGCTCCGGCTTGAGGGTTCGGTAGTTGATCGTCTCGGGCTTGGTCACCTCCCCGTGCGACCAGGACAGGACCATCTCCGGGCTGGCCAGGGAGAGCTTCAGCGCATCGAAATTCTCAAGCTTCAGCACGAGTCAAGCGCCTCCAGGCAGTGCGTGAATGGGCATCCGGCGAAGCGGCGCCGCGGCGCCGTCCGCCCGCGGGGTCCGAGGATCGTCGGTCGTGGCCGCGTCAACGGCCGAGGTCGTCGGCGTCGTCGCGTTCGTCGCGCTCCAGGCTGATCCCCAGGCCGAGGGGCATGTCGGGCATGTCCTCCTCACTGAACATGATCTGCTCCTCGTTCTCGGACATGATCTCGACCCCGAGGGCGAGACCCTCCAGCTCCTTGACCAGCACCCGGAACGACTCCGGGATCCCCGCGTCCAGGGTGTTGTCCCCCTTCACGATCGCCTCATAGGCCTTGACCCGGCCGACGATGTCGTCGGACTTGATGGTGAGGATCTCCTGAAGGATGTGGCTCGCCCCGTAGGCCTCCAGCGCCCACACCTCCATCTCCCCGAACCGCTGGCCGCCGAACTGGGCCTTGCCGCCCAGGGGCTGCTGGGTGACCAGGCTGTAGGGGCCGGTGCTGCGGGCGTGGATCTTGTCCTCGACCAGATGGGCCAGCTTCAGCATGTAGATCTGGCCGACCGTGATCGGGCGGTCGAAGGTCCGCCCCGAGCGCCCGTCGCGGAGAGGCACCTTGCCGCTGCGCGGCAGCCCGGCGCGCTCCAGCTCGTCCTCGATCTGGAGCTGCGAGGCGCCGTCGAACACCGGCGTCGTCACCCGCACCCCGAGGGCCTCAGCGGCCCAGCCGAGATGGGTCTCCAGCACCTGGCCCAGGTTCATCCGGGAGGGGACCCCGAGCGGATTGAGCACCAGCTCGACGGGGGTGCCGTCGGGGAGGAACGGCATGTCCTCGATCGGGAGGATGCGGGCGATCACCCCCTTGTTGCCGTGGCGGCCCGCCATCTTGTCGCCCTGGCTGATCTTGCGCTTCTGGGCGACGTAGATCCGCACCAGCTCGTTGACCCCGGCGGGCAGCTCGTCCCGGTTCTCGCGGGAGAAGAGCTTGACATCGACCACCGTGCCGCGCTCCCCGTGGGGCACCCGCAGCGAGCTGTCCCGCACCTCCCGCGCCTTCTCCCCGAAGATAGCCCGCAGCAGGCGCTCTTCGGCGGAGAGCTCGGACTCGCCCTTGGGCGTGATCTTGCCGACCAGGATGTCGCCCGGGTGGACCTCCGCGCCGACGTAGATGACCCCGCGCTCGTTGAGGTTGCGCAGCGTCTCCTCGCTGACGTTGGGGAGGTCGCGGGTGATCTCCTCGGGGCCCAGCTTGGTGTCGCGCACCTCGACCTCGAACTCCTCGATGTGGATCGAGGTGTACTTGTCCTCCCGCACCACCGACTCGCTGATGAGGATGGCGTCCTCGTAGTTGTAGCCCTCCCAGGGCATGAACGCGCAGAGGACGTTGCGGCCCAGGGCCAGCTCACCGTTCTCGGTGGAGGGCCCATCGGCCAGGATCGCGCCCGCGTCGACGTGGTCGCCGGCATCCACGATGATGCGCTGGCTGAGACAGGTGCCCTGGTTGCTGCGCACGAACTTGTGCACCCCGTACCAGATGTCGGCGGAGCCGTCGTCGGGGTGGAGGAGGATCCCGAACCCGCTGTCCTGCCCGCTGCGGACCACCCGCACGGCGGGGTCCGAGGGCATTGGCACGCTCACCGCCAGGACCATGCCGGCGGTGTCCGCCATGATCAGCTCCCCCGAGTCCTTGGCGGCGTAGACCTCCATCCCGGTGCCCACGATGGGAGCCTCGGTAACCACCAGCGGGACCGCCTGGCGCTGCATGTTGGAGCCCATCAGTGCGCGATTGGCGTCGTCGTGCTCCAGGAACGGCACCAGCGCCGTCGCCACCGAGACCATCTGCCGCGGGGAGACGTCCATGTACTCGACGTCGAGGACGGGGACGTCCTTGAAGGTGTGGCGGGTCCGCGCCGGGGTGTGCTCCACCTCGAACTCGGCTCGGTCCCCAACCGGAGCGTTGGCCTGGGCGACCGTGTACTTGTCCTCCTCGTCGGCGGAGAGGTAGCGCACGTCGTCGCTGACCCAGGGCACGATCGACGCCTCCTGGACCCCGGCCTTGGCCAGCGCCGCGACCTCCTTGGCACCGAGGCGGGCGCCGGCCGCGATCCCGCCCGCCGGCTGGCGCAGGGTCCGCCCGACCAGGCGCTCCCCGGCCTCGCCCACCGGCAGGGTGTTGTAGACGCGCCGGAAGGGGGCCTCGATGAAGCCGAACTCGTTGACCCGGGCGAAGGTGGCGAGCGATCCCATCAGCCCGATGTTCGGTCCCTCGGGGGTCTCGATCGGGCAGATCCGGCCGTAGTGGCTGTAGTGGACGTCGCGGACGTCGAAGCCGGCCCGCTCCCGGGAGAGGCCGCCCGGCCCCAGCGCCGACAGCCGCCGCTTGTGGGTCAGCTCGGCCAGCGGGTTGGTCTGGTCCATGAACTGGGAGAGCTGGCTGGAGCCGAAGAACTCCTTGATCGCGGCCACCACCGGGCGGGCGTTGATGAGCGACGCGGCCGTCACCGTGGCGGCGTCGCAGATCGTCATCCGCTCCTTGATGATGCGCTCCATCCGGAGCAGCCCGGTGCGGAACTGGTTCTGCAGGAGCTCGCCCACCGCCCGCACCCGGCGGTTGCCCAGATGGTCGATGTCGTCGGGCTCGCCCCGGCCGTTGTTGAGCTCGATCAGACGGCGGATGATGTTGACAAAGTCCTCGTTGGCGAGCACCCGGAGGTCGCGGCCCTCGGCCCGGCGGCGGGCCTCGTCCTCGGAGAGGCCGAGACGCTTGTCCAGCTTGAAGCGGCCCACCCGGCCGAGATCGAAGCGGCGGGGGTTGAAGAAGAGCGCATGGAGCAGGGAGCGCGCGTTCTCCACCGTGGGGGGATCCCCGGGCCGGATCTTCTTGTAGAGCTCGATCAGCGCCTCATTGACGTCGCGGCTGGGGTCCTTCTCCAGGGTGGCGTCGATGTATCGATGCTCGGGGTCGGTGTCGACATCCGCGAAGAAGGCCCGGATGTCGTCGTCGCCGGGGTAGCCCAGGGCCCGGATCAGGGTGGTCGCCTGGAACTTGCGCTTGCGGTCGATCTTGGCCGTGAGCGAGTCCTTGGTGTTGGTCTCGATCTCCAGCCAGGCGCCCCGGTTGGGGATGAATTTCACCGAGTACATGGGACGGCCGGTGGCGGGATGCTCCGGGCCGGCGGTGAAGTACACCCCCGGGGAGCGGACCAGCTGCGACACCACCACCCGCTCGGTGCCGTTGACGATGAAGGTGCCCTGCTCGGTCATGATGGGGAAGTCCCCCATGTAGACCTCGGACTCCTTGATCTCCCCGGCATTCTCACCGGTCTTGATGTGGAGGCGGGTCATGATCCGCAGAGGCGCCGCGTAGGTCATGTCCCGGTTGCGGCACTCCTCCTGGTCGAACTTGGGGTCGCCGAACCCGTAGTCGAGGAAGCGAAGCTCGTAATTCTTGCCGGTGTAGTCGGTGATCGGGTTGATCTCGTCGAAGAGCTCGCGCAGCCCCTCCTCCTGGAACCAGCGGAACGATGAGAGCTGGGTTTCGATGAGGTTGCCCACCTGGAGCATCTCGGGGATGCGGCCGTAGCTGACGCGGGCGGGCAGGGTGGCGCGAATCTCAGCCATATGCTAGAGTTCTCCAGGCGAGCGGACAGGCGGCGATGGGCAACCGGGAAGGCGGGAACGCCCATTCTATCACGTCCGGCTGTCGGCATGCGCCGCCCCCGCCTCGGGCGCGGCTGCCGTCCGGCTGCCGGAGAGGGCCGCCACCGCCCGCACCGGTCGGCTCAGGGCGCTGTCCCCGGGCCGACCGCCCCTCTCGGGCCGACCGCCCCTCCCCCCTCTACTTGACCTCGGCGGAGGCGCCGGCGTCCTGAAGCTTCTTGGCGATCGCATCCGCCTCCTCGCGGGCGATGCCCTCCTTCACCGCCCTGGGCGCTCCGTCGACCAGGTCCTTGGCCTCCTTGAGGCCGAGCCCGGTGATCTCCCGGACGGTCTTGATCACGTTGATCTTCTGGTCGCCCGTCGCGGTCAGGGTGACCGTGAACTCGGTCTGCTCCTCCACCGCCGCCTCGGTCGCCCCGGCCGCCGCCGCCGCCACCGCCACCGGCGCCGCCGCCGTGATGCCGTACCTCTCCTCGATCGCCTTCTTGGCGTTGACGAGGTCGAGAACGGTCCACGTCCCCAACGCCTCCACGAAATCGTCCACCGTCACCTTGGCCATATCCTGGTCTCCTTGGGTGTCCACCGATCCGCCGCGGCTGTCAGTCGTCGAGGCCGGCCCGGATGCCGGCACCCGTCCCCCGGTCTCAGTTCCGCCCGTCGAGGTCGGAGCGCCGTGCCTCGAGCAGCCCCAGGAGCGCCTGCACCGGCGCCTCCAGCAGCCCCAGGAGCTGCTCGGCGGGAGCCTCCAGCATCCCGAGCAGCTGGCCCATGAGGACCTCCCGCGGGGGCAGATCGGCGAGCTCGCGGACCCCGGACGCATCCACCGGCTGGCCCTCCGCCAACCCGCCCCGGATCAGCTCCGGTCGGCGGATCGCCCGGCCGTACTCGACCAGCAGGCGGGCCGGGGCACTGACGTCGTCGTAGCTGAGGGCGAGCGCCGTTGGCCCCACCAGCTGGCCGGTGAGCTGGGGCACCCCGGCGAGCTCGGTGGCGCGGCGGGCAAGGGTGTTCTTCACGACGAGGTACTCGACGCCGACGGCCCGGAGCCGGCCGCGGAGGTCCTGCAGCTCGGCCACCGTCAGGCCGCGGTAGTCGCTCACCACCACCGCCCGCTGCCGACCGAGTCGCTCGGCCAGCTCGGTCACGGCCTGCTTCTTGGCGGCGCCGGCGCGAACGGGGGCCGCCGCGTCGCTGGCGGAGCTGGTCATGGCGGTCACCCTCCGGGTGGAGGGGCGGTCTCCGGCGCCGGGCACCAGGGCGCCGCCGCCGGGCCCGGCGCGGCCGAGCTCGTCGCCGGGGCTGCTGCCTGCGTGGGGTCGCAGATTGAGCGGCGCGGCCGCCCCCACGGTCTTCGGCGCAGGGGATACCCCTGTTGGACGCGAGGAGTATACGGCGGGAGGGCCGGCCCCGCGGGCGGGCCGCGCTGCGGCGGACCGGGACCCGGCCCTCCGGACATCCCTTATGTTGGGTCCGGTGCCGGACGAGGTCGAGCTGATCGGAGGCGCGGAGCGGCGCGCGGTCGTGATCGCCGCGGCGGATCCCGGCTGGACGCACCGCTTCGTGGAGGCGGCCGGGGTGATCCGAACCGCCCTCGGCGCCACCGCCCGGCGCGTCGACCACGTCGGCTCGACCGCAGTGCCGGGACTCGCGGCCAAGCCCATCATCGACGTCCAGCTGAGCGTGTCCGACGTCGCCGACGAGCCGGCCTACCTCCCCCGGCTGGAGGCCGCGGGCTACCGCCTGCGGGTCCGTGAGCGGGACCACCGGATGCTGCGGACGGAGGCCCTCGACCTCCACCTGCACGTGTGCGGGGACGGCAGCCCCTGGGAGCGCCGTCATC
>DAHUZL010000105.1 GCA_027306655.1 Candidatus Dormiibacterota bacterium
GTCCCGGTCGTCAGCGGTCGGGCGCGCCGCTGCGCTTCGCAGGAGGGGAACGCGGTCGCCGTCGCCTGCCGGCTCGGCCTCGCCGGCGACGACCGGGTGCAGACGCTGGTCGAGCGTCTCCTGGCGTGGCAATGGGATTGCACGAATACGCCTACGCCAGCGGTGACGCCGGGCGCCGAGCGGGCTGCCGAGCTGCTCCTCGCCCACAAGGTCGTCTTCTCCCGGCGGACGGGCCGGCTGCTGACGCCGTCCGTCGCCGAGCTGCACTTCCCGCCGTACGGGCACTACGACGTCCTGCAGGCGCTCCTCATCCTCACCCGGGCCGGCCACGCGGCCGATCGCCGCATGCGCCCCGCCCGCGACCTCGTCGCCGACCGCCGGGGCGTTGATGGCCGCTGGCGCGCGGGTCGACGCTGGTGGCGCCCGCCGGGGACGGCCGGGAGCGGCGTCGAGGCGCTCGACTGGGGCGGGGTCGCCGACCAGATGATCACCCTCAACGCGCTGCGCGTCGTCGAGCACGACCACGCGCGGTGCCCGGTCGATCGACCCATCGCGAAAGGAGAGTCCCATGCCCGGGATCACCCCCAGTCTCTGGTTCGACACGCAGGCCCAGGAGGCCGCCCGGTACTACGTCTCGGTGTTCCCGAACTCGGAGATCCGACGGGTCTCCCACTACGGTGAGGCGGGCCCGCGTCCGGCCGGCACCGTCCTCACCGTCGACTTCGTGCTCGACGGCCAGGAGTTCATCGCGATCAACGGCGGCCCCGAGTTCACCTTCGACGAGGCCATCTCCTTCACCATCAGCTGCGCCGACCAGGACGAGATCGACCGCTACTGGTCCACCCTTAGCGAGGGCGGCGAAGAGGGCCCCTGCGGGTGGCTGAAGGACCGCTTCGGCCTGTCCTGGCAGGTCGTCCCGGCCGGTTACGCCGAGCTCATGTGCGACCCTGACCCGGGACGGCGCGATCGGGCCATGCGCGCCGTGCTCGGCATGAAGAAGCTGGACGTGGCCGCGATATGCGCGGCGGCCGACCGGACCTGACAGCACCCGCCGGCGGCGCCGGCGCGGTCACCCCGCTGCTACACTCCGGGGTCAGCGAATGCGGGCGCGCCATCTTCCCCTCGTCCTCCTCGGCGCCGCGGTCGTGGCCGCGTGTGGGCCCGCGCCCGCCAGGGGGCCGAGCACGGGGGCGCGGCGGCCGGTCCACATCGGCATCGCCGCCCACGCCGCCGCCCGCCCGACCGTCCGGCCGCCGGCGGACCCACCCCCAGCGGCGTCGGCCACCGCCCACGCCCCCGCGGGGGTCCATTCCCCGGCTCCCGTCGTGGCCGCGCCGGCCCCGGTGACGCCGTCGCCTCCCGCCGTCGCCGCCGCGTACCGGAGCGCCTGCGCCGGCGCCGGGGGCCTGATCGCCGACACCATGGGCGCCCTCTGGGCCCCCGGCACGTGCGTCGTCAGCTACCCGGGCGAGGGCACGTTCCCGGTCACCATCGACCCCGGCGGGGCGTTCGACTGGGCCTGGGCCCAGCGCAACCAGACCGACTGCGGGCTGCTCGCCTACTACGCCCAGCTGGACGCGGCCGCCCACCACCGCTGGCGGCAGCCGCCCCTCTACTACCCCCAGACCGGCGTCTGCTTCTCCGGCCAGCCGGGGTGAGCCGGGCGCCGCCTCCCCGGTCCTGTCCACGCGGGCCCGTTTCTGCTCGGGCGCCTGCCGCGTGCGGACGGCCCCGGTCCCATGGCGACCGAGCCGTCGTGATCGACGAGCTCCTCAGCGTGACCACGCCATGGGTCCACTCAACACCGGGGAGGGATCACTGCCGCGGACGATCGCTCCCGCCGATCGTTTCGGGATGGCACGGTGCTCTTCGTTCCGCACACCACGTTGATGGGATGAAGGGAGCGGGGTCTCCGCTCCTTTCAGCGATGGCAGGGCACGGCCCGGGCCGGAGCACTCTCGCCGATCTGGACACATTGCGGAGGGCCCACCCTCCCTCACAGGCCGAATTTGCGGACGCCCCACGGGGGCGCCATGGCCCCCGGCTTTCAGATTCGTGCAGTGGGTCGCCACCCTTGGGCAGGTTCCGACCGTCCCCTCAGCCAACCACCGCGACCGAGGAGGCGAGCGGACGCCACCGGACATCCCCGGTGAGGATGCTGTTCGCGTGGAGAGAAGCCCCGGTGGCAAGGACGAGCGCGTCCGGGAGCCTCAGGCCCGGATGCCGGGCTCTGAGCACCGCGGCTTCCTCGGCGATCGCCTGGCTGAGGGGCGCGACCGCAAGGAGAAGGCTTCCCACGGTAGCCCTGGCCTCAGCCAGCCGCCCGGCACGCGCCGGCCGGACCAGCGCCTCGGAATAGGCCGACGCCGGGATGGTCAGATCATCCCCTGCCCGCTCCAGGAGGGCCGCGGTGGCAGCCGCGTGCAGGCTATCGTCCGAGTCGAGCAGCGCGATCAGGATGCTCGCGTCGACGACGGTCAGCGCCACTCGTCGCGCAACCTGTCAAGGTATCCGGGCCCGTAGAGACCGGTCAGTGCCCCAGCTGCCTGGCGGATCGCCCGTTCCCGGCGCTCAACGAGTCCCTCCTGCGGCGTGAGAATGATCTGCCCCCGCACCGCCTCCACCCGAAGCTCGGCGCCCGGCTCCAGGCCCATCGCCTCTACGGCACCAAGAGGGAGGGTTACCTGCCGCTTCCCGGACAGGCGGGTATATCCCCGTCGCCGCTTGGGCTTGGTTGGTGTCGCCATGATTCAAGCTTAGCACTCTCGGATCCGAGCCACGCCGTCCGAGACCAGGCGGCCGGGCGCCGTCAGTCGAGCTCGAACACGGTCCCGTAGTCGGCCAGCGCCTGGCGCAGGCGGCGGTCGCGCAGCCCGGGGTCGCGCTCCAGGACCCGGGTGGCCGCCCGCCGGGTCCGCTCCTGGAGCACGAGGTCGTTGAGGCTCGCCACCTGCATCTCGGGCATCCCGTGCTGGCGCACCCCGTAGGCGTCGCCGGCGCCGCGGAGCTGGAGGTCCAGCTCGGCCAGCTCGAAGCCGCTGTCGTGCGCCACCAGCGCCTCCAAGCGCGCCCGCGCGGCGCGGTCGGTGTCGGGGTCGACGAAGAGCAGGCAGTGGCTGGCGTGCGCGCCGCGCCCGATCCGGCCCCGGAACTGATGGAGCTGGGCCAGCCCGAAGCGGCCCGCGCCCTCGATCGCCATCAGGGTGGCGTTGGGGACGTCCACCCCGACCTCGACGATGCTGGTGGCGACGAGAAGGTCGACCGCGCCGCCGGCGAAGGCCGCCATCCGCTCCGCCTTCTCGCGGGCCGGCAGGCGGCCGTGGAGGAGGGTGCAGCGCAGGTCGGGGAACACCGCCTGCTGGAGGCGCTGGTACTCCTCGGTCGCGGAGCGGGCGACCACCGTCGGCGACGCGTCGATCAGGGGACAGATGACGTAGCCCTGGCGTCCCTGCCCGACCGCCTCGCGGATGAACGCGTACGCCTGCGCGCGGGCCGGGGGCTCGACCAGCCGGGTCGCCACCGGCCGGCGCCCCGGGGGACGCTCCCGGATCCGGCTGCAGTCCAGGTCGCCGTAGACGGTGAGCTGGAGCGAGCGCGGGATGGGGGTGGCGGTCATGGTGAGGACGTCCGGCATCCGTTCCGCCTTGGCGCGCAGCTGGAGCCGCTGGGCGACCCCGAAGCGGTGCTGCTCGTCGACCACGCAGAGCCCGAGCCGGTTGAACCGCACCGCCGGCTCCAGGAGAGCGTGGGTGCCGACCACGACCGGGTCATGGCCGCCGGCGAGCCCGGCCAGCACCTCCCGCCGCTGCCGGGCGGGGCTGGAGCCCACCAGCAGCCGGGGGAGGATCCCGGACGGCTGGAGCAGCTGCTGGAGCGTGTCCAGGTGCTGGTGGGCAAGCAGCTCGGTGGGGGCCATCACCACCGCCTGGTAGCCGGCGTGGACCGCCATCCGGGAGGCCAGCGCCGCCACCACCGTCTTGCCGGTCCCGACGTCGCCCTGGAGGAGCCGGCTCATCGGCTGGGGCCGGTCCATGTCGCGAAGGACCTCCCAGGCCGCCACCCGCTGGTCCCGGGTGAGCCGGAAGGGGAGCCCGGCGACGAAGGTGCGCGCCACCTCGGCGTCGAAGGGGATGCGCACCCCCGGCGTGGCCTGGCGCCGGAGCCGGGCGCGCTGGGCCGCCACCTGGACCAGGAACACCTCGTCGAAGGCCAGCCGCTCCCGCGCCGCCGCCAGCTCAGCCGGCGAGGCGGGGAAGTGGGCCTGGCGGAGCGCCTGGCCGAGCGGGAGCAGCCCCTCCTCGCGGCGGAGGTCGTCGGGGAGGGGGTCCGGGAGCCGGTCGGCGATCGGGAGCAGCGGCGGGATCCGGTGCCGCAGCCACCTCGAGCTGAGGCCCTCGGTCTCGTGGTACACCGGGGTGAGGATCCCCACCTGGTGGCCCGACCCCTCCCCCACCTCGACGTCGGGGTTGTGGAGCTGGAGCCCGCCCCCCCGGCGCGCCACCACCCGGCCGTGGAGGAGGACCCGCGACCCCGGCTGCAGCCGCTGGGCGAGGTAGCGCTGGTTGAACCACACCACCGCCACCTGGCCGCTCGAGTCCTGCACCAGGCCCTCCAGCACCGTGAGCCGGCGGGCCCGGGCGGGCCGGGCGTGGAGGCGGAGCACCTCGGCCTGGACGGTGACCTCCATCTCCTCCCGGAGGTCGGCGATCTCGACCCGCTGGCGCTGGTCGACGTGGCGGCGGGGCACCGCCCGCAGGAGGTCGGCGACCGTCCGGCAGCCGAGGCGCAGCAGCCGACGGGCCGAGGCCTCGTTGATGCCGGGAATGTCGCGGAGCCGGGTGAGCGGACCCGGCCCGGGGGCGGCCCGGCCCGCGGCCGGGCGGGTGCGGACGGCGTCAGCCATCGGGGGGGGCGCCGACGAAGCCGACCCCGAGCGCGCCGGGACCGGTGTGGCTCGCGATCACCGGGCTGGCCGGGCCGATGCCGATCTCGAGCGCCGGGTAGCGCGCCGCGGCCGCCGCCCGGAGCGCCTCCGCCCCCACCGGGTTGGCCACGTGGAGGATGCCGAGCTGGGTGATCGGCTCCCGGGCCGCGACCGCCTCCTGGAGCCGGACCCGGCCCTGGGCGCCGCTGCGGGCGCGGCCGACCGGCTCCATCGTCCCGTCGGGACCGACCGCGGCCAGCGGCTTGATGCTGAGGATGCCGCCGACCAGGGCCCGGACCCTCCCGATCCGACCGCCGCGCTCCAGGTAGCGCAGGGTGTCCAGCAGGCACACCACCCCGACCCGGCGGCGCATCGCCAGGCACGCGGCGGCGATCTCCGCCATCGGCTGGCCGGCGTCGGCGCGAGCGAGGGCGTCGAGGGCGAGGAAGCCGAGCGCCATCGTGACGGTGCGGCTGTCCACCACCTGGACCCGGTCGGGGTCGACCAGGGCCGCCGCGGTCCGGGCCGATTGGCAGGTCCCGCTGAGGGCCTCGGCGATGTGGATCGAGAGCACGGCGTCGTCCGGCCCCCGCAGCAGGGTCCGGTACACCTCGGCGAACTCGCCGGGCGGGGGCGCCGAGGTGCGCGGCGGCACCGGGCTCCGCTCCAGCCGCTCCAGGAACTCGTCGTCGCCGCAGTCGACCCGGTCGCGCAGCTCCAGCTCGCCGAAGTGGACCCGCAGGGGCACCACCGTCAGCGCCGCGGGCCGCCGCGAGCCCGGGAAGTCGGCGGTGCTGTCGGTGACGATCCGCACCGCCACCCGCTATTCCACCGAGATCACGAACGGATAGAGCGGCTGCCCGCCATCCTGGCGCTCCACCTCGAGGCCCGGGAACCGCCGCGTCACCGCCGCCCCCACCCGCCGGGCGTCGTCAGCGCTGGCGTCGGCGCCCCGGTAGAGGGTGACCAGCTCCAGCTCGGCGGCGCCCATCCCCTCCAGGGCTGCCACCGTGACCTGAGCGAGGTCTCCGCCCGCCGCCGCGATCCGCCCATCGACCAGGGCCAGGACGTCCCCGCGTCGGATCTGCCGCCCCTCCTGGCGGCTGTCGCGGACGGCGGTGGTGACCTCGACCGTCCGCACCCCCGCCATCGCCCGCTCCATCCGCTCGCGGTTGGAGCGGAGGTCCCGCGCGGGGTCGAGCGCCAGCAGGGCCGCGATCCCCTCCGGGACGCTCCGGCTCGGGACCACCTCGACCCGGGCACCGGCCAGGCGGGCCGCCTGCTGGGCGGTCGGGACGATGTCGGGGTGGTTGGGCAGGAGCACCACCTCGTCCGGGCCGGCGCGGCGGACGCCCTCGAGCAGGTCCCCGGTGGAGGGGTGCTGGGTCGGTCCGCCCGCCACCACCGCGGCCGCCCCGCAGTCGAGCAGGATGGCGCGGAAGCCGGGCCCGGGGGCGACCGCGACCACGGCCGGCCCGGCCACGATCGGGGATCCGGTCTCGACAGCGGCGGGGGCCGACCCGCGCAGCGCCGGCGCCGCGACCGGGGTCGCACCCCGCGCCCGGGCGCCGGCCCGGCGGTGCTGCTCGGTCATGTCGGTGACCGAGAGCCGCTCCACCCGCCCCAGCCGCTCGGCCGCGGCGACCAGGCGCCCGGGCTCGGGGGTGTGGACGTGGACGTGGACCAGGCCGGGGTCGCCCACCACCAGCGCCGAGTCCCCGAGGTCGGTGACCTCGGCGAGCCGGGTGCGCACCCCCAGGGCGTCCTCTCCCCCGCCGACCAGACGGAACTCGGTGCAGTAGCCGTACCCCTCCGCCGGTGCGGCCACCGCCACCGGGCCGCTCCGGGTCCGGCGCGCCCGGGCGGGGGGGGCGGGCCGGGCGCCGGTGCCCCCGGCCGCCCGGGCGAAGGCGCTGAGCACCACCGCCAGCCCGAAGCCGCCGGCGTCGACCACCCCCGCCTCCTCCAGCACCGGGAGCTGGCTCGGCGTCCGGGCGACGGCCGCCCAGGCCTCGCCGGCAGCGGCGTCCAGCACCGACCCACTGCTGGCGCCGGAGGCCGATCCGGCCGCCTGCCCGGCCGCCCCGGCGTCGCGCGCGACGGTGAGGATGGTGCCGGGCTTGGGACGCAGCACGGCCCGGTGGGCGACGGTGGCCGCCGCCACCAGAGCGGTCGCCAGTCGGTCCGGGGCGGCGACGCCCCCGCCGTCCAGCCCCTGGGCGAACCCGCGCAGGATCTGCGAGAGGATCACCCCCGAGTTGCCGCGGGCCCCCATCAGCGCGCCGTGGGCGGCGGCCCGGCCCACCGCCCCGATGTCGGCGGCGGGCGGGAGCCGCTCCACCGCCTCGCAGGCGGCGCCGAGGGTGAGCAGCAGGTTGCTGCCGGTGTCGCCGTCGGGGACGGGGAAGACGTTGAGGTCGTTGATCTGATCAGCCTCCGCCCGGAGTCCCTCGCGCGCCTCCGCCAGCGCGCGCCGGAGCCAGCCGCCGTCTTCGCCCCGCGGCCGGGATGCCAGGGCCGGCCGGGCGCCGGGGTCAGCCATCGGCGCCGGCCCGGGCGCGGCGGATCCGCTGCGGCGTCATCTCCACCCCATCTTGATAGACTGCGTCGGGCGCGTGGGGGCGGGTCCCGGGCGGAGGCGCGGCGGCGCGATGGAACGGTCCCCGGGAGCAGGGTCTCCGGGCACATCGAGGGTGAGCGGCATGGCGCGGCGGTGCGAGATCTGCGGCAAGGGGCCGGTGGCGGGCAAGAACGTCAGCCACTCGAAGGTCCACACCCCGCGGCGCTTCCTGCCCAACCTGGTCGCCGCCCACGTCGTCCCCCCGGGCGGCGGCGCCGCCCAGCGGATGCGGGTCTGCACCCGCTGCCTGCGCACCAGCACCAAGTCGGCCTGACCCGCCCGGGTCACGGCGTCCCGGTGCCGGGGACCGCCCGCAGCGCCCGCAGCACGGTCGCCATCTCCACCGCCACCAGGGCGGCCTGCTCGCCCCGATTGCCGTGCTTGCCCCCGGCCCGGTCGAGCGCCTGCTCCAGGGTGGCCGTGGTGAGGACGCCGAAGCCGATCGGGACCCGGTGGCGACGGCCGACGTCGGCCAGCCCGCGCGCGGCCTCGCCGGCCACGTAGTCGAAATGGGGGGTCTCCCCCCGGACCACCGCCGCCAGCGCCACGATCGCATCGCAGTCGCCCCCCGCCGCCACCGCCTCGGCCGCCAGCGGGAGCTCGAAGCTCCCCGGCACCCACACGACCCGCACCGCCTGGTCGGCGACCCCGCAGCGGGCGAGGGCGGCGGTGGCGCCGCCCAGGAGCGGACGCACCACCAGCTCGTTGAAGCGGGCCGCCACCACCGTGACCCTGAGTCCGCGGCCGTCCAGCGACCCTGTCACCTCGTCCATCCGACGGTCCTCCTGGTGCGACCGGCGAGCGGATCCCGCCTCACGCGGGCCCCGACTCCCGGTCCGACGATCCCTCGAGGAGGTGACCGAGCCGGTCGCGCTTGGTCTCGAGGTAGCGGCGGTTGTGGATGGTGGGCGGGACCAGGATCGGCACCCGCTCGACCATGGTCAGCCCGTGGCCCTGGAGCCCGTAGTACTTGCGGGGGTTGTTGCTCATGATCCGGAGCCGGTGCAGGCCCAAATCGGCAAGGATCTGGCTCCCGATCTGGTAGTCGCGGCTGTCGGCGGGGAGGCCGAGCCTGAGGTTGGCGTCGACGGTGTCGAGCCCCTGGTCCTGCAGGTGGTAGGCGCGGAGCTTGTCCATCAGCCCGATCCCGCGTCCCTCCTGGCGCAGGTACACGATCACCCCCTGCCCCTCCGCGCCGATCTGGCGCATCGCCTGGTGCAGCTGGGCCTGGCAGTCGCAGCGCTGGGAGCCGAAGACGTCGCCGGTGAGGCATTCGCTGTGGACGCGCACCAGGACCGGCTCCTGCAGCGGTAGCTCCCCCAGCACCAGGGCGAGGTGGACCTGGCCGGTCAACCGGTCGCGGTACCCGATCGCGGCCCAGCCGCCGGAGGCGGTCGGGATCATCGTCTCGGCCCCCCGCTCGACCAGCTGCTCGGTTCGGCGGCGGTGGGCGATCAGGTCGGTGATGGCGAGGATCGGCACCCCGTGCTCCGCGCTGAAGCGCTCGAGCTCGGCCCGGCGGGCCATGGTGCCGTCGGGGTTGGCGATCTCGCAGATCACCGCCGCCGGCGTCCGCCCGGCGAGCCGGGCGAGGTCCACCGCCGCCTCGGTCTGGCCCGCCCGCTCCAGCACCCCGCCGGGACGGGCCCGGAGCGGGAAGACGTGGCCGGGACGGGCGAAGTCCTCGCCGACCGCCTCGGGGTCGGCCAGGAGCCGGATCGTCGTGGCCCGGTCCTGGGCGCTGATCCCGGTGGTGACGCCGCGGCCGGCGGCGTCCACCGAGATCGTGAAGGCGGTGCCGAAGGTGGAGGTGTTGGCCGCCTCCGGAACCATCGGCGGGAGGCGGAGAGCGTCCAGCCGCTCCGCCGCCATCGCGACGCAGACCAGCCCGCGGGCGTGGGTCGCCATCAGGTTGACGGCGGCGGCGGTCGCGTCCTCCGCGCAGATCGCGAGATCGCCCTCGTTCTCGCGGTCCTCGTCGTCGACCAGGATGACGAAGCCTCCCTCGCCGAAGCGCCGGATCGCGGCCTCGACCGTGATCACGCCGCGCCCAGGGCGGCGCCGCCGAGCGGGCGGCAGAGCCGCTCCACGTACTTGGCGACCAGGTCGGCCTCCAGGTTGACCACCGATCCGACCGCGTAGGCGCCGGCGATCGTCGCCCGTCGGGTGTGGGGGATCAGCGCCACCATCAGCTCCGCCCGGCCGACCGCGACCACCGTGAGGGCGCAGCCGTCGATCGCCACCGAGCCCTGGGGGACGCAGAGCCGGAGGACCGCCGGGGGGCCCGCCACCGCCAGCCGGACGGCATTGGCCTCGGGGCGGAGCTCGGTCACCCGGCCGGTGCCGTCGACATGGCCGGTCAGGAGATGGCCGCCGACCGGGTCCTGATAGCGGAGGGCCGGCTCCAGGTTGACCCGGTCTCCGGGACGGAGCCGGCCGAGGGTGGTCCGCCGCCAGGTCTCCGGCATCACATCGGCCGCGACCGTGGGGCCGGTCCCGTCGCGGCCCAGCTCGGTGACCGTGAGGCAGCAGCCGTTGACGGCCACGCTGTCGCCCACCTGCGGCAGCTCGGGCAGGGACGCCGGGGCCCGCCAGACCAGCCGGCCGGCGGGGCCGTCCTCCCGCTCCACCACGGTCCCCACCCCGACCACGATCCCCCCGAACATCAGCGCTCCCCGGTGAGGCAGAGGTCGTCGCCGAGCGGCTCGGCGCGGAGACGTCGCAGCCGGAGCGCGTCGGCCAGCCGGGGGATCCCGACCCCGCCGATGGCGTCGGGCGCGTCCCGCCCCCCGACCAGGATCGGGGCCACGAACACGACCACCCGGTCGACCAGTCCCTGGGTGAGGCAGCTTCCCAGCACCGCGCTGCCCCCCTCGACGAGGAGGCTGGTGCAGCCCCGCTCGCCGAGCCGGCCCGCCAGCTCCCTCAGATCGCAGCGCCCGTCGGGGGCGCTCACCTCCACCAGCTCGGCCCCCGCCGCCTCCAGCGCCGCCCGCCGCGCCGCGGGCGCGCCCGGACGGGTGACGACCAGGGTGGGGTGCTCGGCCCGGCGCAGCACCCGGGCCCCGGGCGGGGTCCGCAGGCGGCCGTCCACCACCACCCGGAGCGGCTGGCGGGGGTCGGCGACGTCGAGGCGCGTGGTGAGCTCCGGGTCGTCGGCGAGCACCGTCCCGGAGCCGACCAGGACGGCGTCGTGCTCGTGGCGGAGCCGGTGGGCGCGCCGCCGGCTCTCCGGGCCGCTGATCCAGCGGGACTCGCCGGCCGCGGTCGCCAGCTTGCCGTCCAGGGTCATCGCGACCTTCCAGGTGACGAGCGGCAGGCCGGTCGTGACCCAGACCGCGAAGGGGCGGATCAGCTCCCGGGCCTCCTCCGCGTGGGCGCCCACCGCGACCGCCACCCCGGCGGCCCGCAGCGCCTGCACCCCGCGCCCGTCCACGAGCGGGTTGGGGTCCAGCGTCGCCACCTCGACCCGGGCGATCCCGGCGGCGAGGATGCGGGCGACGCAGGGGCCGGTGCGGCCGGTGTGGGCGCACGGCTCCAGGGTGACGTGGAGGGTCGCGCCCCGAGCGCGCTCGCCGGCGGCGGCCAGCGCCCGCTCCTCGGCGTGCGGGCCCCCCGCCCGCTGGTGGTGGCCGGCGCCGACCACACGGCCGTCCGCGACCACGACCGCCCCCACCATCGGATTGGGGCCCTGGCGGTGATCCGCGAGCCGGGCGAGCCGGAGCGCCTCGGCCATCGGGTCGAGGGGGACGGGGCGGGCCGCGGGCAGCGTGTCGATCATGGGGCTCCGGCGTCGACGCGGCAGGGAGACCGCGTCGGTCGGGCCCGCACGCCCGCCCACAGGTCCTCTCCCATCCAGACTCGAGGGCCGGCGCGGCGCCGGGTCCTCTCACTGTCGGCTCCGGAATTCCACCGGGTCCTGCCCCGCGGCGGCGTCACGCTGCCGGGGGGCTCGCGGGCTGTCACCGCCGGTCGGGCCTTCCACCCTGCCCCGAAGACCGGGTCAGCGTAGCACAGGCAACGGGCGGCGCTCCGCGATCGCCCGGGCCTCGTCCTGGCGCCCGAGGATCCTGGCGGCGCGAGCAGCAGGGGCGGTCAGCTCGGCCCGGAGCTGGCCGCAGGCGGCCTGGACGCGATCGCCGCGCGAGAACCGGATCGTGGCCCGGGGCCCGACCCGGGCCGCGAAGGCGCGGACGCGCGCCGGGGTGGGGGCGTGCCAGGGGCTGCCCGGGATGCCGTTCATGGGGATGAGGTTGCAGTGGGCCCCGGCCCCGGCGGCGATCCGGCGCAGGCGGCGGGCGTCGTCGTCGCCATCGTTGACGCCGGCGATGAGGACGTACTCCAGCGTCAGCCGCCGCCCGCTGCCGCGGGCGTAGCGGCGGCCCGCCTCGAGGCAGGCGGCGATCGGCCAGCGCCGGTTGAGCGGCACCAGGCGATCGCGGAGGGGGTCCAGGGTGGCGTGGAGGGAGAGGGCGAGGGTGACCCCCAGCCCGAGCTCCCCCAGACGGTCGATGGCGGGCACGATCCCGCTGGTGGAGACGACCACCCGCCGGGGCGCGATCCCCCACCAGCCGAGGGCACGGACCGCCGCCGCGGTGGCGTCGACGTCCTGGAGCGGCTCCCCCATCCCCATGAAGACGACGTGGCTGGGGGGGGCGTCGCCGGCGAGGCGCCACTGGCGGGCCGCCCAGCGCACCTGGTCCACGATCTCGGCGGGGTGGAGCTGGCGGCGCAGGCCGAGCTGGCCGGTGGCGCAGAAGGCGCACCCGATGGCGCAGCCCACCTGGGTGCTGACGCACACCGTCTGGCGCGCCCGGTGCCCCGGGGCGGCCCGGTACGCCATCGCCACCGTCTCCACCATCTCCCCGTCGTCGGCTCCGAGGAGGAGCTTGCGGGTCAGCCCGCGATCGGCCTCCCGCTCCGCCGCCAGGGTCAGGGTCTGGTAGCGGAGCCGCGTCCCGAGGGCGCGCCGCAGCTCCCGGGGCAGGAGCGGGACCGCGTCGAACCCCTCGGCCCCCCCGGCGAAGGCGGCGCGGCGGAGCTGGGTCGCCCGGTAGGGGGCGGCCCCGCACTCGGCGAGGCAGCCGGCGAGGTCGGCCGGCGCCAGGGTGGCCAGGGCCGGGCGCGGGTCCGGAGCGCGGGCGGCGGGCGCCGGTCGCGACCGGGGGGACGTCGGGGTCGCCGTGGAAACGGTCACGGGCGCAGGCCAGCGTACCGCCGGGCCGCGTCAGCCCGACGAGCGCAGGAGCTGGAGCAGCTCCGCGCGGGTGCGCGGGTCGCGCCGGAACGTCCCCCGCATGCAGCTGGTGACGGTCCGGCTGCCGGGCTTCTCCACTCCGCGCATGATCATGCAGAGGTGGTACGCCTCGATCACCACCCCCACCCCGCGCGGCGCCAGGTGGTGCTCGATCGCCTCGGCCACCTGGGTGGTGAGACGCTCCTGGATCTGCAGCCGGCGTGCGAACGCATCGACGATGCGGACCAGCTTGCTGAGCCCGACCAGCCGGCCGGCGGGCAGGTAGGCGACGTGGGCGACGCCGTGGAACGGGAGCAGGTGGTGCTCGCAGAGGCTGTGCAGGGCAATGTCGCGCACCACCACCATCTCGTCGTATGCGTCGTGGAAGACGGCATCGCGGAGGACGGCGTCGACGTCCACCCCGGTGCCGCTGGTGAGGAAGGCGAGGCTCTCGGCCACCCGTCGCGGGGTGAGACGCAGACCGGGCCGATCGGGGTCCTCGCCGACCTCGCGCAGGAGCGTGCGCACGGCCGCCTCGGCGGGGGTCTCCTCGACCGGGGTCGGCATCCCGCCATTGTGGGGGGCGCCAGAGGGAGGCTGCGGCGCTGCGGGCCCGAGCTCAGCCGGCCTCGGAGGAGGGTCGCACCTCCCCGGCCCCCGGCGGCTCCGCCGCGAGCCGCCAGACGGTGGTGATCAGCGTGGCGAGGATGACCAGGTGGACGCCGGTGCACCAGAGACAGACGGTGTGGAGCCGCACCAGCTCGACGTAGACCAGGTAGAACACGGTGAGGATGCCGACGCCGGCCCAGGCCGCGTGGAGCCGGCGCCAGCCGGGCCGCTCGGGCTGCCCCAGCTGGGCGAGCGCCAGACCGAGGCTGAGCACGAACCACGCCATCCCCGGCACGGTGATGGGGACCTGGGTTCCGGGGACGACGGAGTAGGCGCTGGTGGTCACCACCTCGCAGTTGATCGCCCCGGTGGACGGGCAGGCGAGCGCGACGCCGGCGTAGTGGACAGAGGTGAGGTAGGCGGCGATCCCGAGCCCGACCACCGAGAGCCCCGCCAGCCACCAGGCGCCGGGCTCGGCCCACGGTGCGGCCCCGGCGTCCGACGCCGGCCCGAGACGGGCTCGCGTCACCCGGTCAGAGCCCGGCGGCGGCCGCCGCCACCCCCGCCGAGCCGCAGACGGCGGCGGGGCGACCGCCCGTCACGCGGCAGAGCTCGGCCGAGTACAGGTCGGCCTCACCGAGAATGTCCTGGGCCGCGCCCGACCCAGGTCGTCGGAGGGCCGCCGCGATGGCGGTCCAACTCCTGCCGTGGATGTCGGCGACGAGCGCATCGGGCACGACCGGGCCCTGGGTGTAGCGGCCCCCCACGTCGATGAAGGGATAGCCCGACCCGCCGTAGCGGGTCCAGAGCCGGTTCTGCTGAGCGGTCAGCGGCTGCAGCAGCTTGTAGCCCCCGCTCCCCAGGACATTGGTCTGATGCTCCACCGGTACGAAGCTGACGTAGGGACTGGTGTAGTGCGACCCGTAGAAGCTGAATGTGGCGGTGTCGGCAAAGACGTCCACGCTGCTGGAGCGGATGATGTGCAGGTTGGCGAACCGGCCGAACCGGCTCAGCGCCGCGACCAGGCCCCAGCGCGCGAGGGCGCAGAAGGGGCAGTACTCGGCACCGACGTAGAGCACTTCGGGCCTGCCGCTCTGACGCAGCAGGGGTCCCGTCACGACGCTGGGGCGGACGACCGCCTGGCCGCGGCCCACCGCGTTGTACGTCGTGAGCGGCACCGAGGTGACGGAACGCACCAGCGAGGCCGGCGCGGGCTGCAGCGGGGCGGCGGCGGGGCCGCCACTGGTGGACGTGACGCTGAGGACCACGATCAGCACGATCACCAACGTCACGCCACTGACCAGCCCCAGCACCAGTGGAGGCGGACGTCCGCCCCCGCGGGACGCCGCGCGCCCGCGCGGCGCCTGGCCCTGCCGACCGGCTCCTGGTGGACCACGCCTCCGGGCATCCTGTCGCGCCGCGGCCCGGGTCTTCGATTGGCGCCGGGGAGCAGGCATCGAGCTGGTCCCACCTCCTGCATCCGCTGGCGAGTCGTGCGCGGGCGGGGCGCCGTGCGCGGTGCGCCCATCCTACCGGATGGCGGTGACGGCCCCCCTCGGCGGCCTTCAACCGCCGTCGCGGGCGGCGGCGATGGCCACATCCGCGGCCCGGCGGCCGTCGCGGATGCAGGCGGGCAGCCCCACCCCCCGCAGGGCGGCGCCGGCGACCTGGAGCCGGGGCGTGGACCGGAGCGCGTCGTCGAGCGCCTCGATGCGGCCGAGGTGGCCGGCCCGGTACTGCGGCAGCGCCTGCGGCCAGCGCCGGACCGTGATCGCGGACGGGGCGGCGCGCACGCCCAGGGCCCGCCGCAGCTCGATGTGGACCTCGGCCGCGAGCTGCGCCTCGGGAAGTGCCAGCAGGCTCTCGTCGCCGTCGCGACCGACCGACGCCCGCAGCAGGACCACGTCGTCCGCCCGGAGGTGGGGCCACTTGCGGCCGAGGAACGTGCAGGCGGTCATCCGCCGCCGCTCCCGGCGGGCGACCAGGAACCCGCTCGCCTCCGGCAGCGCCGGGAGCGCCGCCACCGGGTAGGCGAGGGTCACGGTCGCGACCGAGGCGTAGGGGATGCCCGCCAGCGCGCGGGCGGCGGCGGCGTTGGCGCCCGCCAGGAGGGAGGCGGCCACGGGCGCGGGGGCGGCGACGATCACGGCGTCGGCCGGCTCCAGCGCGCTCCCCGGAGTGGTGACGGACCAGGTGCCGTCCGGGAGGCGGCCGATCCCGGTCGCCGGGCACGAGCGCCGAACGCAGCCGTCCGGGATCGCCTGCGCCAGCCGGTCCACCAGCCGATCCAGCCCACCGGCGACGGTGAGGAACATCGGGCCGGTGCCGCCGCCGCCCTCGGCGGCGAGGCCGGCTCGGAGCCCCCGACGCAGGCTGCCGCGCGCGCGGAGCGCCTCCAGTAGCCGGGGGGCGACCGCGCCCAGGCTCATCGTCTCGGCCGACCCCGCGTAGATGCCGCTCAGGAGCGGGTCGATCAGCCGCTCGAAGATCTCCGACCCCAAGCGGCGGCGCAGGATCGGGCCCAGCGGGTCATCCGGCCCGACCGCCCGGCGGGGCACGAGCGGCTCCGCGGCCGCCCGGAGCAGCGCCACCGGACCGACGGCCCCCGACCGCCGCAGCGGGCCCAGCCGCACCGGAACGCCCAGGACCAGGCCCGGGGGGAGCCAGCGCACCCGTCCCCCCACCCACACGCCGGCGCGCCCGGTCTCGGCGCGGACCATCTCCGATCCCAGCCCGACCGCCTCGCAGAGCTGGAGCGCGTCCGGCTCGCGGGCGAGGAAGCCGTCCGGCCCGAGCTCGACCGTCCACTCGCCGCAGCGCCCGGTCTCGACCTTGCCGCCGAGGCGCTCCGACGCCTCCAGCAGCGTGACCCGCACCTGGTCCGCCCGCGACGGGTCCGCCAGCCGATGCGCGGCGGCGAGGCCGGTGATCCCGCCGCCCACGATCACCACGTGGCGGACCCCGGCGGGGGCGGCCATCAGCCCCCCGACCGGGCCGGTCCTGCCAGCCCGCCCGCCGCCGCCACCACGATGTCGGCGAGCGTCGCCACGAAGGCGGGATCGGCATTGGGCGAGTCGGTGCGCTCCAGGCGGATGGCGCGGCGGCGCGCCGCCGCGCGGGCCGCGATGTCGACGTCGTAGAGAACCTCGAGATGGTCAGCGGTGAATCCCGCCGGGCAGACGACCACCGCGGGAACGGCCTCGGCGGCGGCACCGGCGATCACCTGCGCGAGGTCGGGGCCCAACCACGGTTCGCCGGTGGAGGCCGCGCTCTGCCAGGCGGTGGTCCAGCGCGGGAGGTCGAGGCGGCCCGCCACCGCCGACGCGGTCGCGGGCAGGGCCTCGGGGTAGGGGTCGCCCATCGCACGGAGGCGCTCCGGCAGGCTGTGGGCGGTGAACACCACCAGCGCGGCCGCCCGCTCCTGGGCGGTGAGACGGTCGCGCGCCGCCTCGACCCGCTCCGCCAGCCAGGCGATGTATCCCGGGTGCAGGTGCCAGTGCTCGACCACCGCGACGGCCGGGCCCGGGGCGGGGTCGGCGAGCGCGGCGCGGGCGCGCTCCAGGTACTGCCCCACGGAGAGGGCCGAGTAGTGGGGGGCCAGCACCAGCGCGACCACGCGGGACGCTCCCGCCGCGCGGATCGTGGCGGCCGCCGACTCGATGAACGGCGGAGCGTGCTTCATCCCGACGTGGACCTCGTAGGGTCCCATCGCACGCTGGTTGAGCTCCGCCTCCAGGCCCCGGCCCTGGGACTCGGTGATGGCCAGGAGCGGCGACTGCCCGCCGATCGCCCGGTAGCGGCGCTGGAGGTCGGCGAGCGCCTCGGCGCTGGGGGCGCGCCCCCCCCGCATGTGGCGCAGGTACGGCTCGACCGCCTCGGGGCCCGAGGGCGTGCCGTAGGCCATGAGCAGGACCGCGGTGGCGGGGGCAGGAGCAGGCATCAGCCGTCCGCCATCGTACGGGCCGGGGGCGCCCGTCCCGGCGGCGCCGGAGGGACGCCGCCCCGTGACAGCGCTGTCGCGCGCTCACGATCCGGTGACGGTCCGATGATCCGCGCCCGGTCCGGCCGCCACTGCGGTGAGATGGCACGCATGGGCAGGACGCGCGCGTCCACGTGGCCGGTCCCCGGCGCGCGGGCGCCGGGGACGGTGGGGACCGCGCGGACCGGGCGCCGCCTGCTTGCGGCCACCCTGCCGCCCCTCTCGTACGTGGCGGTGGCCATCGCCCTGACCGCCACCGCCTGGGCTCACCCGACCACCCGCCTGATCGGAGCCGGCTCCAACCCCGACGCCAAGGTCTGGTTCCTCGCCTGGTTCGCCCACGGGCTGGCCACGGGGCACCTGCAGCTGTTCACCGCGCTGACGACCGCGCCCCACCCGATCAACCTCATGTGGAACAACGGGGTGGTGGCCCTGGCCGTCCTGCTGAGCCCGCTGACCCTGCTGGCGGGACCGGTGCTCGCCTACAACGTCGCCATGACGGGGGCCCTGGCCACCTCGGGCTGGGTCGCGGCGATCGCCCTCCGCCGCTACGCGCGCAACCCGGTGGCGGTCTGGCTGGGGGGGGCGGCGTTCGGCTTCTCGCCGTTCATCCTCGCCGAGGGCGACACCGGCCACCTCCCCTGGGTCAACCTCTGGGCGGTCCCCCTCCTCCTGATCTTGCTCGACGACCTGGTCCGCACCCGGGGGCGGTCGCCGCGGCTGCTCGGGCTCGGGCTCGGCGCCTGGGCAGGGTTCGAGCTGCTCACCGCCGAGGAGCTGGTCGTGACCTGCGCCCTGGTGGCGGCGGGCGCCCTCCTGTGGCTGGGGGCGACCCACCGGGACGCGGCCCGGGCCGCCCTCCCCCGCGCCGCCCGCGCGCTGGCGGTGGCGCTGCCGGTCGCGCTCCTCATCGCCGCCGTGCCCCTGGCGGTGCAGTTCCTGGGACCGCACCGGCTCCTGACCGGGGTGGTGGAACCGCCCTCCACCAACGTCGCCGACCTGCTCGCCATCGTGCTGCCCACCCAGCTGCAGGCGATGGCCCCGCCGGTCCTGGTCGGGATCACCCAGCACTTCACGGGCTATCCCTTCGATCGGGTGGTCTACCTGGGCGTGCCGCTCTGCATCGTCCTGGGCTGGGTGGTGCTGTCCCAGCGCCGCGACCCCCGGGTCCGCTTCTTCGCCGGGCTGGCGGCCGTGGTCATGCTCTTCGCCCTCGGCAGCCACCTCCACGTGGCCGGCCGCGCCACCGGCGTCCCCCTACCCTGGTGGCTGGTGGCCCACGTGCCTCTGCTGGGCAAGGTCCTCCCCGCCCGCCTCTTCGCGGTGGCGTGGCTGGCGGTGGCAGCCCTGATCACGATCGGCGTCGACCGCCTCGCCGCCGTCCGCACCGGCAGGGACCGGGTGCGGTCCGGGATCCTGGTCGGGTGCGTCGTTCTCAGCCTGGTGCCGGCGAGCGGCGAGCTGACCTCGTCCGCCCAGGTCCCGGCGTTCTTCCGCACCGCGGCGCCGGCCAGGGTCTCGGCCGGCGGCACCCTGCTGACGACGCCCATCGCCGACGACCTGGGCTGCCCCGCGCTCCTGTGGCAGGCGGCGAGCGGGTTCAGCTACCGGACTCCGACCGGCTGCCTGCTCCACGCCGCGTCACGCCCCGGCGTCATCGCCTCCTACGCCGAGCCATCGGCCCTCCGCGCCGCCCTCTGGAGCGCCCAGGCCGGCGCCCCCGCCCGGCCCCTGTCGGCCGGCGCCCGGGCCCTTCTCATGGCCCAGCTCCATCGGTGGAGGGTTCGGGCCATCGCCGCCGGCCCGGGGCCGGGGGCGGCGACGACCCGGCGGTTGCTCGCCGATCTCCTGCGGCAGCGGCCTCGGCACATCGGGGGGGTCTGGCTCTTCACGGTGGGGCCGACCGTCCGGGGCTGACCCGCCCCGCTCCGGGGGCGGCGGCTGCCGCGCGACGCTGAGCCCGACGACGAGGCGGGCGCCGCCGCCCTGGAGGGCGTGCGCGACCGCTCCCAGGGTGGCCCCGGTGGTGAAGCAGTCGTCGACCACGAGGATGGCCCGGCCCTCGGTGCGGGCCCGGTCGGGGACCACGATCGCCGGGCCGAGGGCCTCGGAGGCCAGGCGCGCCCGCCCGGAAGCCGAGAGCCGGTGGACGGCGGGCACGGCCCGGCTCCGCTCCACCGCCGGCAGCCCGCTCCCGTCCCACTCGGCTCCCGGGAGCGGCTCCCAGCACGCCAGCGCGGCGACCAGCGCCCGGGCGTGGTCGAACGCCGCCCCCCCGGGACCCCGGTAGGCGGGGCTCGCCACGACGAGGTCGATGGCCGGCCACCGCTCCCGGCGCTCGTCGAGATAGCCGGCCAGCACGCGGGCCAGTACCGGGGTCCACCGCCGCTCGCCGGCGTACTTTCGCCGCAGCAGCACCCGCTCCAGCACCCCGCGCCGGTCGGTGACGGCACGGTTGGCGAGGTAGGGGCGGGCGGGGTCGCGGCACCGCGGCGCCGGACAGCGGCGGACCGCCGCGTCGGGCAGAGGCCGTTCGCAGACCGGGCAGCGCGGTCGCCAGCCCGGCTCGCCCTGGACCGCCCGCAGGCAGGCGAGGCAGGGCGCGTCGGCGAGCCGCGAGCGGTACCGGCATCCCCCGCAGCGGCCGAAGCCCGGCACTCCGGGGGGCAGGTCCACGGGGTCCACGCCCTCCCGGTCCGCCGACGGCCGCGGGCTGGGCCGCCGGGGCGGCCGACGGAGAGCGGCGGTGGTGCCGAGACCGGGATTTGAACCCGGACGAGCTTGCGCTCACTGCCCCCTCAAAGCAGCGTGTCTACCGTTCCACCACCTCGGCGCGGTCGCTCATCTTAGCGGAGCCCGGCGGCGCCCGCCACCCGCGCGGGCCGGTGGAAAACCCGAGCGGCCGCCCCGGTGCCCACGCCATCTGGCGCCGCCCCGTTGGCCCGTGGCCACCCCGCACAGCAGCAGCCCGGAGGCCATCCGTGCGATCCACAACCCTCGACGTACTCGTCTCGACCACGAGGCCGGCGCCCCGAGCCGTCGCTGGGGCTCTGACCGTCCCCGGTCAGCGGTCGTGTCAGGGCGCGGCGGTGCGGTGGAAGTGGCCGCCCGACAGGCACGCGCGCATCGCCCGCCCACCGACGTGCTGGTCGAAGTGGATGACCTCGGGCGTCGCCGGGTCCGACCCCAGGCGGAACCGGTCCGTGCCGGTCCGCACCAGCTCCGGGCTGCCGTCGAATGCCTCGGTCCCTCCGGGCGCCACCGCGACCAGCCGTCCCTGCCGCGCCACCACCCGGACGTGGCTGAACCACGGATTGTACGAGCGGTAGTGGCCGACGACCGCGGCCGCATCCTCCGCCGCCGCCGCCGGCGGCAGGCGCGCTCCGTCGCGCCCGTACCAGGCGCCGCCATGGTGGAAGCCGGAGACGCGGTCCGGCGTGCGAAGGCTCTCCAGCGGGAAGCGATCCAGGCGCGGGTGCGCCGCCAGCAGGGCGTCCGGGCCGGCGGGGCTCACCCGCGCCTCCCCCTCGGCATCGACCAGCCAGAGGTGCCCGGGGTCCCGTTCGACGAGCTCGAACGCGCCGGGGCCCTCCCCGTACCGGCCGACATGGGCGGCGGCATCGGGGACCACCCACGGGTCGGGCCGAAGCGAATCGAGCGCGGCCGTCGCCCCCGCCCCCGGCCGGAACAGCTCCAGCGCGGCCCGGGCGATCCAGCCCGGGTCTCCCGGGCCGTTGCTCAGGACGATCACCCCGATGCCGGCCTCGGGCTCGACCGCCAGCTCCGCCCGGTACCCGACCATCCCGCCGCCGTGGCGCAGGACCGGCCCGTGACGGCCGCGCTGAAGGGCGATCCCGAACCCGTACCCCTCCTTCGGCGCCGGTTGACCCGCTGGCGCCCAGGGCGTCGACATCGCCTCGACGCTCGACTCGGCGAGCAGCCGCCCCTTGGGGCCTGCGCCGCGCCGAAGCAGCATCCGGACGAAGGCCGTCATGTCCAGGGCGGTGGCGGCGACGCTCCCGTCCGCGGTCGACGTCTCCAGCCAGGTCGCGGGGGCCAGCCGGCCTCCCGGTGGGAGCGGCCGGTCGTCGCAGAACGCCTCGTACCCGACGGCGAGGCGGGGGCGGACGTCGTTGGTGATGGCGGGGGCCGTCGTCGCCATCCCGAGCGGCTCCAGGATCCGCTCCCGCACCAGGTCCGGGTACGGCCTCCCGCTGACCGCCTCGAGCAGGAGCCCGAGCAACTTGTAGCCGACGTTGGAATAGTGGAAGGCCCCGACCGCCCCCGCCGGGGCGACCTCCGCCAGGAGGAGCACCTCCGACATCGCCTCCGGGCTGACCTCGGCGCCCTGCACCAGGCCCGACCGGTGCGCGAGCAGCTGGCGCGGGGTGATCGTCGCCGTCCGCGGCCCGATCGCGAGCCAGGGCAGCGTCGCGCGGGCCGGCTCGTCGAGGTCGAGGCGGCCCGCCTCCGCCTCCTGCAGGACCAGCGTGCTGGTGAAGGCCTTGGAGATGGAGCCGATCTCGAAGAGCGTTGCCGAGTCCACCGCCAGGTGGGCGTCCAGGTTGGCGGATCCGAAGACGGCGAGGTGGACCGGCCGGTCCAGATCGGTCACGCCGACCGCGACCCCGGGCAGGTTGCCGTCGCCGAGCGCCCCCTCGACCAGGTCAGCGAAGCGCTGCTCAGGGCCGACCGGCCGTCCCTCCAGCAGCCGAGATCGGCGTCACGGTGACAGCGACCACGACTGCGGGTAGAGGTTGAGGTTCGGGTCTTGGGGCAGCGCTCCGTGGAGTCGACCGCTGACCTCAGAAAGCTGCGCCGGTGCGGTGGGCAGCCACAGCAGCGGCAGCTGCTGGGCGATGTAGTTCTCGTAGCGGTAGAAGGGCCCGAGCCCGGGCAGCTCGTGGGTGGCCGTGACGTTGCGGTCGTTCTGCGGGTCGCAGTAGCCGCCCAGGTTGAAGGCGGCGCCGCAATCGAAGCCCTCGCCTCCGGTCGGGTAGTAGTCCGGCGAGTAGCTGACGCTGTAGGTGCCGACGCTCGAGTCGATGAGGTCCCACTGGCACCCGAAGCCGGTCTTGGGGGCGCAGGGCGTCAGCAGTGCGGAAACATTGGTCGACGACTTGAGGTTCAGCGTGATCCCGGCGGCGGAGAAGGCCGATTTCATCGCCTCCACCGTCTGGGTCTCCACGACCGCACCGGGCGCCCAGATGAAGCTGAACGAGAGCTGGCGGCCGCGGGCGATCCCGGCGCCGCACTGGGTGGGGCCGGTTCCGGGGTGGGTACAGACGCTCGTGCCATTGGGGTGGACCGCCCAGCCGTGCTCGCGGAGCAGGCCCCGGGCCGCGGCGGGGTCGTACGGATAGGGGTTGTGCCGCAGCCGCGGGCTGAGGAAGGGACTGCTCGGCGTGAGCGGCACCGGCCCGTAGGTGGGATGGGCGTAGCCGTGGTAGATCCGGCTGATGTACTCAGGCTGATTGATCAGGTGCTGCATCGCCTGACGGAGGTACAGCTGCTTGAAGAGTGGCCCGTCCTTGGGGTTGGTGAAGTTGATCCAAACATAGCGGATACCCCAGACGTCCCACGGCGAGAATGTGAACCCATGGGCTGCGAAGTACGGGCGCTGACTGAGGTCCTGCACCGGCAGGTACCCGTAGTCGAGGGCCCCCGAGCGCAGGGCGTCGAACTCGGCGGAATCGCTGGTGAACGGCACCTCCTCGAACTTGGCGATGCGAGGGCGGCTGCCCGGTCCGGAGTAGTGCCGGTTGGGCACCAGGATCGTGAACCCCGTCGCCGGTGAGTACCCGGTCCCGGTCTGGATCCGCCACGGCCCGTCGACGACCTGCCAGAGGGGGTTGGTGTCGTACGTCGCCAGCGTCTTCGACTGGCCGGCGAGGAAGCGGTAGACGGCCCGCGCACCCGAGGTGGTCCGGTCGTAGTTGCCGATCGCCCCCGAGGCCGAGGTGCGGTCCCATGCCTGCTGAGGCAGCGGCACGACCTGGCTGAGCTCGTTGTACAGCGCCCAGTAATGGCTGACCGGGTGCCGGAACGTGATCGAGAAGCGGTAGGGCCCGAGGAACCGCATCGAGGCGATCAGGTCGGGCCAGCCCCCGGGCACGTACACGCCCCAGTTGGCCTTGTTGGCGATCAGCAGGCGCAGCCAGAACTCCACGTCCCGGGATGTCACCGGGCGGCCGTCCGACCAGCGTACGCCGCGCTTCATCGTGATCGTCGCGGTTCGATTGCCGTTCGAGAAGACCGGGGGCAGCGCCAGGCTCTGCCCCTCGTTGAACACCGGGGTTCCACTCTGCCCAAACCAGTAGAGCGGGCGGAACATAAGGTACTGGAACTCAAGGGTGTTGACGTTGCTGAAGTCGGCGGCGGTGGTGATCGGGAAGATCCAGTTGGGGACGGTGCTGGGCGGGAGCGCCCAGCGGACCGTACCCTGGGGCGCCGCGACCGCCCGCGGGGCCGGTGCGGCCGCTCCGCAGCCGGCCATCAGCGCTCCGAGCACGATCCACCCGACCCTCCGCGGGGTCCGCACCGCACCGATGCGCCGACCCGCGCCCACCGCCGCGCGCCGAAGCCGTGCCAGCTTCGGGCCGCGCTCGCCTGCGGACATGGTCCTCCCAAGGGGATGGGTCGGCTGGTGATTCTACGGGAGCGATCGGGCCGTGTCAACGTGCGTCGTCCCGGCGACACCGCCGACTCCAGCACCCACCTGACGACGAACACCGGCTGCATCCCCCCCCCAGATGGTGCGGTCAGGCCCGCAGGCACCCGCACGTTGTCGCGCTCGATGGCCCAGATCGGGAGCGAGCCTGCGCGCCTCCGAGTTGGCCAGCGGATGCGGCCGGGGATCCTACCGGTGGCGAGGGCGCGGTACCGCCCAAGCCGGTCCCCCGAGGGCCTTGGGCGGCCCCGGGCTCGACCTCAGCTCACCCTCGTCCGTTGGAGGTCCTGGCACCATGCGGCGGTGCCCCACCCGGGTCGCGGCGAGCACGCAAAAAAGAGACCCGGCAATGACCTACTCTCCCACCCCGTTGCCAGGGCAGTACCATCGGCGCTGGCGGGCTTAACTGCTGTGTTCGGGATGGGAACAGGTGTCTCCCCGCCGCTATGGTCACCGGATCTCTTTCTTTGTGGTGCGGGCTGCCGGCCATCGCCGCGCGGGCGCAGGCCCAGGGGCAACCGAGGCGCGCGAAGTGGTGCGACCGATGACCGAGCCAGCCGCCGATCGGCTCGCCCCCGAGCAATGTGGCAGAGAGTGGTCAAGCCCTCGACCGATTAGTACCGCTCAGCTCAAGGCATTGCTGCCCTTACACCCGCGGCCTATCAACCAGGTGGTCTACCTGGGGTCTTACCCGGTTAACCCGGTG
>DAHUZL010000112.1 GCA_027306655.1 Candidatus Dormiibacterota bacterium
GCCACGGCCGCCGAGGCGATCGCCGCCGTGGTCGATCGGATCCCACCTCATCCTCGGGGAGACTGACGCTGGGGACCGCCGGACGCCGGTAGCCGCCGATCACCACCCGACGCGTCCCGAGCCCCGGCCCCGGACGGGATCAGGCCGGCCCGGCGCGCGGGGTCGGCGGCGCCGCGGGTCTCCAGGGCCGCTCGGCCTCTCCATGCGCGCCATGACGGCCGGGCAGGCCGCGCTTCACCAGCGGGCGACGCTGGTGCTGCGCGTCGACCCCCTCGGCTACGGCTCGGTCCCTGACTTCCTCCCCGGCGCGCCCCTGGAGGAGTGCGCCCGCGTCTACCGGATGTTGGGAGGCACACCCCTGTCCCTGTGGATGTGGGATCCGTCGTTATCGATGACCGACCATGCGACCCGTCACTTCGGGAGCCCCACCAGCCCCCTGATCGATGCCGCCGAGCTCGCGCTCAGCCGCGACGCGCCCGGGATCGAGGGCTCATTCCGCATCCTCCGGGCCATCGCCACCGAAAGGACGCGTCCCCGCACGATTCGCGACGATGCGAATGTAGAGGTCGAGCGGCCGCTCCGCCCTCTGATCGCCTCGGTCCGTGGTGGTCCGCGGACTCCCAGCATGAGGTCGACGTCGTCGGCACCTCCGACGACGGCCGCGGCGGGGTCCAGCCCGATGTCGCCACGGGAGATTCGGTGCTGGGATTCAGCCTGCGTGACCTCTACCCCGGCACCCTGGGTCGCGGCCCACGGCGGCCCCGCGCCTGGCTCGGACCGGCGACTCCCTACCATGGCCCTGCGACACCGGTCCCACCTCACGGAGGCCCTCCCCTGAAGATCACCCGCTGGTCGGAGCTCTCCGATGCCGAGCGCCGCCGCCTGGTCCACCGCCGGGCCGATGTCCCTGCCGACGTGCTGACCACCTGTCGGCGGGTGGTCGACGCCGTCCGCGCGGGGGGCGATGCCGCGGTCCTCGCCCTCGAGCGTGAGTTCGACGGGGTCGACCTCGACGGCATCGGGCTGCGGGTGGGCAACGACGAGCTGGCGGAGGCCGCGGCCCAGCTCCCCCTCGACCTGCGCCGGTCCTTCGATCGGGCGATCGAGCGCGTCGAGCGCTTCCACCGCCGCCAGCTGCCGCCACCGCTCTGGCTGGAGGCGTTCCCCGACGGGACGCGGGCGGGCGAGCAGACGGTGCCGATCGAGTCGGTGGGCTGCTACGTCCCCCGCGGCAAGGGTTCCTTCGGCTCGGTCCTGGTGATGCTGGGGGTCCCCGCTCGCGTCGCGGGAGTGGAGCGGATCGCCGTCGCCAGCCCGCCGGACGCGACCGGCCGGCTCGACCCGGCGACGCTGTACCTCGCCCATCGCCTGGGCCTCGACACCGTCTACCGGATGGGCGGCGCGCCTGCGATCGCCGCCCTCGCGCTTGGCACCGAGACGGTGGAGGCGGTCGCCAAGGTGCTCGGTCCCGGCAACGCCTACGTCACCGGCGCCAAGCAGCTCCTCGCCGGCACCGTCGACATCGGGCTGCACTCCGGTCCCAGCGAGGCGGTCGTGTACGCGGATGCGTCGGTGGACCCCGAGGTGGTCGCGCTCGACCTCTGCAACGAGGCCGAGCACGGTCCCGACTCCCTGTGCCTCCTCGTCACCACCGACCCCGCGGTGGCGGAGCGCGTGGCCATGGCCGCGGCACGGGTGGCGGCGGCACTGCCGGAGCCGCGCCGCGGCTGGGTGATGCAGGTGCTGGACGAGCGCGGCGGCGCCATCGTGGTGGAGTCCGAGACCGAGGCGCTCGCGGTGATCAACCTGCTCGCCACCGAGCACCTGGTCCTCGACATCGCCCGGCCGTACGCGGTGCTCCCCGGCGTCCGCTACGCGGGCGAGGTGATCATCGGCCCGAACACCCCGGTGGCCGCCTGCAACTACCTCGCCGGGCCCAATGCCGTCCTGCCCACGAACGGGTTCGCCCGCAGCATGTCAGCCCTCGGGGTGCGCGACTTCCTGCGTACGTCATCGGTGGTGGAGCTCAGCCCGAGCGGGCTGGCCGCCATCGGCGCCGACGTCGTGCGCCTGGCCGAGTCCGAGGGATTCGCCGCCCACGCGCTCTCGGTGACGGCCCGGCCGCCAGCGGCGGAGCGCCCCGAGGGCGGTCTTCAGGTGGAGTGGCTCCGGAGCAGCCCGGCTGATCCGATTCGGTGACACCAGGCTCGGTGACCGGCCGCCCGAGCGCGTGGAGGACAGGGCCACCACCGCCATGGAGACCGTCCTGCGGCCGGCTCGGGGTCAGTCGGCCGCGATCCCGAGTCGGTCGCGCAGGGAGAGGTGCTCGACCGTCTCGCCGGTGGCGGCGATGGTGCGGGTGACCCGGTCCCCACCGTACGTCCACTGGATCCGGAGCGGCCCCTTGCCCCGATTGGCGAAGCGATGGAGCACGCCGGCCGGGGCCCAGCTGGCATCGCCCGGGCCCAGGGTCACCCGGCGGTCACCGATCTCCACGTCGGCGTCCCCCTCGAGCACCAAGACCTGCTCCTCGACGTTGTGATGGTGCAGGGGGAGGGCAGTGCCAGGGGCGAAGTCCGTCTCGCCGGTGGTGAGCCGGCTGCCGGGGGCATTCCCGCGCCCGATGTAGGGAACGGTGTGGATCCCGGCGCCGCGGTCGAGGCTGGCGATGGCGTGTCGGCGAAGCACCAGCCCCGCCGGGGGCCCGTCCGTCGGCCCGGTCGGTGCCTCCGCCGGCGGCTGGTCGCCCGACCACAGCCTGGTGCCGTGCCAGTTCACCTGGCCATCCTCCGGCTCCAGCACCAGGGGTGCGGCCTCCCGCCATCGGCGGAAGTGTTCGGTCCGGCGGTGCGCCGCGAACGCGTCGGCATCGCGGTAGCACTCGTAGAGGACGAAGCGGTTGGGGTCATCGGCCACCGCGATCACGTCGAAACGCAGACAGCCGGGCTCCAGCCGCCGCGACGCCTCGGCGTCGGCGCGGATCGCATCCAGGAAGGCCTCACGCATCCCCGGCCGCACCCGTAGCAATACGATCAGCGCCTCCATCGCCCGGTGTCCTCGCTGGGGTCGGGCGGCTCAGCCGGGGTTGGTCCCGGAACCGTCGGCCCCACCCACCCGCTGGAGCGCGGACGTGATCACGGCCACCGCGCCCGGCGGGTCGTCCACCTGCAGGATCAGCGATCGGTAGTGCTCGTGGTCAAGGTCGACCACGACGACTCGGGTGGGGTCGTGGACGTCGACGAACGTCCACCCGTCCCCGCCCGTGCCGTAGAAGGATCCCGCAGTGACCACTCCGGGGATCCTGGCTCCCGCCACCTTGACGCTGCGGAAGATCTCGTGCGCTGCCTCCGGGTCCACGCGCGCCCCGCGCACGTGGCTCAGGGGCACATCAATGTGGGTCCGCAGCGACAGGACCCGGTCCACCCCCTCGATGGTCACGTGCAACCGGTCGTCGACGATCTCGAACTTCGCGGCCATCAGTGAGCCTCCATGCGCTAGAGCGGCCCGACCACCGCCGCCTCACCCGGTCAGGCGCCACTGCTCCGGATAGAGGAATCCGTACGGGTCCTGCGGGACGGCGCCGTGGAGGTGGTCGCTGATCTCCGAGAACGCCTGCGGCGCCGCCGGGGTCCAGAGCACGGGGAGCTGCTGGGCCAGGTAGTTCTGGTCCTGGAAGAGTGGTCCCAGGCCGGGGGCGACGTGGGTCGCGCGGATCAGCCGGTCGGCGGTGGGGCTGCTGTACCCGCCGGTGTTGAAGCCGCCGCCGGTACCGAAGTTCTCGCCGCTGGTGGGGAGGTAGTCGGGGTAGTAAATGGTGCTGATCCCACCGGAGAAGAAGTCGATCAGATCCCAGCTGCAGCCGGCCCCGGTCGCCTTGTTGCAGGTGGCATAGTCGGCGAAGACGGTGTTGGTGGGAGCGCTCTGGAGGAGGAGGTTGATCCCCGCCTCGGAGAACGCCGACTTCAGGGCCTGCACCTCCTCCGCCACCAGGAGGACGCCACTCGAATAGAGCAGATGGAGGTCGAGCGCAGCCCCGCGGGCGATCCCGGCCCCGCAGTCGCGCGCCGCGGTGCCGGGGCTGATGCAGGTGTCCGTCCCCGATCGGGCCACCCGCCAGCCGTGCTGGCTGAGGAGGGCGGTCGCAGCCTTCACGCTGTAGGGGTAGACCGGGTCGTGCTCATAGGCGTCGGCGAAGGGGTTGGCCGGGTGGGTTGGGATCGGCCCGTAGGTGGGCCAGCCGTAGCCCTTGAGGATGGTGCGATCCCACTGCGGCTGATTGATGAGATGCTCCATCGCCTGGCGAACGTAGAGCTGCTTGAAGATCGGACCGGTGTGGGGGTTGGTGAAGTTGATGGCGATGAAGCTCATCCCGTAGTTGGTCCAGGGCTCGAACTGGTAGCCGTGCGCGGTGAGGTAGCTGCGCTGGCTCAGATCCTCGATCGGCAGGTAGCCGTAGGTCACGGTCCCCGCCCGCAGCGCGTCGAACTCGGCCGTCTCGCTGCTGAAGGGGACCTCCTCGACGCGGGCGATGGTGGGCTTCACCGGCCCCGAGTAGCTGGGGTTGGGGACGAGCGTGACGAAGCCGGTCGAGGGGTTGAAGCCGGTGCCCGGCTGCAGCCGCCAGGGGCCGTCGACCACCCGCCACAGCGGGCTGGTGTCCCAGGTGGGCAGCGTGTTGGACTGATGGTTGAGGAACGCCCAGACCGCGTGAGCCCCATGGACCGTCGTGTCGTAGTTCCCCACCGGTCCGCTCAGCGAGGTGCGGTCCCAGGTCTGCTGGGGGACGGGGATGATCTGCGCAAGCTCGTTGTAGAGGAGCCAGTCGTGGTTGTAGGCGGCATTCAGGGTGATCCGGAACTCGGTGGGGCTGAGGTAGTCGATCCGGACGATGTCGTCGGCGAATCCGCCGGGGACGTAGGCGCCCCACTCGGTCTTGTTGGCGAGGAGGAGGTTCATCCAGAAGCGGACGTCTCGGGTGGTGACCGGGAGCCCGTCCGACCAGCGGTAGGACTTGAGCCGGATCGTCACCGTCCGCCCCCCGTTGGAGTAGACCGGCGGCAGCGCCAGGCTGAGCTGCTCGTCGAAGACGGGACGGCCGTGGTTCCCGAACCAGTACAGCGGGCGCCAGAGGAGGTACTGGAGCTCGAGCACGTTCTGACCGGTGAAGTCGGCCGCCGGGGTCATCGGGAAGATGTAGTTGGGGACGGAGGCGACCGGCTGGGCGAAGCTGACGGTGCCGCTGGCGGCGGTCCGGCGGCCCGGGCGCGCCGCGGCGGCGCCGCAGGCGGAGAGGAGGAGCACCGCCCCCAGGGCGACGACGACGGCGCCCCACCGCCCCGTCGGATGACGCATCGATCCGCGCATGGACCCACCCTCCGTTGGCGACTCGCCCCCGCCGGTGGCGGGGCCGGCGCGCCCGACCCGACCGGACGGCCACCGATTCTACCACCCGGGCACCGCGGGGTTCGAGCGCGAGGTCACTCGCGATCCCGGTCTGGAGACACTACCCCTCGGCGCGCGCTCAGGCGCGATCGCGTGCGCGCGGGCGGGCGCGCGGCAGAGCGAGCGTCCGCGGGCCGCCGAG
Organism: Candidatus Dormiibacterota bacterium; assembly: GCA_027306655.1. Classification (GTDB taxonomy): domain Bacteria; phylum Chloroflexota; class Dormibacteria; order Aeolococcales; family Bog-877; genus DAHUZL01. The sequence continues at coordinate 5,585 of DAHUZL010000112.1, forward strand.
CTGAGCGCGAACATAGCCGGCGCTCCCGGCCGCATGGGCCTCGATCACCCGGGTGACCGCCGCGGCGTCCCCTCGGCGGAGGGCCCGGATCAGGCGGGCGTGCTGCGCCACCGACTCGGCATGCGGCCGGCCGAACTGGGGCCCGCCCGGGAACGAGGCCCACAGGAGTCGCATGATCGACAGCAGGGTGGGCGACGCGGCGCAGGCGTAGATGCGAAAGTGAAAGGCTCGGTTGCAGGTGGTGCGCCGAGCCTCGTCGCCGGCCGCCGCGCTCACCTCGGCGTGGAGCGCCTCGATCTCGTCGAGGTCCTGCGCGGTGATCCGCTCCACCGCCAGACGCCCGGCCAGGGCCTCGAGAACGGCGAGGATGCGCAGGTTCTCCTCCAGGCCGAGCACGTCCAGGGGAGCCACGGTGGAGCCGCGATTGGCATCGGAGGCGACCAGGCCCTCCGCCTCCAGACGCCGCAGGGCCTCGCGAACCGGCGTGGCGCTGATCCCGAAGCGGCGGGCGAGCTCCCGCTGGCGGAGCGAGACACCGGGCAGGAGCTGCCCGGAGACGATGAGCTCGCGCAGCTCCATCGTGGCGCGGTCGCTCTTGCTGGCGGCCGGCGCGCGGTGGCGGTCGACGGCCACCCACCTCCCCGCCATCAGACGGCCTCGCGACCCAGAAACACCTCGCGGATGTCCGGACGGGACGCCAGCACCGGGCCGGGACCCTCGGTCACCGATCGTCCGGCCACCAGGACATGGGCCCAGTCGGCGATCTCCAGGGCCTCGAAGGCCTTCTGCTCGACCAGCAGGATGGCGGTGCCAGCGTCCGCCAGCCGCCGAACCTGTTCCCGCAGCACCGACCGGGACAGGTCCGGGGAGAGGTTCGCCGTGGGTTCATCCAGGATCAGGACCCGGGGTTCGAGCATCAGGGCGCGGGCGAGGGCCACCATCTTGCGCTCGCCGCCGCTCAAGCGCAGGGCCCGCCGCTCCGGCATCGACTGGAGCTGGGGAAAGATGGCGAGCACGGCGGTCACCCGGCGCCGGCGGTCGGCCTTGGGAAGGAGGAACCCCCCCATCTCCAGGTTCTCCGTGACGGTGAGGGTGTCAAAGACGTCGCGGGTCTGGGGGACGTAGCCGATGCCCATCCGGGCCAGCTGGTGTCCCGAGCGATGGGTCGTGTCCCGGCCCGCAAGGATCACCCGTCCCCGCATCGGCGCCAGTCGACCGGTCACGGCCTTGAGCAGGGTGCTCTTGCCGGCACCGTTGGCGCCGATCACGGCCACCACCTCGCCCTCGCCGACGGCGAGGGACACGTCGCTGACGATGGGATCGCCTCCGTAGCCGGCGGTCAGGCCCTCCAGGACGAGGAGCGGGGTGCGGCGGGCGGCCGGTCCGGCCGCGGCCGCCTCAGCCGATGAGGTAGGCATCGAGGACCTCGGGGTCACGTCGGATCTCCGCCATCGCCCCCTCGCGGAGGACCCGGCCCAGGGTCATGACCACGACCGGGTGGCAGATGCGCTCGACGACGCCCAGCTCGTGCTCGACCATCAACATGGTCAGGCCACGGTCGCGCAGCTGCAGGAGGTAGGCCTCGATGCGACGGGCCAGGGTGGGGTTGACCCCGGCCATCGGCTCGTCGAGAAGCAGGACGGTGGGCTCGGCCATCAGCCCTCGCATGATCTCGAGCAGACGCTTCTGGCCGCCGCTGAGGTTGCCCGCGTACTCGTCCTCCTTCTCTGCCATGTCGAACTCACCCAGGAGGTTCCGGGCCCGGTCCACGGCCTGGGCCTCGGCCCCACCCCAGTAACCCCGACCGAGCAACGCCTCCCGCAGCCGCTCGCCGCGCAGGCGCGGCGCCGCCACCAGCAGGTTCTCCATCACCGTGAGCCGACCGAACTCGCTGGAGGTCTGGAAGGTCCGGATCAGCCCCAGCCGCGCCCGTCGGTAGTCGGGGAGATGGGTGATGTCCCGCCCCTCGAAGTGGATCGTCCCCCGGGTCGGCAGCAGGGCACCGGCGACCAGGTTGAGGAGGGTGGATTTGCCGGCCCCGTTGGGGCCGATGAGACCGGTGATCCGGCCCCGCTCCACCCGAAAACTGGCGCCCTTGACCGCCTCGACCCCGCCGAAGCTGCGGGCCACACCGTGGATGCCGAGGACGGCTCCGGCGCAGGCGCAGGGGGCGGCCGCGACCTCGGCCGTCACCGGGCCGGCCCGTCGGCGGCCGAGCGGGAGGGGATCCGTCGGGGGAAGCGACGGCGGCGCTCGGGCACGATCCCCCGGGGCCAGAACCAGAGGAAGACCATGGCGAGGAGCCCGATGACGATCCACTGGATCGCGTCGATGAGCCCAGGTGGGCCGAAGGGGGGCAGGAAGCGAACCGCCTCCAGGAACGCGACCGGTACCAGCAGCGCCCCCACCGCCGCCCCCAGGTTGTTCCCCGAGCCGCCCACGATGACGGCGGTGAAGTAGACAAACGTCTCGGGGTAGAGCCAGGCGCCCGGCGACCACGCCGAGAGGAACTGGACCAGGACGGCCCCGCTGAGTCCGGCGATCGCCCCCCCGACGACGAAGGCCGCCAGCCGCAGCTGGGTCACGTTGCGACCCAGGGCGGCCGCGGCCGGCTCGTTCTCGCGCATGGCCCGCAGGCTCCGCCCGAGCGGCGAGCCGGTGATGCGGTGGACCACGAGGTAGACGAGCAGGCAGAGGGCGGCGGTCAGCCCGACGTAGAACCACTGGTACGCCAACGGCCCCAGGTGGACGACCCCCAGCAACGGCGGGGGGACGAGGTCGAGCCCGTTGGCCCCGTTGACCAGCCCGGTCGCGTTGGTGACGACGCTGGTGGCGATCAGCGAGACGACCAGCATGACCATCGCCTCGTAGTCGGCCCGCAGCCGGCGCAGCCCGATCGCGCCCACCCCCGCGGCCAGCAGCGCCCCGGCCACGGCGGCGGCCAGGAATGGCAGGGGAAAGGGCCAGTGGGCGCCGCCGACGTAGGTCTGGAAGTCGGCGGGGGTGGGACGGCCCAGGGTCAGCACCGCGGCGGTGTAGGCGCCGGCGGCCTGGAAGATGATGAACGAGAAGTTGACCAGGCCGGCGTACCCGAATTGGAGGTTGAGGCCCCAGCAGGCCATCACATCGACCCCGAGGTAGATGAGCAGGGTGGAGATGTAGAACTGCCAGGCGCCGCTCACGAGGCCACCTCCTTGGCCCCCGACACCTCGGCCAGGATCCCCTGGGGCCGCACCAGGAGGACCAGGATGAGGATGACGAAGGCGACGGCGTCCTTGTAGTCGGGGCTGATCACGGCGGCAGCCACCTCGCTCGCCACCCCCACCACCAGCGCCCCCAGCATGGCTCCGTACGGCTGGCCCACCCCGCCCAGGACCGCCACCGCGATGATGGGGATGAGGAAGTCGCCTCCGGTCGTGTCGGTGAAGGCGGTGACGTCGAGGGCCAGCGCCACCCCGGCCAGGCCGCAGAGGCAGCCGGAGATGGCCCAGGCCACGTCGATCACCCGATCGGTGGCGATCCCGCAGCTGCGGGCCAGGTCGCTGTTGGTGGCGGTGGCCCGCATCGCCTTGCCGAGGGTGGTGTAGCGGAGGAGGACGTGGACGCAGGCCATGGCCACCAGGCCGAGGCCGAGGATTCCAACCTGGGGACCGGTGATGGCGAAGCTGCCGAGGTGGAAGGTGGGGCCGCCGATGTCGGGTAGGCTGAAGAACGAGGCCCCGAAGATCGCCTGGAGGCTGTACTGGACCACGAGTCCCATCGACAGCGTGACGATGATCATGCCGAAGAGCCGGGTGCCGCGGTGGATGAAGGGCATGAAGACGAAGCGATTCACGAGCACCGAGAACACGGCGCCGAATGCCCCGCCGGCCGCTACCGCCACGACCAGGGGCGCCGACTGGCTGACCACGTAGGCGACGAAGGCGGCCGCCGTCATGGTGGAGCCGAAGGCCAGGTTGAGGACGTTGGTGACCCCGAACTGGAGGGTGAAGCCGACGCCCGCCAGGGCCAGGATCGAGGCCGTGATGACCCCGAAGCCGACCGCGGCCAGGATCAGGCCCATCACAGGGCCCGAGGCGGGGTGGGGTCGCGGCCCCACCCCACCAAGGACCGCGCCACCGTCAGTGACCGCTGAGCTGGGCGATCTGGGCCGCCGTCACCTCGCCGATGATCTTCACCTGCCCCCCGACCAAGCGGGCCGCTTCGAACGCCCCGGTCGAGTTGTGCCAGCGATTGAAGACGATCGGGCCGCCCGCCCCCACGTACTGGATCCGGCGGCCCTTGGCGAGCTCGGCCTTGCCCATGGCGAAGCTGGTGACCACCACCTTGCCCGGGCCCGGCTCGGTCACCAGGGGGATGTCGCGGTTGAAGCGGCTGGGCTTGGTCGACCGAGCCGCCAGCATGGCGAGGGCCATGATGTTGACGCCGTCGTAGTAGGTCATGGAGTACGGGTCCTGGCTCCACTGCCGGGGCTGGGGAACGCTGGCGCTGGAGTGCAGCAGCGAGCCGTTGAAGGTGGCCCAGGCCGGGCCGCTGGGAGGGGCGTAGGGCTGCATGCCGGTGAAGTCCCGGGCCATCGCCCCGGCGCCGATCGCGCCGGTCACCGCCTTCAGCCAGGGGGCCTCGAGGGTGACCTCGGTGCCGATCACCGGGATCAGCCCGTGCAGCTGCTGCAGCTCGCTCAGATAGGTGGCCCCGGTCTGGGGATCGACCTCGGTGAAGATGACCTGGGGGCGGGCCTGCACCAGCTTCTCGACCTCGGTGCGGTAGGAGGTGGAGTCGAGCGCGATCCGCTGGTTGATGACGATGTGGCCGCCCAGCTGCTTGAAGGCCTTGACGAGGGTGGGAACGTCCGACTGCGAGCCCACGTCGCTGCCGAAGACAGCGGCGGCACGGGTGTAGCCGGCGCGGTGGGCCCAGAGGGCGAGGGCGTACCCCTTGACGTCATCCGCGGGGGTGATCCGCCAGAAGTAGGGGTACGGCGAGTGGTCGAAGGCGGCCTGGCCGGTGTCGACGAACATGGGGACCTGACCCCGATTGAGCAGGGGCACGGTGGCGAGCGCCTCGTCGGAGCTCGGCCCCAGCACCCCCACCAGGTTCGACACCGTGGCCATCATCTTGTCCGCCGCCGGGACCGCGTCGGCGGGATCGCCGCGGGTGTCCTCGACCAGGCAGGTGATCGGGTGTCCCATCACCCCGCCGTCGAGGTTGATGAGGCGGACGGCCGGGATGCAGCCGCCCACCATCTCCGGCCCGAAGGAGGCGTCGGGTCCCGAGAACGGGTTGAACTCTCCCACCGTCAGGGTCGCCCGACTCGGGTGGGCCGCGGGAGCCCGATGGGCCGCGGCCGCCGCCCCGTCCAGGGCGGCCAGGCCGGCGCAGGCCAGGGTCGCCGCCGCCAGCAGGGATCGGGTTCTGGGTCTCATCGGCATCCTCCAAGCGGGGGCCGGATGACCCGGACCTCGCGTTCGGTCATGCGGGATCGGCTGACGACGGTGGGCACACCGCCACCGCGTCGATCTCGACGAGCGCATCGGGATGGGCGAGGGCGGACACCTCGACCAGGGTGCTGGCGGGTCGGGCCTCGCCGAAGACCCGTCGGCGCTCCCCATTGACGACCTCTCGGTCGGCCATGCGCCGCAGGTACACGGTGACCTTGACCACATCGGCGAAGGTGGCCCCCGCGGCCTCGAGGACCACCCCCACATTGGCGAGGACCTGAGCCGCCTGGCGACCGGCGTCAGCGCCGCCGACCAGCCCGCCGCTCCGGTCGACCGGGAGCATACCCGACACCCACAGGAACCCGCCGGCGGACACCCCATCGACGTAATGGCTGAGCGGTTCCGGGAGCCGCTCCGCGAGCCGCCAGCGGCGCAGCCCGCTCCCGCTCACGTCGCGGCCGGGTCGTGGACGCGGACCCGGATCGGGCTGGGCCTAAAGCCGTTGCAGGGATTGAGATCCTGCGGACACGCCGACACCCCGACCACCGCGTCGCGATGAGCGAGGAGGACGATCCGGTCCCCCGGCCGGCTGGTCGGGACCTCGTTGCCGAAGCGCCGGTCGGCGGTGATCGGGGCGTTCTGGAAGAGGTTGAACGGATCCGGGATCTGCCACTCCGCCACCCCCCAGGGGCGGAGGGCCTCGGTGAGGTTGCCCCGGCAGCTGGGGTGATCGGGCACCTGGTAGTCCTGAGCGTAGCGTCGAGCGTCGCACATGGCGGTGATGACGTCGTGGACCCCGACGTCGTCGAGGATGACCTCGAACATCGTGCGGCGCCAGTTCGACTGGAGCCGGTCGCCCACTCCGATGCTGAGCCGAAGGAGGGCCGATCGGGTGTGGCTGGTGGAGAGCCACTCCGTCCGATCCTGGGCGGACAGCGCGATGAGGTCGGCCACCTGCTGCCCCTCGCAGTCGGCGATCTCCAGGAACTGCCCGGCCGCCACCGTCAGCGCCACCGCCCTCCCCCCGGCGACCACCGTCTCGTGGCGAAGGGACCCCAGCTCGACCGGGACCGGCGCCCCCACCTCAGCCCTCCCGGCTCCAGAACGGCGGATGGTATAGCATTGCGCGCACCATACACGCCCGTCCCGCCGGGGGCAAGCCCGCCGGCGCCTCGCGACCGGCGCCGCCCGGGAGCGAGAGAGCGTGGGCAGACGGTGATCGGCGCGGGCGACGGGCGCTCCCCGCGCCCGTCGGTCGGACCCGCGGACCTGCGGACCCGCGCCGTGTCCGGGTGCGCGAGCGCGCGCCCCGCGTCGCCCGTCCCCGCCGCCCGCGTATCGTGGCTGCCGACCCCCCATCCCCAGGACCCCGGTGAAGCTCCTCCACAACATCGGCCGCCTCGTCACCGGGACCGACCGCGGGGTGCTGACCGGGGCCGTCGTCGTGCTCCAGGAGGGCCGCATCGCCTGGTTCGGGGGCGGCCGCCCGGGCACGCCGGAGCGGGCAGAGGCGCTCCGGCCCCCCGCCCGCTTGCTGGAGGCGGCGGGGCCGGACGGGCCGGAGGCGGTCGACTGCGGCGGCCGGCTGGTGACGGCCGGGCTGATCGACGCCCACACCCACCCCGTCTACGCGGGCACCCGGCACGCTGAGATCGCGCGCCGGTCCGCCGGTGCGGACTACGCGGCGATCGCGGCCGAGGGCGGCGGGATCGCCGCCACCGTCCGGGCCACCCGCGCTGCCGCCCCCGGCGACCTCGCGGCCGCCCTCCGGGGCCGGCTCAAGGGCTGGGCCCGCCAGGGGACGACGACCGTGGAGGCCAAGACCGGCTATCACCTGGAGGTCGACGGCGAGCTCCGCGACGTCGCCCTGCTCGCCGGCCTGCGCGACGATCCGACCCTCCCCCGCCTGGTCGTGACGTTCCTGGGCGCCCATGCCCTCCCCCCTGACTGGGAGGGGCCGCGGGACACCTACCTGGACGCCGTCTGCCGGTGGTGCGAGCCCGCCGCCCGGGCCGGCGCCGAATTCTGCGACGTCTTCTGCGACCAGGGCGCCTTCACCGTCGCCGAGGCGCGCCGGGTGCTGGTGGCGGGACGGGCGGCCGGGCTGCGTCTGCGCATCCACGCCGACGAGCTCCAGCGCAGCGGCGGCGCCCAGCTCGCCAGCGAGCTGGGCTGCGTCTCCGCCGACCACCTCCTCCGCGCCGAGGCGGCCGACGCGGGGGCGCTCGCCCGGGCCGGCGTCGTCGCCACCCTCTGTCCGGTGACGGCCCTGGCGATGGGCTGCCTGCCCCCGGCCCGCCTGCTGCTCGACGCCGGGGTGACGGTGGCGCTCGGCACCGACCACAACCCCGGGACGTCGGGCACCACCAGCATGAGCCTCGTCGTCGCCCTCGCGGTGGCGGCGCTCGGCCTCTCGGTCGACGAGGCGCTCACCGCCGCCACCCGGGGGGGCGCGGCGGCGCTGCACCTGGGTGACCGGGGCCGGATCGAGGTCGGGTCGCTCGCCGACTGCGTCGCCTGGGAGGCGGACCACGAGGGAGCCTTCGCCTGGGCGATGGGGCTGCAGCCGTGGCGGGTCTGGCGCGGGGGCGAGCCGGACCCGGCCGGCGGGACCGCCGCGGACGGGGTGGTCGGGGACCGCGCGGTGGGGCGGTAGGGCCATCAGCGTCCTCGCCGCGCGGCGCCAGCTCGAGGCACGGCTCGGCCGGGCGGCGGTGGCGGCCGACCCGCTCACGCTGGGGCTGTACGCCCGTGACGCGTCGATCATCGAGGGTGGCTGCGCTCTGGTCGTCCTTCCGTCGAGCGCGGACGAGGTCCAGGCCTGCGTGCAGGTGGCCGCCCGCGAGGGGCTCGCGATCGTCCCCCGCGGGTCGGGCACCGGGCTCGCCGGCGGAGCCGTTCCCCTGGGCGACGCCCTCGTCATCGTCACCTCCCGGATGACCCGGGTCCTCGACGTGCGCCCCGAGGACCGCCTGGCCTGGGTGGAGCCCGGGGTTCTGAACCAGGACCTGGCCGACGCCGTGCGCCCCCACGGGTTCACCTTCGCCCCCGATCCCTCCTCGCAGCAGGCGAGCACCGTGGGGGGCAACGTCGCCACCAACGCGGGCGGCCCCCACTGCCTCCTCCACGGGGTCACCAGCGGCCACGTCCTCGCCCTGGACCTCGTCCTGGCCGACGGCGCCCGCGTGCGGCTCGGCTCCGAGGGACCGCTGGCGCCCGGCTACGACCTCCGCGGGGTGGTGGTGGGATCGGAGGGGACGCTCGGGATCGTCACCGCCGTCTGCGTTCGCCTCACCCCGCTGGCGCCGGTGGTGTCCACCTGTCTGCTCGCCTTCCCCGATCCCCTGGCCGCCGCCCGCTGCGTCGCCGCCTGCATCGCCCAGGGGCTGGTGGCCGCCGCGATGGAGTGCATGGACCAGGCCAGCGTGCGGGCGGTCGAGCAGTACGTCCACGCCGGCTACCCCGAGGACGCCGGGGCGGTGCTGCTGGTGGAGCTGGAGGGACTGGCGGCGGGCGTGGCCCACGCGGTCGCCGAGCTGGGCACGATCGCGGGCGCCCACGGAGCCACCTCGATGCGGGTCGCCGCCGACGAGGAGGAGCGGGGCCAGCTCTGGAAGGGGCGCAAGCACGCGCTCGGAGCGGTGGCCCTCTACGCTCCCCACTACTACCTGCATGATTGCGTCGTCCCCCGCACCCGCCTGCCGGAGCTGCTCGCCGACGTGTACCGGATCGCCGCCGAGCACCGGCTGCTGGTGGTGAACATGTTCCATGCCGGCGACGGCAACCTCCATCCGCTGTTCGTCTTCGACCGCGGCGAGGAGGGGGTGCTGGAACGCGTGCTGACCGCCTCGCAGGAGATCCTGGAGCGGTGCGTCGCGGCCGGCGGGGTCGTCTCCGGCGAGCACGGCATCGGCCTGGAGAAGCGCGACTTCCTGCCCCTGCTCTTCTCGGCCGCCGACCTCGGGGCCCAGGCCTGCGTGCGCCAGGCCTTCGACCCCGACGGACGCATGAACCCCCACAAGGTGCTGCCGGCGGGGGCGCGCTGCGGCGACTTCGCCATGGCGCGGGGCGACGGCGACCTCGCGGCCGCGGTCCGGTCGCTGCCGGCGGGAACCTGGATCTGAGGCGGCCGATGGACCTCACCGGGCTGCCGACCGTGACGCCGACGGACCGCGAGGCGGTGGTGCGGTGCCTGCGCGAGGCGTCCGCCGCCCACACCCGGGTGCTCGTGGTCGGCGGCGCGACCCAGCTCGACCGCGGCAATCCCGCCGCCGTCGACCTGGTGCTGTCGACGCGGGCGCTGGACCGCGTCGTCGCCTACGAGCCGGCGGAGATGATCGCCGTGGTCGAGGCCGGCTGCACCGCCGCCGCCCTCCGCGACCTGCTCCGTCCCCACGGGCAGGAGTGGCCGGTGGACGCCGACGACGACGCCACCGTCGGGGGACTGATCGCGACCGGCGCCGCGGTGCCGCGCCAGCTGGGGGTGGGGCCGCTGCGCGACAGCGTGCTGGAGCTGGAGTGCGTCAGCGGAGACGGCCGGGCGATCCACACCGGGGGGCGGACGGTGAAGAACGTCAGCGGCTACGGGCTGCCGCGCCTGCTGGTGGGATCGCTGGGCACCCTCGCGGTGATCGTCCAGGCCGCGGTCAAGCTCCGCCCCCTGGCCGGGGCCCGGCGAACGCTGGTGGCGGCCGGCGGCCTGCCCGTCGCCCTGGGCTGGCTGCGGTCGGTGCCGCTGGCAACGGCGATCCTGGTCCACGGCGACACCGCCGAGCTCCGCCTGGAGGGTTGGGCCGACGATGTCGCGGCCCAGACGGCGTGGGCCCGGGCGTGCGCGCCGGACGCCCACGTCGGTGACGATGCCCCCTTCCCCCAGGCGGCGCCCTGGTCCCACCATCCGGTCGTCGCCGAGATGTCGGTGGCTCCCTCCCGGCTGGGGGCGGTGCTGGCGACCGCCGGCTGCGATGCCGGCGGCCTGGTCGGCGTCGGTGCAGGGTGGGCGGGGCTCGAGGGGGCGGCGGCGCTGGACCGGCTCCGCCGCCGCGTCGAGTCGCTCGGGGGCGCCCTGCCGGTGGTGCGCGGGCCCGGCGGGCTCGGGGGGACGCTGCCCGCGCCGGCGATCCATCGTCGGATCAAGGCCGCGTTCGATCCCGCGGGCATCCTGGCGCCGGGGCGCTTCTGGGGCGGACTGTGACCCCACCCGCAGCGTCGGTCGGGGGCGGGCTCCCCCCCGGGGCCCGGTTCGCCGGTGGGGCGGTGGCGGGGCCGCCGGGCTGGCATGCCGGTGACGCCCCCGCTGACCGCGACCTCGCCCAGTGCGTCGCCTGCGGTCTCTGCCTCCCCCACTGTCCCACCTACCGGCTGACCGGCCTGGAGGTGGCCTCGCCCCGGGGGCGGATCGCGGCGATGCGGCAGGTGGCGACCGGCCGCCGGCCGCTGGACCGGGTCTTCGAGCAGGCCATGGACCTCTGCCTCGGCTGCCGCGCCTGCGAGACCGCCTGTCCCTCGCAGGTGCCGTTCGGGCGGCTCCTGGAGGGCGCGCGCGCCCAGGCCGAGCCCGGCCGGGCAGCCCCGGCCCGGCTGGCCCGCTGGATCGGCCTGGAGGGGGTGTTGGGCCATCCCCCGCTCCTGACCGGCGCCGCCACCCTGGCCTCACTGGCCCGACCCGTGCTTCCGCCCCGGCTCCGCCGGCTGGTGCCGGCGGGCCGACTCCGGCGGCGGCCGCTGGCGGCCGTGACCGAGCCCTCCGGCCCCCGCCGCGGCACCGTCGCGGTGCTCCGCGGCTGCATCCAGGACCTCTGGTACCGCGACGTCAACCGGGCCACCGTGACGGTGCTGGCGCGCGCCGGCTGGCGCGTGGTCGTCCCCGCCGGACAGGTGTGCTGCGGGGCGCTGCACGCCCACTACGGCCACCTCGACGCGGCCCGCCGCCTGGCCCGCCGCAACCACCCCGTCCTGGCCGCAGCCGACCACGTGGTCGCCAACGCCGCCGGCTGCGGCGCCCACCTGCGGAGCTACGGCGAGCTGATCGGGGCCGACGACCTGGCCGCCCGGGTCCGCGATCTCTCGGTCTTCCTCGACGAGCACGGGGGCCCGCCGCTGCGGCATCGGATCGAGCGTCGGGTCGCGGTCCACGACGCCTGCCATCTCCTCCACGCGCAGCGGGTCCGGGACGCGCCGAGGCGCGTCCTCGGCGCCATCCCGGGGGTGGAGCTTGTCCCGCTCGAGGAGCCGGGACGCTGCTGCGGCGCGGCCGGCCTCTACAACCTGCTGCAGCCGCGGATGTCGGCGGCGCTGGGGGCGGCCCGCGCCGAGTCCGTGGACCGGAGCCGGGCCGCGATCGTGGCGGTGGGCAACCCCGGGTGCGCGATGCAGATCGGCGCCCAGCTGGCGGCGCGGAGGTCGGCCGTGCGCGTGGCCCACCCGGCCGAGCTCCTGGCCGCGGCCAGCCGCCCCTGAGGGCGGCGCATGGGTGCAGGTGGCCCGTCCGTTCGCGGTAACGGTCGTCCCGAGCGAGCTGGCTCCTGGCAAGGTCGGCGCCGGGTGGTCCCCAGCTCATGGCGGGCGACGGTTGCCCGCTCCGGGACCTGCTGAGCACACGACGATCGGCGCCGGGTCGGTCTCGCAATCACATAGGGGCTGTTCCGCAGGGCCAGGACCCGTCGGCTTGCCCAGCGCGAGCAGCCGCAGCAGCGTGGCAGCCCGACGCCGAGCCGGCGCGCAGCCGCGGCGTGCGTAAGGACGCCGGCTGTGCGGTAAGGGGCGGCCGGCCGACGCGCTCCCCTGCCTGCGGGCTCGGTCGATCCCGGCCCGGGTGCGCTCGCCGAGGATGCCGAGCTCCAGCCGGGGACCCCGCCCTGTAATCCCTTGACGTCCGCCACCGTCGCAGCACCATGAGCCCCGCCATCCGACCGGGCTCCAGCACCCACGCCGCGATCGGAGGTACACGCCATGAATGCCTCGACTGTTCCGACCACGTCGGGGTCGACCTGCCCCGGGGCGCGCCGTCAGCACCGCCATCCGCGCCATCGCCCCCGCCTCGCCGGGCTCGCCGCCGCCGCTCTCGTCGCCGCCGCGGTCTGGGCGGCGACCACGTCCGGTTTCGCGCTGGCGTCGGCCGGTCCCGCAGTGATCGGCGCACCGCCGCCCCTGCACTGGGTCCTGGAGCGGTCCGGGACCGGCGCCACCCTGGACGCCGTTGCCTGCGGGACGTCCCGGGTCAGCCCGAGCGGGCCCACGACCGAGGTCTGCTGGGCCGGAGGCGTCAGGGGCACCATGCTCGTCTCCTACGGCGGCCGCACCTGGACGCACCGGCGGGCGCCCACCCGCGCCGCCATCCACGGGCTCACCTGTGTGACCGTGGCCGGCACGGCCCACTGCTTCGCGGTCGGGGCCGACGGCACCATCCTCGAGAGCCTGAGCCCCTGGACGCCGTGGCACCGGGTGGCCACGAGGCCCAGGACCACCGAGTCGTTCAACGGCATCACCTGCCAGGCGAACGGCGGCCGCTGCTGGGCCGTCGGTGACGGGGTGGCCGCCCTCGGCACACCGCCGGCGTCGTCCCCCACGCCGGCCTGGCCGCTGATCTCGATCCCCGGCGTCGGCGGCGCGCACTGCGGCATCTCCCCCGACGCCTGCCTCAACGGGGTCGCGGTGGCGTCGACCGACGAGCATTTCGCCGCCGGCGGCGGGGGGAACGTGTTCGCCCAGTTCGACTACCGGGGGTCCGGGTGGCGCGACCAGCTGAGCCTGGGCGCGGGGTACTTCGCCGCCATCGCGTGCTCCCCGAGCCGCGTCGTCGGCCGCGGCCACTGCATCACCGTGGGGACGAGCCGCAACCTCGCGCGCGACCGCATCGACCTCACCTTCGACAGCGGCGCCCGCTGGCTCCAGCCGCGCACGCCCCGGAACGGCAGCCTGCCGGCGCTGCACGGGATCGCGCTCCCGGCGGTGCAGAGCGCGCGCGAGGCCTACGCGGTGGGTGATGCCGGCACCATCCTTGCCACCGGCAATGGCGGGACCACGTGGGCGCGGCAGCCATCGCCGACGCATCGGGAACTGCTCGCCGTGACGTGCCCGTCTGGTGCGGTCGCCTGCGTTGCGGTCGGCGCGGTCGGCACCATCGCCGCCTTGACCCTGCCGGTGCCATCGCCGACGCCCACCCCGACGCTGACCCCCACTCCCACCCCCACTCCCACCGGGCCACGCCCGCTCAGCGCCTGCGGCACGATCATGGACACCGGCAGCTACCAGCTGACGGCGAGTCTCGGTCCGGTCAGCGGGACCTGCCTCACCGTCGTCCCCCCGCCGGCCGGGGTCACCCCCGGCACCACCATCGACCTGGACGGTCACACGATCACGGGTGACGGGACCGGCACGGGCAGCGGCATCTGGATCGAGCCCGGGGCGTCCGGCGTCTTGATCGAGAGCTCGAGCCCCGGCGCCGCGATCTCGGCCTTCGGCACCGGCGTCTGGGACGAGGGCAGCGATGCGGTGGTCCGGGGCCCGGACCTGGCCCTCACCGACAACCTCGGCGTCGGCGTCGAGCTGGACGGGGTGAACGGGAGCCAGGTCAACGACGCCACCGTGAGCGGCAACGACCGCTTCGGGATCTACTTCAACAGCGCCACCGACAGCGCCGCCGGCGGGAATGCGGTGTCCGGGAGCGGGATCTACGGTGTGTGGATCGAGGGCGGCACCGGCGACTACGTCGTGAGCGGGAATCAGGTCTCGGGCAGCGGGACTGCCGGCATCTTCGTCGGACGCAGCAATAGTGGCTCCCTCGGCGAGGGCACCTGCGCCTCCACTCCGACCCTCGATCGCATCCTCGGCAACACTCTCCTGAGCAACGGATCCTTCGGGATTGCGATCGCCTGCGGACCCGTGAACAACATCGTCTCCGCCAACTCCGTCTCGGGCGACAGCGCGTACGACCTCGCCGACGGCAACCTCAATTGCGGCTCTCCGCCCAACACGTGGAGCGCGAATGGCTACAAGACGGCCAACCGATCGGTCAACGCGACGTGCATCGGCTGAACGTGTCGGCCCGGCAGCACCGGCACCGCACCAACGGTGCGGCGGACCGCCATGGTCGAGCATGCTGCCGGTCGCCTCGTCCCCCATGGCTTCGGCCCCATGATCGACGGGAACTGGGCGCAGTCCGTCCTGATCGTCGACCGGCCGAAGCTCGTCTCGGTCATGTCTCCACCGCCGCCTCCCGGATGCTGACCCTCCGGCGCGGACTCAGCCGATGCAGGTCGCGCTGGCGCGCTGGCTGCGCGAGCCGGTATCGTCGACCCAGAGGTTGATGGCGCCCGCCGTGCGGCATCCGGGATTGGCGTCGAGCAGGTCGTCGACCCGGTCGCCGGCGGCGACATCGCCGCTGAGGGTGTTTCCGACGTCGCCGGTCGCAACCGCGATCCCGTAGTCGCCGCCGCTCGCGACCCGGTTGGCCAGGACGGTGTTGCCGAGGCTGCCCGGGCAGGATCCGTCGTCCACCTGGCCCGCGTTGCTGCACCCGAGGAAGATGCCGGCCACGCCGCTGCCGTCCAGCCGGTTCCGCTCGATCCGGTCAGCCGAGCTGGACTGCACCCAGATCCCGTAGATGCCACTCCGGCCCACCACGTTGCCGGTCACGTCGATTCGGAAGGCGTCCTGCAGGTAGAGACCGAAGCGCCCGTTGCCCGCCAGCCGCAGGCCGCTGACAACGCCGCCGGTCGCACCGTCGACGAAGACCCCGATGCCGACGTTGCCCTCCACCGCGATCCCGGGGCCGAGGAGGCGCGCCCCGGCGCCGCTGTCGACCCAGATGCCGGTGCCGAATCCGACGACCTTCGCGCCGGGACGGGTGCTCTCGAGCGTGGCGCCGGCCGCCCCAGGCTCGATCCAGATCCCAGTCCCCACACCCGAGCCTGAGCCCGTGATGGTGTGGCCGGCGAGGTCGACCGTGACACCGGCGGCCGTGATCGTGAGGCAGGTCCCGGCCGCGTGCGCGTCGGCCACCAGCCGGTAGGCGCCACGGCCGCTGAGCTGTACGCAGCTGGTGATGGGGACCCACGCAGCCGGCCGCGTGCGGACCCGGGCGGGCGAGGGACGTGCCCGCGGCGTGCCCGCGGCGGTCGGTGCCGACGCGGGCCGTGCGGTGCGCACCGGGGCCGCAGCGGTGGACGCCGCCGGCGGCCGCCGCCCCGGCGCCGGATGGCTCCCGGCATGGGTCCGGCCGGGTCGGACGACCTCGCCGCCGTGCGCCGCCCCGAGGCCGCCGTGGGTGGCCACGACGACGACCACGGCGGCGACCGCCGCCGCGCCGATCGCACCCGCGGTCAGCGCGGGCGCGAGGGGGAACCCCGCCGTTCGGAGCCCGGCGAGGCGGTGCGGCGCGATGCGCCCCCAGCCGCTCGGGTGCGCGGGGCGGGGCCGTCCGGCCGCGGGTCGTCCGCCCGGTGGCCTCGCCGGGCTGGAGCCGGGCGGGTGGGGGACCGCCGTGCGCACCAGGAGCCGTGCGAATCCCTCTCGCGCCAGACGGTCGGGGAGGGCGATCAGGGGCAGGCCGCTGAGCAGCGCCTCGGGCGCGGTCAGCTCGAGCGCCAGCCGGCGGCAGGTCGGACAGCCGCGCAGGTGCTGGTCCACCCGGGCCCGCAGCAGGGGGTCGAGACGCCGGACCGCTCCGGGGACCAGCGCCTTCAGCTCGGCGCAGCGGCCCCGGTTGCGCGCGACCAGGAGGGCGCGGACCGCGCTGCGGAGCGCCGCGCGCGCGCGATGCACGAGCACCGCCGCGTGTCCCGCGTTCACGTGCAGGACCTGGGCGACCTCGGGCGTCGACAGACCGCGCCGCAGGACGAGGTCGAGGACCGTGTACTGCCGCGGTTCCAGGCTCGCGGCGGCCGCCCACACCATGTCGGCGACGTCCGCCGAGGCGGCGCGGTCGGCGACATCGCGCTCTGCACTCGCCGGCTCCTGCTCGGGCATGGGTTCGACCCGGCGTCGCGCCACCAGGTGGTCCATCGCCTTGCGGTGGGCGATCGTGAACAGCCAGCCCCGCGCGCGTGCCGGGTCACGCAGCTGGGCGAGGCTTTCGAAGGCGGCGAGGAAGGTCGCCTGGGTCAGGTCCTCGGCTGCAGCCTGGTCGCGCACCACCCGGGCCAGGTGGTCGTAGACGGCCGGCGCATGGCGCCGGTAGAGCTCGCCGAAGCTGTCACGGTCCCCGGCGCGGGCGCCGGCCACCAGGTCCGCGTCGCTGGCCGCCGGCTCGCCCACGGGCCCCGCCTCGCATCCGCCTGCGGACGGGCCCGATCGCAGGCTCCCCGCTCGCAGGCTGACCGATCCTACCGCCCATGCACGCCCACGTCAACCCACCTGCCCCCCGGCCCGAGCCGTATCGCCAACCCCTTGACCGCGGGGCGGGCACCGGCCATGATTGGGCAAACGCTGGCGGAGCCTCCTCGTGCTGGCGCGGTTGGAGGGTGGGCCGTGGCCACCGACCGGGCGGTGTTCGCTGCGCCGGCCCTCGCCGTGCTCACCGGTTCGTCACCTGGTGCGGTCCGACCGCCGAGCGGGACCAGCCCGCGCGCGACGGCCGCGGGTCGGGCATCTGCCGCGGCGCAGTCCCGCGGCAGCGTCATCCTGCAATGGGTCGGTGACCCACGCTACCGCCTCGAGGTCGCGCGCTGGACCGCCGACACCCTCGCGGACCTGACTACCCTTCCGCACGCGGTGGTGCCCGCCTCCGCCGCGGGCATGGCATTGGCCGGGGGGTCGACCGAAGGTGCTTCGCCGTTCCTCGCAGTGCTGTTCACCATCACCAACGTCGGCACCGTCCGGGCTTCCGTGTCCGGCGAGGACCCGGGCGGATGGGGCTTCGTGCTGGTGGCGCTGGCCAACCCGAAGGTCGTGCGCCCGGCCGTCGGCCGGCCGATGGGGCTCCACTGCCAGGCCCGGGTGGTCTCCGCGCTCTTCTCGGATCACGCCGGCGTCTGCACCGGGCCGTTCTGGACGCAGATCGGGCCCTGGTCTCCGGGCGGGCGCCACCCGTGCTGGCTCGTGCCTCGCACCACCGAGGAGGACTTCCTGGTGTTCCCCCTGCCGGGACAGACCGCGACCGAGGATCTCCACCTCGTCGCGAACACGAACCCGACCGAGGACGCGGGGTTCCTGGGCCGCGTCGGTCCCGAGCGAGGGGCCACCGCGGACCGTGTCGGTCACGTCGAGGCCGCCGACGGGTGGGACGGGGCGCTCGTCGTGAACGCGCCGGCCGGCGTCGAGGGGGCGCCGGCCTGTAATCAGGTGGCCCCGTCGCCCGTCGAGTACACGTGGACCGCACACGACGTCCCCCGCCCGTCTCCCGGGCCGCCGCCACGGCGTCGGCAGCCCTCGCGGCGGTGCGGGCCGCCACCTCTGGGCTCACCGGCCCGGCGGCTGAGTCCCCCAGCGCGCGGGCGCACGCGTCGGCGGCCGTCGCTCGGATCGGCCCGGCCGCGGCCTGCTCCGCCGCCGACCGGGACGATCTCGCCGCCAGCAACGCCTGCGGAGCCCGTTGGACGTGCACCGCACGGGTCATGCGCGTCCACGGCGCCTCGGCCGCGGCGGGGCGCTTCTTCCTTCGGACCGGGCGGTACGTGGTTGCGTTCGCCGGCCCCGACCCTGTCCACGTCGGCGACACGCTCCTGCCAAGGCCGTCAAACCACATGGCCGGCTTCCTCCTGCTCAACGGAGCGCTGCCGTTCCTCACGCCTCCCCTCGTGTCGCTGGCGGCGCCCGCCACCGACGCGTTCCGGGGCGCGTACCGGCGGCGCGACCCGCCCACGGGCCTGCACGCCTGGGCCGACTCGGTCGGGCCCTGGGTCGAGGGTGGCCGCACGCTCGCGTCCGACGGCACCGAGGTCCTGGTCCAGTTCCCGCTGTACGCCGGCTCGGCGAATGGCGGGACCCCGTACGGCGTCCGGGTCGCCGAGCACTTCGGGGCCCGCGGTCGCTTCCTCGGCCCGATGAACCTCGGTCCCTGCGAGCGGCGTCCGCCCGGTGAGCCCGCAGGCGCCGTCGCCGAGCCGAGCTGCCCGCTCGCCGGTGCGCCGGCGATCTGAATGGAGGGGGAGATGGACGACCGGATCGTGTCCCTGCACGGCCTGCTGGCGCGAGCGCGGACCGGGCGGAGGCCGGTGGAGCGGCGGGCGGTCGGACTCGTGTTGGTGACCCTCGCCGCGGCCCTGACGGGGCTGGCCGGGACGGTCGCGGCTGCGCCAGCGCGGAGTCCCGGTGCCGGTCCCGCCAGCATGTCGACCCGGTCCGTCGCCACCACCGAGCCGGTCCTGACGCCGGTGCCGCTCCCGGGTGGGCCGAGCGCGGTCCTCATGGCGACGCCGTCCCACGGGTGGCTCGCCGCGGGTGATGCGCTCTATCGCAGCGGTGACGGCGGACACAGCTGGCAGACGGCGTTCGCCCACTGCGCGACGGCGCAGATGGCCGGCGAACCCTGCGGCGAGCCCCTCACGGGTATGGCCGAGCTGCCCGACGGCACCGTGCTGATGGCGTCCGACCAGAGCAGCAGCCTCTGGAGCATTGGGAGGTCCGGCGCGGCGGGTGGGCCGCCGCTCGTCACCCTCCCGGGACCCGTGTGGGAGGGGCCCTGGGTGATCGCCGGAACCGCGTTCGCGGCGGTCGAGGAGCCCGGCCCCGCCTCACGCTTCCCGACCGCGCCGGTGACACTCCTGGCGTCGCCCGACGGCCGCCACTGGGCTGCGGTCGGGCGTATCCCCGCGCGCGACCCGGTGGCCTCGGGCGGTGCCCGCTTCCTCGTTTGGGCGTCGGTGCTGGGGCGCGACCGCTGGGCGGCCGCCTACGGTGCCGGCGACTGCAGCCTGCCCTGGCAGCTGGCGCTGACCGCGGACGCGGGCCGGCGGTGGCAGGCGGTCCGTCCACCCCTGTTCGGGTACGGCACCTGGCTCGCCCCCGCCCCCGGCGGCGGACGCTGGCTCATGGGCGGTCCGGCCTGCCGGTCCGCCGCGCCCCGAACCTCGCAGGGCCTGTTCACCAGCGCCCCAGGCGGGCGCACCTGGCGACCGGTTGTGCTCCGCCGGGGCGTCGGACCGGTCACTCCCGAGGAGCTCCGCTTCGCGCTGAGCGGCGGCGCCCCGCCCTTCCAGCCGCGGCGCGGGGACCTGATCGTCGATGTGGATGCCACCGCCACCTTCGGCGGGCGGGGCATGGTCGCCGTCGGCGGCTACACCGCGCTCCTCGGCGGGGACGGCGTGCCGGCATCACCGGTCGGCCCGGGCGGTCCGGCCACCCCCGACGGCGAGGACGGCGCCCTGGTCCTCATCAGCCACGACGGGGGCGCGAGCTGGACGGTGAACTCGCTTCCCGGCTTCCCGACCCTCACCCTGGTGAGCTGCGCCGAGGCCGGCCCCTGCCTGCTCGGCAGCACGTCGACCGGCACCGGCTGGCTGCTTGCCCCATCGCCCATGGTTCCGCCGCCGGCCGACCCGCTCGCCGAGGCGACGGTGGCCACCGCATCACTGCCCGGGGTGCCCGCCAACGCGACCCTCGCCGGGGTGAGCTGTCCGGCGGTCGGCGACTGCGAGGTGGCGGGCAGCCTCGGGTCGCCGGACGCGGCCGGGACGTCGCCTCTGGTGGTGACGTGGAGCGGCACGACCTTCTCGCGAACCAGGTTGCCCGCCCCAGGGACCGGAGGGGCGTGGCTGACCGCCGTATCCTGCCCAGCCCCCGGGACCTGCGCCGCCGTCGGGAGCGAGAACGGTGGGCGCGGGCCGCTGGCATTCATCCTCGGCGGCCACGGCTGGGTCGCCGTCCCAGTCCCGGCGCCCGCAGGAGCGGTCCAGGCCACGCTCACCTCCGTCGCGTGCGCGTCGGCGGTCCGCTGCCTGGCCCTCGGCACCTGGTCCCGGCTCCTGCGGGCCGACACCGGCGGCACCTTCGCAGCGGCGTTCGACGGCCGGTCGTGGCGGAGCATCCCGCCGCCACCGCTCGAGCCTGCCGGGCTCGCGTGTCCGGCGCCTGACGACTGCCTGGCGGTCGGGTCGACCGGCCGGCTCGGCCAGGCCCGCGCGGCGGCGAGCCGGTGGGACGGCCGCGGGTGGCTCCCGGAGGTCGTCCCCAGCGCGGGTCGCAGCAGCAGCCTCGGCGGGATCGCCTGCCTCTCCCCGTTGCGCTGCTGGGCGGCGGGCGAGACGGGGTCGACCGGGGGCCAGCGCACCCTGGTCCTCGCCCTGGATGCGGCGCGCGCGCGCTGGCGGGCCGCGGGGACGCCCGACGTCGCCCTCGGCTACGATCCGCTGGCCGCGATCGCCTGCGTCCCGGCCGGCTGTCTCGCCGCCGGCCAGACCTGGTTTCGGGTCTCGGGCCCGACGCACCTGCTCCTCCTCGCCGGCGCGTCCGGGCGCTGGGCGGTGCTCCCCGTATACAGCCCGCCGTGGAGTGGCTACACAAGCGCGGTGGCGTGCGCCGAGCGTGGGACGCTGACCCGGTGCCTCGCCGTCGGGTCTCGCGAGGCACCGCATGGCTTCAAGCCGTACGCGGTGGTGGCCACGGCCCGCACCCGCGACCCGGCGCGCTCGGCCGCGGCGCGCTCGGCACCGGCGCGCATCGGGCCGTCGGCCGTCTGGCCGGCGGCGTGGCGCGACCAGGTGCAGGTGTTCACCGATTGCGCTCGCGCACCCGCCGGCCAGCGGCCCTGCATCGAGCGCTTCATGCGCAGCCGGGGCGCATCAGGTGCCGCGATCAGCTTCTTCGCCGCGACCGGACGCTACCTCACCGCCTTCGTCGACACCGGTCGCGTCGACGTCGGCTACACGGCGCCGTCCTCCCCGATGAGCGGCGGCGGGGGCGGGTTCGTCCTCCTCAACGGCCGGCCTCCCGACCTCGTGCCGCGGCTCCCGTCCCTCGCTTCCCCAGCCTACGCGCAGCTCCGCGCCGCGTACCGCCTGGCCGCGGGAGCGAGTGCGCTGGACATCCTCTCGGGCGTGCCCTGGCTCGAAACGGCGCGGACGCAGCCAAACGGCCGGGAGACGATCGTCGTGCAGTACCCGATCAACGACCAGTGCAATGCCTGTGCCACCCCGTACCGTGCCCGCGTCGCCTACCGCTTCAGCTCGGCGGACGCGTACGTCGGGATGGCGGGGCTCGGCCCCTGCGAGCGGCGACTCCCCGGTGAGCCGGCCGGCCGGATACGGGAGCCCGCGTGCCCCGCCACCCACCCCGGCCCGCAGGTGGAGGCGGTCGATCACGTCACGGGACACGTCTCGCACGGCGCGTTCGCTCCCCTCATCCGAGCGGTCATGGCACGCCTCGGCACCGCGACCGGGGTCAGGCTGGTCGCGCCGGTCGGGCCGCTCGGCCCGCTGGTCGCCGAACCGGTGACCGGGCACGCGCTCGGTGCCTGGTTCCAGGCGGGGTCGTCCACGTGCACGGTCCACCTCGGGTACTGCCCCCCACCTGCGGCGACGCGTCGAACCCCGGCGCCGAGCTCGACTGGGTCGTGGGCCCCACCCGGTACGCGACCGGCACCGCCACTGCGCCACGCAGACGAAGCCGGCCGCGGGCCGGCCGGCCATCACCACCGGCTCGGTGCGGGGGCGGGCGAGTACCCGTGCCACCGAATCGACGGCACTCCTGACTTCGACGTCAAGATGCGCGGCATCCTGCCGCTGTAGCTGGACCCACCGCCGGACGGACCGGTCTGGTCGATCGACGAGACGACCAGCATTCAGGCCTTGTCGCGCCGCTTCCCGGCGCAGACCTGCGCCCACCCGGCGAGCGCATCAGGCGGGACGCGGAGTACGTGCGGCACGGCGCTCGCTGCCTGACCGCCGGTCTCGCGGTCCCCGTCGGAGAGGTGCTCGGCCTGGTCACCCCCAAGCGGCCCGCCACCGTCTTCACCGCCTTCCTCGACCAGCTCGAGGCGCACGTCCCGGCGGACTCCAGCTCCAATTCCTGCCCTTCTCCGCGAGTTGGCTCCATCGGATCGAACTCTGGTTCCGGACCCTGGTCCGCCGTCTGCTACCGCTGGACCTGCACTGGCGATCCCCTGGCCGCCTGATGGGTCACGAACTTCGGCCGCGGTCCACTGGTCCGCACCTGAGCGGGAGCGCGGGAGCGGCCGGGGCGGGGCCGCCGACAGCCCGGCCGGGGATCGCTGCCCGAGAGCCCGTGCCGGTGTAGGCTTGGCGGTACGCCGATCGCGGGGATCGGATCGGACGCCAGCGGAGGACCGGCACCATGACCGACCAGCCCAGCTTCGCGCACGACATCAAGCCCCTGTTCCGGGAGTCGGACCGGACCGCCATGGAGTCCGCATTCGACCTCTGGGACGCGGCTGACGTCCGGGAGAGCGCCACCGCGATCCTGGAGGCGGTCGAGAACGGCTCAATGCCCTGCGACGGGGCGTGGCCGGCGGACCGGGTCGGCCTGCTGCGCCGGTGGGTCGAGGGCGGGATGGCCGACTGAGGGTGGCCGGCTCGCGCGCGCGTGGGAGACCCGCGGCGGCGAGCGCATGACGGCGGCGACCCCGCAGCTGGTGGTGGTCGGGGCCGGTGCCGCCGGGGACGCCGCCGTCGAGTCGGCGCGGGCCTCCGGCTTCGAGGGCCGGGTGGCGCTGGTGGGAGCCGACCCCCACCCCGCCTACGAGCGGCCGTTCCTCTCCAAGGAGTTCCTGCGCGACGAGGTGGCGGTCGATCGGGTCCTCCTTCGCACCGCCGACGCGTACCGGGAGATGGACGTCGAGTGGATGGGGGGACGGCGGGTGGTCGGGGCCGACCGTCACGCGTCGACGATCGACCTCGACGATGGCCGCTCGCTCCACTTCGACACGCTGGTCCTGGCCACCGGCGGCACGCCGCGGTGGCTGGCGGGCGTGCCGCGGGCGGCCAACGTCTTCGCGCTGCGGAGCCTGGACGACTGCCTCCATCTGAAGCGGGCGCTGGCCGACTGCCGGCGGCTGCTCGTGATCGGAGCCGGGTTCATCGGCGCCGAAGTGGCGGCCTCGATGCGGATGCAGCAGCGGGACGTCCTGATGGTGGAGATGGCTCCCGTCCCGCTCGGCCGAGCGCTGGGGGAGGAGATGGGTGCGGTGTACGCACGGCTCCACCGCCAGCATGGCGTCGACCTCCGGACGGGCGCCTCAGTCTCACGATGGCTCACCCGGCAGGGCCGGGTCGAGGGGGTGGAGCTCGCGGACGGATCGCGCGAGGAGGTGGATGTCGTCCTGCTGGCGGTCGGCATCGAGCCGGCGATCGACCTCGCGCGCGAGCTGGGGCTCCCGCTCGGATCGGGCGGGGTGCTGGTCGATGAGACCCTGCAGGCGGCGCCGGGCATCTACTGCGCCGGTGACATCGCCGCCCACCTCCACCCCGTCTTCCGGCGGCACCTGCGGGTGGAGCACTGGCAGGTGGCGCGCAAGCAGGGGCAGGCGCTCGGTCCCGCGGTGGTCGGCGAGACGCGCCCCTACGACGAGCTGCCCTGGTTCTGGTCCGACCAGTACGACGTGAAGCTGGAGTACGTCGGCCAC
>DAHUZL010000167.1 GCA_027306655.1 Candidatus Dormiibacterota bacterium
CGCCGCTACCCTCGAAGCCACCGCTTGATCTATGTCCACGAGGTGGACCAGTTCGTCGTCGCGACGGGTTGCGACTGAGGATCGGAGATCCCGCTGGAGCGTCGACGCGCGAAGATCTCACGCGCCAACGGGGTGGCAGAGGTTCAGCCCACCACTCCAACCGAGCCATCGCCCGAGCGGTCCACCTGGTCGTGACGGCTCGCGGACATCGAGGCGCTCGTAGGCGGACGGGCCGCGAGCCGTGCAGTGTCCAAGGTCGAACGCCTGCAGCTCGGAGCGAAGCGGTCGAGGGAAGTATCCCCCATCCGGCTTGAAGACATTGGCGAGGCCATACCCGATGGCCCTGCGCTTGCCCCAATCCGCCCAGGCAATATGGATCACCATCCCGGACGGGTCGCCGCCGTTGTAGATTTCGGTGGGTCGGTATGTACCCCAACCCACCCCGCCGCGGCCCTCGAACGCCTTAGAGCCGAGGACGGGGGTGCTCAGCTGGGTTAGGGGGGCCCGACCCAGCCCGGTCGGCGGCAGCCACGCGAGAGATAGCCACAGGAGCGCCATGATGGCTCCTGGCCGGGTGAGCGGACGGTGAAGAGGACCATTGGCCCCCGCTGCGCGGACTGCGGCGCCGCCGTGGACGGGCTCGGGCACCACGCACCGCATTCTCCCACACCTCGCACAAATGACGAGGCTCATCGTGAATGGCGCTGGAATCTCCGGCCCGATAGCGGCCGATTTCGGGCTCTCCTGCTTCTTGTGTGTGGCGACCGTGATCTCCTCATGACCACCGACGCGGCCACGGCGCTTGGATTCGGTTCCAAATGGACCGTGGGTTCGACGCAGGACGAGCTGATGATCCGGGCCTGACTTGGTCCGAGGCGGCCGCCGCCGCGCCGGGCGACCAGGGCGCGGCACGACACGAGCCCAACGACGGGTTGACAATCAAAGCAGCGACCCCTAGCGTCCGCTGTACCGTGGTCGGATCCCAGGGTGCGCGCCCGACCCGCGGCCGGGCCGGCCACCGCGGTCGGCCGCGACCACCTCGTGACGCACTGCGCGGGCTGGTGGCCCTGGCGATGCTGGGCTGGATCAGCGCCGGGGCAGCCCCCGCGCCCAGCAGCCCGCACCCGACACCGCCCCGAGCCCGCGCGGGGATCCGCCAAGAGGCAGCCGCCATCGTCCCGATCCCGCTCCCGGGGCCGCCCTCCGCGGTGCTGCTGGCGTCGCCGACGGTCGGGCTCGTCGCCGCCAACGACCGTCTCTACCGCACCGGTGACGGTGGTCGCTCGTGGCAGCCCGTCTTCTCCCACTGCGCCGAGGAGCAGATGGCGGGGCTCCCCTGCGGCGATCGCCTCACCGCCTTCGCCGCGCTCGGGGGCAGATCGATTGTGACCGCGGCCCGCGGCGTCGCCAGCGTCTGGCGGTCCGGGGACGGCGGGCGCACCTGGCGTCTTCACGTTCTCTCCGGACCGGTCTGGCAGGGGCCCTGGATGGCCGGCGGGGCCGCCTACATCGCCGTGGAAGCCCCCCGGCCTCCCCGGGCGGTTCCGGGCGGGGCGGTCACGCTCGAGCGCTCGACGGACGGGCAGCGCTGGACCGCCGTCGGCTCGATCCCGGCCCGGGATCCCGTGCCCGGTTCGGCGTCCGGCACCCTCAGCGGGGTCACGGTCCTCGCCGGCGGGGTCTGGGCGGCGAGCTACCCGGCGGACCAGTGCAGCCGCCCGAGTGGCCTCGCCGTCAGCACCGACAGCGGCCGCCACTGGCGAGGGACCGGGACCGCCCTCTACGGGGCGGGTGTCCCCGTGAGCGCGGACACGTCCCGATGGGTGGTGGGGGGCCCGGCGTGCGCCGCGGCCGCGCCCCGCTTCGCCCAGGGACTGTTTGTCTCGGACGACGCTGGCCACGCCTGGCGTGCGGCCATCCTCCGACCGGGCCTGGGCCCCCTCGCGGTCAGCCCGCGCGGTGCCCTGGCCCCGGCCCAGCGCGTGACATTCGCGGCCAGTCCCGGCGCCCTCATGGGATCCGGCCACCTCATCGTCACGATCGCCACCGTCGCGTTCGCGAACCGAGCCGACGGCGTGGCCGTCGGCGGCTACGACGTCGGAGCCGGCGCCCTCGCCACGGCCGCCCTCCATTCGCCGGTCGGGGCGAGCGGGACCCTGGCCCTGGTGACGGCCGATGGCGGGGCGACCTGGGCCCTCGATGCCGTCCCGGGCGGCCCGGTGATGGGCGAGGCCAGCTGTGCCGGCGTCGGCACCTGCCTCTTGGCATCGCCAGCGTCGACGCTGGGCCTGCTTCTGACCTCGAGGGGAGGCGAGCCGCCGCTTCTCCGCCGGCTTCAGGCCGCGTGGGCGGAAACGCCGCCGACTCCGGCCGCGCCCACCGGTGACCTCGCGGCGGCCGCGTGCTCGTCGCTGGAGCTCTGCCGAGCGGTGGGGATCGCAACCCCCCTCGGCGCCGGCCCCACTCGTCCGCTGGTCGAGACGTGGCGTGCGGGACGCCTGGGAGCGAGCGTGCTCCCGATGTCGGGCGGGCTGACCGCGATCGCGTGCCCCGCGCCGACCCGCTGCCTCGCGGTCGGTGCATCGGGCCGTCGACCGCTCGCCCTTCGCTTGGATGGCACCACCTGGACTCCGACCGCGGTGCCGGTGCCGCCGCTCGCTCTCGTCGCCACCCTCGGGGCGGTCTCGTGTGCCGGCACGCGGTTCTGCCTCTCCCTCGGTGAGCAGGGGATCGGCTCCGGACCCACGGTCCGCGACGCGTTCGTGGCCGAGGCGTTCGACGGGAGCCGGTGGCACATCGTCCCGGCCCCAGGCGGGCTCCCGACCGGGCTCAGCGAGCAGTACCTCGCCTGTCCCGCGATCGATGACTGCTATGCGGTCGGCGCACCGGGCACGGGGCTCTCGGCCCGACCGCTGCTGCAACACTTCAACGGCCACGCATGGACCACGGAGGCCAGTGCGGCGCCGGGCCTGGCATCACAGCTCGACGCGATCGCCTGTGCCGGCCCCACGACCTGCCGCGCCGTCGGATGGCAGGAGCGGCAGGGGTTACAGTCGAGCCTCGTCGAGGAGCTTGACCCGGTCAACCGCCGGTGGCTGGTGATCCCGAGCCCGAACCTCTCCTTGAACCTCGACAGCCTGCGTGGGGTCGCCTGCACCGGACCCTTCTTCTGCCTCGCCGCCGGTCAGACGTTGCTCAGCGCGGCGGGCAGGCCGTATGCCTTCCTCATCGCCGGTGCGGGCGGTCGGTGGGTCGATCTTCCCATCAGTGCCCCCGAGTGGGCCGATCCCGCCGCCGTCGCCTGCGCGTCCCGCGCCGGCGAGGTCCGCTGCCTGGCGGTCGGTGCGATCTCCGCCCCCACTCCGACCGGCGCCGGGAGCGTGCTGACGGTGGCGGTGAGCGGCGGCTGACTCGAGCCCCGGGCCGTCCGCGCGACCAGGCACGGTCGCACTCGCCCCGCCTGACCCCGCGGCCCCACCCGCCACATGCGCCCCCCCGGGACCCATGTGGCGCGGCTCCCCGCCCACTCGCGCCCGGAGCCGAGCCCCCTGCCTTTGCCGGTTGGTGTCACCCGCACAGGAGGGGCCGCCGGCCCCAGGGCCAATGCTGAGGACCGAACGGCCCGCTGGCCGCCGATCCGACCCACCCTGAGCCGCTCACCTCACCCCGGATCTCGGGCCCCGCCTGGCCGCGGCCGGGGGCAAGCCCACCCAGCCGGTTGCCACTCAGGGAGCAACGCTGGTAGTATGGGGGTGTGAAGGTGAGTGTGAGCCTGCCCGAGGAGGATGTTCGGTTTCTCGACGCGTACGCCAGGGCCGATGGGTGTGGTTCCCGGTCCGCCGCGGTCCACCGAGCGGTCCGCCTGCTCCGGACCTCCGGGATTGGGGGCGCCTATGAGGACGCCTGGCGAGAGTGGGCAGCCGGCGGCGACTCGGAGCTCTGGGAGGTCACCGCCGGCGACGGACTCCCGTTCTGATGCGGCGTGGCGAGATCCGAGTCGTCGACCTGGACCCGGTGCGTGGCTCCGAGGCGAACAAGCGGCGGCCAGCGGTCATCGTCAGCAATGACGGCGCGAATGCGGCGGCAACCCGACTCGGCCGGGGCGTCATCACGGTCGTGCCGGTGACCTCGGCGATCGCACGTGTCCATCCGTTCCAGGTCCTGCTTCCGTCGGACCGGACGGGACTCGACCGCGAATCCAAAGCCCAGGCGGAACAGGTCCGCTCGATCTCCATCGAGCGCGTCGGCGCCCGGCTCGGAGTGGTGCCGGAGTCGCTGATGAGCGAGGTCGACGAGGCCCTTCGCCTCCACCTCAGCCTGTAGACCGGAGCCACGCCGCGGCGGGCGGATCGAGGT
>DAHUZL010000137.1 GCA_027306655.1 Candidatus Dormiibacterota bacterium
CGAGTACTCCCCGTGGACCACGGCCCTGTCGCAGATGTGCGTCTGCGGGCGGCGGGCCAAGAAGCCCCTCGCGCAGCGCGTCCACCGCTGCGTCTGCGGGGTGGTGGCGCCCCGCGACCGCTTTTCGGCGTTCCTCGGCCGCTCCGTCCACCGGGTGGTGGACACCCACGGCCACGCCATCGACACCCTCGACGTGGCGGCAGCCGCAGCGGCCTATGCCACCCGGCACGACATCGCCGGGGCCCCGACGTCGAGGCTCGCGGACGGTCCCGCGAACCGGCGAGTCCACCGCCGCCGCCCCCCGGGGCGGCGGTCCGTGGTACGGCAGGCCGCGCGCTGGCAGCACCGGGCTGCCGCGCGTGCCGACAGAGCTGGTCGGGCGAACCCCGTAGATCCGACGCCTACGGCGGTGGCGGCGTGAGCACCGCGACCGAGACAGCGTCGGGGAGACAGCGCGGCGACGTGCGTGCACGGCGCCAGGGGAATCCTCGGCCTTCAGGCCGGGGAGGATGTCAAGACCAAGGGAGACAGGGTGAGATGATGAGGCGGATCGCGGTGATCGAGGGTGACGGCGTGGGCAAGGAGGTGATCCCCGCGGGGGTCAGCGTGCTCACGGCCACCGGGGTGCCACTGGAGTTCGAGCCCCTTCCCTGGGGCTGCGACCATCACCAGCGGACGGGACGGATGATGCCCGTGGACGGCCTTTCGACCCTGGCCGGGTTCGACGCCATCTACCTCGGCGCGGTGGGATGGCCGAGCGTTCCCGACGACGTCTCCCTGTGGGGGCTGCTGCTGCCGATCCGCAAGCACTTCCACCAGGACGTGAACGTGCGTCCGGTCCGGCTCCTCCCCGGGATCCGCAGCCCGCTGGCGGGGCGGACCGCGGCCCAGGTGGACATGCTCTTCGTCAGGGAGAACACCGAGGGGGAGTACTCGGGTGCTGGAGGTCGCGTGCATCAGGGGACCGCGCACGAGGCCGCCGTCGAGGTGCCGGTCTTCACGCGGCGGGCGATCGAGCGCACCGCACGGTTTGCGTACGGTCGCGCCGGTGAGCGGCGGCGCCACCTGATCAATGTCACCAAGTCCAACGCCAGCCGGCACGCCTATCCCTTCTGGGACGAGGTGGTCGAGGGCCTCGCGACAGACTACCCCACC
Organism: Candidatus Dormiibacterota bacterium; assembly: GCA_027306655.1. Classification (GTDB taxonomy): domain Bacteria; phylum Chloroflexota; class Dormibacteria; order Aeolococcales; family Bog-877; genus DAHUZL01. The sequence goes on from DAHUZL010000137.1 coordinate 1,156, forward strand.
GTGCGGGTGGAACGGGTGCTGGTCGATGCCATGGCGGCGCGGATGGTTTCTCACCCCGATTCCATCGATGTCGCGGTTGGCTCGAACCTCTTCGCTGACATTCTGACCGACCTCGGGGCCGCCATCCAGGGCGGCATGGGGTTGGCGGCGAGCGCCAACCTCTGCCTGGACGGAGACTGGCCGTCCCTGTTCGAACCGGTCCACGGCTCGGCGCCGGACATTGCGGGGAAGGGTCGGGCCAATCCGATTGGCGCCATCCTCGCCGGCGCCCTGATGCTGCGTGCACTGGGGGAGGACGCGGCAGGCACCCTGGTGGAGGCGGCGGTGGCCGAAGTGACCCTGGGCGGGCAGGCGCTCACCGCCGACCTGGGCGGGTCCGCCTCCACCACGGAGGTGGGCGACGCCGTGGCGGCGGCCGTGCGTCGACGCCGGACCGCCGGGCCCGTGGCGGCGGGTTGAGCGGGGAGTGCCGCTCGGGGCTGGAGCAGACGGTCGCCTTCCGCACCGAGACGGGGTGGGTGGTCGCCACCCTGGCGCTCCCCGGCGGGCGGGGCCCCTTCCCGGCGGTGGTGTGGTCGCATGGATATGGCGGTCACGGGGACTGCCTGGGCGGTCCGCCGCTGTCCCGGGCTCTGTTCGAGCGCGGCGTCGCCTGCCTGCGGGTGGACCATCGCGGCTGCGGGCGGAGCCCGGCTTCCGCGCAGGGGCCCGGGGTACAGGGATGGGAGTCGGTGATCGATGTGCTCGCCGCCGTCACCTACCTCACCACCCGGACCGATGTGCGGGCCGAGGCGATCGGGCTCGCCGGCGAGAGCCACGGGGGTGCGGTGGTGGTGCACGCCGCCGCCCTTGACCCCCGCGTCCGAGCGGTCGCCGCCTGCGACGCCTTCTCCGATGGCACTCGGTGGCTGCGCTCGATGTGGGAGTCACGGGCCACGCCGGGGGCGTGGCCCCGTCTGCGTGAGCTGGGGGCGGAGGCCGCCCGGCGACAGGTGCGCGGTGAGTCGGTGCCGGCGATCCCGATCACCGCGATCCTCCACCTCGACGCGGAGGGCCGGCGTGCCTTTGCCGCCCGCTGCGCCGCCGACCCCCTGGTGCGTCGCATGGTCTCGGCCCTGTCGCTGCCGTCGCTCGCCCTCCTGACACCGGCGGCGGTGGGCGCACGGCTGGCGGGACGCCCGGTTCGCCTCGTCCACGGGGGCTCCGACCAGCTGGTGCCGGTGGCGCACGCGGAGGCGCTCCAGCTCGCGCTCCCGGGAGCGGAGCTGCACGTCCTGCCCGCCACTGGTCACGGCGTCATCCTCGCCTCGGCGGGAGGAGTCGCGCTCGGGCTGGTGGCCGATTGGCTGCGGCGTCACCTCGCCAGCGACCCGCGTCGCGCGCAGTGAGAGTCGGCTCCCGCGCGCCAGCGGCGGGCGATCCGGACAGGGCCCGGGCGGACGCCGCCGCTCGGCGCGCTACCGCTGCGGGCTCGACTCGGCTGGCCCCGGTCCGGCTGGTGGCGGAGCGAGCTCGGGTCCGGACCCCTCCCGCCCGCGCAGCCACCGCCCGCCCACCGAGCTCGCCACCGCGACGATGAGGAGGATGCCGACCGCGATCGAGAGCTCCTGGCCGGACAGGCCCATAACCCCGAGGCCCGACTCCAGCACCGAGACGACCACCAGGGCCACGAAGACGCCCAGGATCGTGCCGGTGCCGCCGTACGCGCTCACCCCGCCCAGCAGCACCACCGTGATTGCCGGGAGGAGGTCCTCCGATGCGCTCCCCGCCTGGGCGGTGTTGAAGTAGCCCAGGTAGAAGATCGAGGCGACGGCCGCCAGCACGCCGCAGATCACGAAGGCCATGATCCGGGTCCGGACCACGGCCAGACCGGAGAAGCGCGACGCCTGACGGTTGGACCCGACCGCGAAGACCGTGCGGCCGAAGGTGGTCCGGTGCATGAGGATGGCCAGCAGCGCCGTCACCCCGATCAGCACCACGCTCGAGATCGGAATCGGTGTCACGCCGATGAACCCGCTGCCCAGGTTGACCAGCGAGGCGGGGAAATTGCTGATCGCGCTCCCTCCCAGGATGAGGAACCCCACCCCGGTGTAGGCGCCCATCGTCCCCAGGGTGACCGCCAGCGGCGGCAGGTCGAGGAGCACGACCGAGAGCCCGTTCACCAGGCCCAGGACCGCGCCCACCATCAGCCCGACGACCGACGCGACCCAGATGTTGACGCCATGGGTCCACAGCACCGCCGAGATGACGCCGCAGAGGGCGGTCATCGCCGCGATCGAGATGTCGATGTCTCCGCCCATGATCACGGGGGCCACGCCGATCGCCAGGAACCCGATCACGGCGGCGTTGAGCGCCAGCGACTGCAGCGTGAAGGTGGTGGCGAAGTCGGGAGACAGGCGCGCCATCACGATGAACATCGCCACCGCCAGCGCGGTGAGACCGGTCTCCCAGCGCAGCCAGCGCGTCAGGTCCACCGATCACCTCCGGGGCCGGTGCCGGCGGCCGGCAGGGCGGCGGGCGGGGAGGTCTCGTCCGCTGCGGGTGCCGCGACCCGACGCGGCGCTGCCATTCGGCGGCGGCGTCCCAGGCGCCCCAGGTAGGCGTAGATGGCCACCGAGATCACGATCGCCGCGCCCTGCAGCGTCTGCTGGGCGAAGATCGAGATCCGCTCCAGCGCCAGCAGGGTCTCGAGCTCCGAGAGCAGGAGGGTCCCGAGGGCCGCCCCCAGGGCGGTGCCAGAGCCTCCGAAGAGGCTGACCCCTCCGATCACCGCCGCCGCGATGGCTGTGAGCTCGATGCCGCTGCCGGCACTGGCATCGACATTCCCGTACTGCGCGACGTAGAGGAGCCCAGCCACGCCGGAGAGCGCCCCGCAGAGGACGAAGGTCTCGTAGGTGCGGCGGCGGGTCGGCAGTCCTGCCGCCGCCGCCGCATCGGGATTGGACCCGATCGCGTACAGGTCGCGGCCCCAGCGGGTGCGGTGGAGGGCGACGGCGAGGAGCAGGACGAGGACCGCGGCGATGACGGTGAAGACCGGCACCGGCCCCCACTGGTCGCTGTAGAGGCCGGCCAGCCAGTGCGGAACCTGATAGGCGTAGAGTTGCGACCCGCCGGTGACCACCACCTGCATCCCGCTGTAGATCGACAAGGTGGCCAGGGTGGCGATGATCGCTGGCATCCGCAGGCGCTCGACCAGGAAGCCATTGACCAGACCGAGGGCACCGCCCAGCGCGATCGCGAAGGCGAACCCGACCACCGGATTGAGGGGCCCGCCGCCGAGCCGCCCGACCGTGGAGCCCACCGTGTAGGCCACCAGTCCCATGATGGCGCCGACGCTGAGGTCGATCTGGCGGGTGAGCATCACCACCGTCTCGGCCAGGGCCAGCACCGCGATCACCGCCGAGCCGTCGAGCAGTTCGTAGGCGTTGGTCGCGGTGCGAAAGCCAGGCAGGGTGGCGACCGCCAGGGCCGTGATCGCGATCATCAGCACCAGCAGGGCAACGTCGGGCGTGCGGCCGGCCGCGCGCATCCCGGCGGCCACGCCCCGCCGACTACGGGAGCGGCCGACCACAGGCTCGATGAGGCTCACCGGGTCGCCTCGACGGGAGGTGCGACACCATAGGCGGCGGCAAGAACCTCATCGCTCGCCACCGGCGTGGCGAACTCCGCTGCCACCGTCCCGTGCCGCATCACCACGATCCGGTCGCAGATGCCGCGCACCTCCTCGATCTCCGAGGAGATGAGGAGCACGCCGACCCCGGCGGCGGCCAGCTCGTCGACACTTCGCAGGACGTCACCCTTGGCGGCCACGTCGATCCCGTGGGTGGGCTCGTCGAGGATGAGGACCTTGGGGCGGCTCGCCAGCCACTTGGCGAGGACCACCTTCTGCTGGTTGCCGCCCGAGAGGGTGCTCGCCGGCCTGCTCTGGCGGCCCCGTTGCAGGTGGACCCGCTCACCCAGCTCGGCGGCGGTTCGGCGCAGCCGTCGGTCCCGCACCATCCCCATCCAGGCGAGCAGGTTCCAGATCGGCATCACGACGTTGAGCCGGATCGCCATGGCCGCCACCAGGCCGTGGAGGAGGCGGTTCTCGGGGGCATAGGCGAGGCCGTGCCCGGCGGCGTACCGGGGCGACCGCGGCCGGAAGGGGTGGCCCTCAAGCCGGATCGTCCCCGTGTCGATGGGGTCGATGCCGAACAGGCTCTGGGCGAGCTCGGTGCGTCCAGCCCCCACCAGGCCGAAGAAGCCGAGCACCTCACCGCGGAGAAGGCGGAATGAGACATCATGGAAGAAGCCGCGGTGGGTGAGCCCCTCGACCTCGAGCACGGCATCGGTGCCCGGACGCTTCGAGCGCGCCGGGATCAGGGCCGAGAGCTCGCGGCCCACCATGTGCCGGATCAGCTCGCCCAGGGAGCACTCCGCGGTCTGCAGCTCCGCCACCTTGTGCCCATCCCGCAGCACCACGATCCGGTCGGTGAGGTTCATGATCTCATCGAGGCGGTGACTGATGTAGAGGAGCGCGACCCCACGTTCCCGCAGGGCGCGCACGATTCGCAGTAGCGCGGCGACCTCCCGGGTCGAGAGCACGGCGGTGGGCTCGTCCAGGATGAGGGTCTCGGCGCCCAGGGAGAGCGCCTTGACGATCTCCACCAGCTGGCGCTGGGCCACCGACAGGTCACGGCCGAGCATGCGCAGATCGAGGTCGAGTCCGAGCTGGTCCACCAGTTGGCCGGCGCGCGCGCGGGTGGCCTTCCAATCGACCACCCCCCACCGCGACGCGTGGCGCCCGATCAGGACGTTCTCCGCCACGTCGAGGTCAGGGAAGATGAGAGGCTCCTGGTACATCGCCGCGATCCCGGCGGCGCGCGCCGCCCGTGGGCTGCTGAGACGTCGGCGCTGGCCGCGGATCCAGATCGTCCCGCCGTCCGGCTGCGTGACCCCGGTCAGCATCCGCACGATGGTGGACTTGCCGGCGCCGTTCTCCCCCACCAGCCCCACCACCTCGCCCCCGTGGAGCGCGAAGCTCACCCCCCGGACGGCTCGCACTCCCTCGAAGCTTCGCCGAACGTCGCGAAGCTCGACGGTGGCAGCGGGATCAACCTCGGGGGTGGGGCGGAGGGGTTCGCTGGCCATGGTCTCCGAGGACCCAACTGTAGGGGGAGGGCGCCCACCCCACCGTTCCGGCGGCACACCCGGGCGCTTGACGGCTCGGTGGGTCAGCCGTATACTACGGCCCGTCTAGAAACGATACCAGCGGGGGGCCGGTCGGGTTCCAGGGAGGACCAGATCAGGGGGTGCGGGGGACGGGGAGAGCTCGCCCGGGGCCCGAGGCGCCGTGGACTCACCGACCGGCGAGCGCGCCGGAGCGGTGCCGGACGCGGCACGGGGCCACCGGGGACGGGCAGCCGAACCTCGGGTGGCGTCGACGTACCCGATCGTTCAACGCCGGTCGCGGTCGGATCAGCATCGCAACGGAGGACAGCGCATGAGACTCGGTTCCCTCAGTGTCCGTCTACGCGGGCGTCGCCGGTGGCTTGCGGCCCTGCCGCTGGTGCTGCTGGTCGCGACCGCCGGAGCCAGTGCGAGCGCCGCCAAGTCACCTCTCAAGCTCTTCATGATCCCCAAGTTCACCGGGGCCGCGGTCTTCACCGAGGCGGACCAGGGGGCGGCGGCGGTCGGCAAGCTCTACGGCTACACGCTCGGCTACGGAGGACCCTCCGCCAGCGCATCACCGACGGCTCAGGTCCAGTTCATCGACAATGCCATCTCGCAGGGATACAAGGGGATCCTGATCTCCGCATCGGACGCTTCGGCGGACACGCCGGCTTTGGAGCGGGCGCGCAAGGCGGGGGTGGCGGTGGTCTCGTACGACTCCGACGTCCTCCCGGCTGGCCGCACCGTCTATGTCCAGGGCACCAGCGCCGCTGACATCGCCCTGAGCCAGCTGAACATGCTCGGGTCTCAGATCCACTACTCGGGACAGTTCATCATCCTTTCCGCCCAGGCCACCGACAGCAACCAGATCCTCTGGAACAAGCTGCTGGTCCAGGACCTCAAGACGATGCCGAAGTTCAAGCACATGAAGCTGGTCGAGATCGTCAACCCGCCCAACGACGGAACGCCTGCGGCTGTCACCTATGCCCAGAACGTCCTCAAGGAGTTCCCGCACATCAAGGGCATCATCGCGCCGACCACCATCGCCGTCGCCGCGGCGGCGCAGGTGGTTCAGCAGCAGCACGCTTGCTCCAAGTACGTGATCACCGGTCTGGGCGACCCCAAGCAGATGGAATCCTTCATCACCGACGGCTGTGTCAAGGAGTTCGCGCTCTGGAGCTTCTCCCGGGAGGGTCAGGTGGCCATGTGTGCCATGCACGCGGTCCTCACCCACGCCATCACCGGCAAGACCGGTCAGTCGTTCTCCTGCCCCGACGGCCTCGGCAAGTTCTCGGTCGCCAGCGGAGGCGTTGTGACCGCTGGCCCGCCCGAGGTCTTCAGCAAGGCTAACCTGAAGGCGTTCACCTTCTGATGGCGGCGGTCAGCGCCCCAGAGGCCTGACCGCTCGGCCACCGGGGTCGGGGGCCCACGGGCCCTCGACCCCGCTCGGGTGGCGTCCCGAGGGCGTTCACCCCGGGGCGC
>DAHUZL010000143.1 GCA_027306655.1 Candidatus Dormiibacterota bacterium
TGGAGCCTCTCCGGGTGAGTGGGCCCCCGAGCCGCCTCGGCCTGCGCGCGGGGCGCGTCCTCGACGTGCGTGCCGGCCGCTGGATCGACAACGCCGTGGTGGTGGTGGGCCGCGACCGCATCGAGCAGGTCGGCGGCGCGCCGCCGACCGGGGTGCCGGTCCTGGACCTCGGCGCCCGCAGCCTCCTGCCCGGCCTGATCGACACCCACACCCATGTCCTCCTCCAGGGCAACCGCACCCATGCGGAGTACGCCCACCAGGTCCTGCGGGAGGAGCCGGCGCACCGGGTGGTCCGCGCCGTCCGCTCGCTGCGGGTGGCGCTGGAGCACGGCTTCACCACCATCCGCGACCTCGGCACCGAGGGCGCGGGCTTCGCCGACGTCGCCCTCCGCGACGCGGTCGCCGAGGGGGTGGTCCCGGGGCCGCGGATGTTCGTCGCCGGCCCCGCGATCGGGGCCACCGGCACCTATCCCATCCTCGGCTACCGCAGCGACTGGGCGTTCCCGGTCGGCGTCGCCGAGTGCGACGGGGTCGAGGGCTGCCGCCGCGAGGTGCGCCGCCAGCTCGCCCGCGGCGTGGACTGGATCAAGGTGTACGCGACCCAGGGACGCGGCACCCACCGGACCGACGACGGACTCCTGGACGCGCCCTCGCCGTGGACGGCGGCCGAGCTCCAGGCGATCGTGGAGGAGGCCCACGCCCAGGGGGTGCGGGTGGCCGCCCACGCGTCGGCGGTGAGCGGCACCGACATGGCGGTGGCGGCGGGGGTCGATTCGATCGAGCATGGCTTCGCGATCCGCCCCGCCACCGCGCAGGCGATGGCGGAGCGCGGGATCGCCCTGGTCCCCACCCTGCTGGTGACCCGGGAGATCCTCGGCGACCGCGTCGAGGAGCGGGGATCCCTCTGGGCGGAGGTGCCGGCGATGCACCGCCGGTCGGTCGAGGCCTGCCGGGCGGCGGGGGTCACCCTCGTCTACGGCACCGACGTCGGCGGGTTCGACTGGCTCGGGGTCAACCAGGCCGACGAGCTTCCGATCCTGGTGGAGCTGGGCTGCTCCCCACTGCAGGCGATCCGGAGCGCGACGATCGACGCCGCGGCGCTGCTCGGGCGCGCCGGGACGCTCGGCGAGATCGTCGACGGGGCCGCCCCGGACCTGGTCGCGTGCCTCGGCGACCCGCTCACGGATGTGGGCGCGCTCGCTCGCGTCGACGTCGTGGTGCGGGGCGGCGTGGTGGCGGTGGAGCCGCCCGGCGGGCTCGCGGCGGCGGTGGCCGGGTAGCGGCCGAGTCGCGGGCCCGGCCCGATCAGGCGCTGACGCCGCCGTCCACCAGGAGCACCGCCCCCTGGACGTAGGCGGCATCGGCGGAGGCCAGGAAGGACACCGTCCCGGCGACATCGTCGGGCGTCCCGATCCGCTGGGCGGGGACCGCGGCGCGCCAGCGCTCGAGGTCGTCGGGGCGGGAGGTGATCCAGTCCGCCATCGGGGTGTCGATAAGCCCGGGACAGACGCAGTTGATGCGGACACCCTCGCGCCCGTGATCGAGCGCCAGGGAGCGGGTGAGCATCACCACCCCGGCCTTGCTGGCGCAGTAGGCGGCCCGGTCGCGGCCGCCGCGGAGCCCGGCGGTGGAGGCGATGTTGATGATGCACCCGTGGCCGGCGGCGGTCATCGCGGGCAGGAAGGCCCGGCAGGTGAGGAAGGTGCCCTTGAGGTTGACATCGAGGATCCGGTCGTAGTCGCCCTCCTCCAACTCCGGCACCCGATGGGTGAAGAAGACGCCGGCGGCGTTGACGAGGAGGCTCGGCGTCCCGAGTCGGCCGGTGACCGCGTCGCGGAGCCGCGCCACCTCGGCGGCCACGGCGACGTCGCACGTGAAGGGCGCCGATCGAGGGAGCCCGGCGCTGCCCGCGCGGGCCCGGGCCCCCTCGCGGTCGACGCAGGCCACCTGGAACCCGTCGGCGTGGAGCCGGCGCGCGACCGCGGAGCCGATCCCGCCCCCGGCGCCGGTGACGACGGCGACCGGGGCGGGGGCGGGGCCGGATCGGGGGGTGGGCGGATCGTCAACCATCGGGGGCGCCACCATACCGCTCGCCGGGAACCGCCCGCCGGGGGCCGCCGGCCGCGGGCCGCCGGGCGCGGCTATACTCCCGCCGTGCTGCTGGTGGCGAGCGCCAATGGCGCGGTGGGGATGGAGGCCGGCTGGCGGATCCTGACCGCCGGCGGTTCGGCCCTCGACGCGGTCGAGGCGGCCACCCGGATGGTCGAGGACAACCCCGAGGACCACACCGTCGGCTTCGGCGGCTACCCGAACCTGATCGGCACGGTGGAGCTCGACGCCTCGGTGATGGACGGCGCCACCCGTCGAGCGGGGACGGTCGGCGCGGTCCAGGGCGTCCGCCACCCGGTCACGCTGGCCCGGGCGGTGATGGAGCGGTTGCCGCACGTGATGGTGGTGGGGGAGGGCGCCGCTCGGTTCGCGGCCGAGCTGGGGATGGAGCCGGAGGAGCTGCTCACCCCGGTGGCCGAGGCCGCCTGGCGGGCGGGGGTCGAGGGACGCATCGCCTCCGACCATCCCCACCACCGCCTGCTGCGGGTGGTCGCCGACCTGGTTCGGGACCCGGAGCACGTCGCCGGCACCGTCAACGTGCTGGCCCGCGACGCCGCCGGCCACCTGGCCTCGGCGGTCAGCACCAGCGGCTGGGCCTGGAAGTACCCCGGTCGGCTCGGCGACTCCCCTGTCATCGGTGCCGGCAACTACTGCGACGACCGCCACGGTGCCGCCGCCTGCACCGGCTGGGGGGAGCTCGCCATCCGCGGCGTGACCGCCCACACGGTGGTCCTTGGCCTCGCCGCCGGGCTGGCGCCCGCCGCGGCCTGCGAGCGGGCGCTGGCGGAGCTGCGCGGCCTCGATGTCCCGGCGGGCGAGCCGATGATGCAGGTGGTCGCGCTCGACGCCTCCGGCCGCCACGTCGGGGTGAGCTCCCAGTCGGGGAGCGAGTACCTCGCCTGGGAGGCCGGCTGGGAGAGCTACCGGACGCTGCCGCGGCGGGTGGTGCCGATCACCGGGTAGGCGCGGGTCGGGGTCCCTGGCCCCCGCGCCTCGCCGGCCCGCGCCTTGACAACCGGATCGCGGAGGCGTACATGGTGGCTGCGATCCGATCCGATCCGGAGCCGTGAACGCGGACCTGGCGGGACGGCGCCTGCCGGGCTCTGGCCGCGGCGTGACGCAGGGGGTGAGCGATGGCCATGGACGTGCGGCGGCTCGTCGCGGTGGTGGGAATCGCGGCCGCCGGTGTGCTCTCGAGCGTCAGCGGCGCGGTCCCGGCGGCGGGCGCGGGCCCCACGGGCGTGGCGCCCAACCCGGTCAATGAACTGGACTGCAACGGACTGAGCCCGATCTATCGCTCGGTGAAGCCCGGCCTCGGCGGCCTCTGCACCGACCCGATCTGGCCGGGCACGGGGGGGCCGGCGGCGCGTTTCTACGACAACGGCCGGTACATCGGCCACGACGAGCCCTCGGTGAAGTTCATCTCGACCGCCCCCGGCAGCGGCAGCTCGATGACCTACGTCATGCGCCTCGCGGTCGACCCCGCCGCCGCCCCGACCGGCGTCAGCGGCGCCGCCAGCGTCACCGACTACGCCCAGCTGAGCCCGGCGCCGTGGTTCGGGCTGCCGATCTGCGATCCCCTCTCCTACCCGCAGAACCCCTGCGCTGCCAGCAGTGACGCCAACCAGGGCCAGATCAACAACCCCAATGCGGCGGGCAGCGCGTTCATGGAGCTGCAGTTCTACCCGCCCGGCTACCCGCCGTTCATCGATGCCCCCAGTTGCAGCGCCACCCAGTGGTGCGCCGCTCTCAACATCGACAGCCTGGAGTGCACCTTCGGTTTCGCCACCTGCAACAGCAACTGCCTCGAGCCGGTCAACTTCGCCTTCCTGCAGATGAACGGGCAGCCGGCAGGGCCGCCGAGCCCGCAGCTGACCGACGTCAGCACCTTCACCCCCAACGCCGAGACGCTGATGATGAATCCCGGTGACGTGCTGGTGGTCGACATCCGTGACACACAAGAGGGGCTGCTAACGCGGGTGACAGACCTGAGCACCGGGCAGTCAGGTTTCATCGTGGCCAGCGCCGCCAACGGCTTCATGGACACCAACATCGCCAACTGCACCGGGGCGCCGTTCACCTTCCGGCCCGAGTACAGCACCGCCAGCCAGCAGAACCAGGTGCCGTGGGCGGCGCTCGAGGGCGGTGTGCTGATGGAGGATGAGATCGGGCACTTCGAGGCCTGCTCGTCGGTCACCAACGCCTTCCCCTTCGGCTTCGCCACCCCCACCCAGAGCTTCAGCGATCCCACGGTCTCCCAGACCTGTGTGGGAGGGGCCGAAGGTTCCGGTAATACCGGCGAGGGGTGCAATCTGACGACCCTCAACTGCCCAGGGGCCACCACCCAGGCGGGTGCCACTTGTCCTGCCGCGAGCCCCGTCAGCGGCCTGAACTGCGAGTACTCGGACGCCAACTGCATGCCGGCGGGCCCCCGGTCGACCTTCACCACCAGCGGCGCCGTCACCACCGAGACGACCGTCTCCTGGCCAGTCGCCGGCTGTCAGCAGGATGTCTTCCAGAACGGCGACCTCGACTACGACGGCAGCAGCTACCGGGCCGACTGGCCCGACGGCTCGCCCAGCACTCCGACCAGCTTCCAGTACCTCGGGCCCTTCTCCCGGGGACGGCCATACCCGGAGGTCCAGTTCGAGACCGACGCGGCGGCCTCGGAGTTCAGCTGCAACGTGGGGACCGGCATCGGCTGCGCGGCGCCGCCGGCGGGGGCAGCCTTCTACCCGTTCTGGAGCCTGGGCACGGGGGCGCTGCCGACCTGCGGCCCGCCCAACCAGGGGGGTCCGACGGGCTCCGGCGGCGGCGGAGGGACGGGAGGATCCCCGGGCTCCAACGGCGGCGGGGCCCCGTGTCGCCAGGGTGGTCAGGGACCATCGGGAGCGCAGGGGATGCCGGGTCGGGGTGTTTGCGGCCTCTGGAACTTCGGCAACGTGATCCCGGGGGTGACGCTGAACAGCTTCGGACAGGACCAGCAGTACGGGGTGCCCGACACGGCCCGCTTCGGCGGCACCCTCACCAGCCCGGTGCTGCCCAACCCGCAGTTCCAGGAGAGCTGCGGATCGGGGTGACCCAGCCGGGCGCCACCGAGCCGGCTGCCGACCGACGACCCCCCCGGGATGGGGGACGGGTCACCGGTCGCTCGGCCGGACGCCCGCCGGGTGGGGTCCCGCGGTGGCGCGGCTCGTTCCGCCCAGGTTGCCCGCGTCCACCGGCGCGGCCTATACTCCCCCCGCGCCGGTCCTTCTCCACGTCCTCCCATGCTTCATCTCCCCGCCCTCCCCGCCGAGCGTCCCCTCCGCCTCCCGACCGGGCTCCTGTGGGAAGCCCGGGTCCGCTGGCGGATGGCGCGGCGCCGCCACCCCATCCGCCGGTGGCACCTCGCTGCCGTGGTGATGGTGGCCCTCTCGCTCTGGGTGGGGACGGGCCTGCTCAGCGGGTGGCGCGAGAACGTCCGCCTGGAACGTCAGGCCGGGCGTCTCGCCGTCCAGGACCGGGTCCTCGCCGCCCTGGTGGCGCGGGAGGGAGCCGAGCTGCAGGCGGCGGCGGCGCCCGGCTGGGCCGCGGAGCAGGCCCGGGCCGAGGGGCTGGCGAACCCCTCCCAGGCCGTCTACGTGATCACCCCGGCGCGGCCCGGCCCGGCCGCCTGACCGGATTTGACGCCGCGGCGCCGCCGCCGTACCATCTCGCATGCGGCGTGGAGCAGTGGCAGCTCGTCGGGCTCATAACCCGAAGGTCCCGAGTTCGAATCTCGGCGCCGCAACGGGTGCCGTCCTGGACGCGACCCGTCCGGCGCCCGCCACGGACGCGGGGGCGCCCGAAGCGGGTGGCGCCGGCGGCGCACCCGGCCGGGCGGTATAGCTCAGGGGTCAGAGCGCTCGGCTCATAACCGAGGAGTCCCTGGTTCGAATCCAGGTACCGCCACGCGCTCCGGCCGATCCGGGGCGGCGCCGCGGCGAGAGGGTACAATCGTCTCCATGCGCCCGCAGCGCCGGTCGGCCGTCTACGTCGTGCTCCTGGTCACCCTCCTCGCAGTGGCCGTGTTCGCGTGGCGGTCGGTCCCGGTGGCGGTGCCCGCCACCGCCAGCACCGGCCAGCTCCAGCAGGCGCTGGCCAACTACCAGGCCATCCAGCAGGGCCGGCTCAGCCCGGCCAGCGTCCCCGCGGGTCAGGTCATCAGCGGTCAGAGGGGGGCCGTCGGCGTCGACGGCGGCACCTCGGTGGACTGGTACGCGGCCAGCGGCAAGGCGTACCAGTCAACGACCGAGGGCATCGACGTCGCGGCCCTCTTCGATCACTACGGCTACAGCCACTACAACATCCAGCCCTCGGGGAATAACAACGTGTTCCTGACGCTCGTGCTGCCCAACCTGGCCATCGTCGCGGTCATCGTGCTGGTGATGTGGTGGATGTTCCGCCAGGCCCAGTCCGGCAACAACCAGGCGCTGAGCTTCGGGCGGAGCCGCGCCCGCCTGATCGCCGGCGACAAGCCGGCGATCACGTTCGTCGACGTGGCGGGGGTGGAGGAGGCGAAGCAGGAGCTGACCGAGATCGTGGAGTTCCTGAAGTACCCGGACAAGTTCACCGCCCTCGGCGCCCGCATCCCCAAGGGCGTGCTCCTGGTCGGCCCCCCGGGGACCGGCAAGACCCTGCTCAGCAAGGCGGTCGCCGGCGAGGCCGGGGTGCCGTTCTTCAGCATCTCCGGGTCCGAGTTCGTGGAGATGTTCGTGGGGGTGGGAGCCTCCCGGGTCCGCGACCTGTTCGACCAAGCCAAGAAGAACAGCCCCTGCATCGTGTTCGTGGACGAGATCGACGCGGTCGGGCGCCAGCGCGGCGCCGGGTTGGGGGGCGGCCACGACGAGCGCGAGCAGACCCTGAACCAGCTGCTGGTGGAGATGGACGGCTTCGAGACCAACACCCACGTGATCGTGATCGCGGCCACCAACCGGCCCGACGTGCTCGACCCCGCCCTCCTGCGCCCGGGCCGCTTCGATCGCCACGTCACCCTCGATCGGCCCGACATCCGGGGCCGCAAGGCGATCCTGGACGTCCACGCCCGCAACAAGCCGCTCGATCCAGGGGTGGACCTCGAGGTCCTGGCCCGCCAGACCCCGGGGTTCAGCGGCGCCGATCTCAGCAACCTGATCAACGAAGCCGCCATCCTGGCGGCGAGGCAGAACCACAAGGTGATCGCGATGCGGGAGCTGGAGGAGGCGATCGCGCGGGTGATCGCCGGTCCTGAGCGCAAGTCCCGGGTGATCTCGGAGCGCGAGAAGCTCACCATCGCCTTCCACGAGATGGGCCACGCGATCGTGATGTGGAGCCTGCCCAACTGCGACCCCGTCCACAAGATCAGCATCATCAGCCGGGGCATGGCCCTGGGCTGGACGATGAACCTGCCCGAGGAGGACAAGTACCTCGTCAGCAAGTCGGAGCTGACCGACCAGCTGGCGGGTATCCTGGGCGGTCGGGTGGCCGAGGAGATCCACCTCGGCGACACCAACATCACCACCGGCGCCTCCGATGACATCAGCAAGGCCACCAAGCTGGCGCGGCGGATGGTGACGGAGTGGGGGATGAGCGAGAAGCTGGGGCCGCTCGCGTTCGGCACCAAGGAGGAGCTGGTCTTCCTGGGCCGCGACCTCGGCGAGCAGCGCAACTACTCGGAGGAGGTGGCCGGCGAGATCGACCAGGAGGTGCACTCCTTCGTCGACAACGCCTACCTCACCGCCAAGAAGGTGCTCACCCAGCGGCGCCACATCCTGCGCGCCCTGGCCGAGCAGCTGGTCCAGGTCGAGACCATGGACGGGGCCGAGATGGACGCCATGATCCGCCGGATCGAGGAGGAGACGCCGGCCGCCAGTTGAGCCGGCCCAGCGCGCCGACCGGCCGGGCCGGCGGCGACGGAGCGAGCGGATCGGCACCACACCAGACCGCTTGGATCACGGAGGTGACCGAGACGGCAGCCGCGGAACGGGATCGGCCGGCGACGGCTGGGGATGGGGACAGGCCCTCTGTCGGCATCGTGGGCGCCGGCCGCGCCGGGACCGTCCTGGCGATGGCCTTCGACCGCGCCGGGATCGAGGTGGCCGCGGTCGCCTCCCGGCGGCCGGACGAGGCGGCCCGACTGGCCGGGCGGCTGGGCCGGCCGGCGGAGGTGGTCGCCCGGGCGGAGGACGTGCTGGATCGGGCCGAGGTGGTCTGGCTGACGGTGCCCGATGACCAGCTGGCCCCGCTGGCCTCGGGGCTCGCGGCCGAGCGGGGCCGCTGGCCGGGCCGGGTGGCCGTCCACTGCGCCGGCCGCTTCGACCGCTCCGTGCTGGCACCGCTGCGCGCCACCGGCGCCGACCTGGCGGCCTGCCATCCGCTGGCCGCCCTGGCGCGACCGGCGCCGGACCCGCTCCGGGGGGCGGCGGCCGCGGTCGACGCCGACCCCGGCGCACGCCGGCGGGTGCGAGCCCTGGCCCTCCGGATCGGACTCCGGCCGGTGACGCTGGCCCCTGACCGCCGGGTCGTGTATCACGCCACCTGCGTCCTCGCCGGCAACCTGCCCCTCCTGCTGCTGGCGGCGGCGGAGCGGATCGGCGGGGACGCCGGGCTCCCGGCGGCGCTGGTGGCGGGGCTGCGGCCGCTCCTAGAGGGCGCCCTGGCCAACGCCACGGCCCTCGGCACCGCCGCTGCTCTGACCGGCCCCGCGGTCCGCCGCGACCGGGGGGCGCTCACGGCCCACGCCGCGGCCCTCCAGCGGATCGACCCGGCCGTGGCTCGCGCCTACCGGGCGGTCAGCGCCCTGGCCGGTTCGGCCCGGTCGGCGGGAGCGGCGTCGGCGTGAGCCCGCCCTTGGCTCCGCCCGCCGCGCCGAGCCCGACGCCCCGGGCGGTCCACCCCGCCGACCTCGCCGCCTGGAAGCGGGCCGGCCGCCGATTCACCATGGTCACCGCCTACGACCACCCGACCGCCCAGCTCCTCGATCGGGCGGGGGTGCCGGTGCTGCTGGTCGGCGACTCCCTCGGGATGGTGGTGCTCGGCCACGACACGACGCTGCCGGTGACGCTGCGGGCGATGTTGCACCACGCCGCGGCAGTGGCGCGGGGGGCGAGCCGGGCGCTGCTGGTCGGCGACCTGCCCTTCCTGCCCGCCCGCGCCGGGCTCGAGCGCGCGGCCCGAGCCGCTGGGCGGCTCCTCAGCCAGGGCGGCATGCACGCCGTCAAGCTGGAGGGCGGCGGGCCCACCGTTGCCCTGACCGCCCACCTGGTGGCGCGCGGGATCCCGGTGATGGCCCACCTCGGCCTGACCCCCCAATCGGTGCACGGGCTGGGCGGGTGGCGGGTCCAGGGGCGGGGACCGGCCGCCCGCGCGGCGCTGGGGTCGGCCCTCCGCGAGCTGGAGGATGCGGGCGCGTTCGCAGTGGTGCTGGAGGGGATGCCGGCGGAGGTCGGGGCCGACCTGACCCGCGCCACCGGGCTGCCGACGATCGGCATCGGCGCCGGTCCCGGGTGCGACGGTCAGGTGCTGGTGCTGCACGACCTGATCGGGCTCACGGTGGGGCCCACGCCCCGCTTCGCCCGCGCCTACGCCGAGGTGGGCGCGGCGATCACCCGCGCCGCCCTGACGTTCCAGGAGGACGTGGCGGCGGGGCGGTTCCCCGACGCCGAGCACAGCTACCCGTGACCGGGACGGGCGTCCTGGAGTGGGTGACCTCGCCGGACGCCTTCCGGAGGCGCCTCGAGGGCTGGCGGGCGGGGGGCCTGCGGGTCGGGATGGTCCCCACCATGGGTGCCCTCCACCCGGGCCACCTCGCCCTCATCCGGCGGGCGCGGCGGGAGACCGACCGGGTGGCGGTCTCGCTGTTCGTCAACCCGCTCCAGTTCGAGGATGCCCACGACCTGCGCGGCTACCCCCGCGACCGGGCGGGGGACCAGGAGGCGCTCCGCGCCGCCCGGGTGGACTGCGGCTTCGCGCCGGCGCCGCGGCGGATCTTCCCCCCGGAGTTCTCCACCCGGGTGTCGGTGTCGGCCGGAACAAACCGATGGGAGGGGGCCGCCCGGCCCGCCCACTTCGACGGGGTGGCGACCGTGGTGGCCCGGCTGCTGGTGCTGACCGGCCCCTGCCGGGCGTACTTCGGAGAGAAGGACGCCCAACAGCTCCAGCTGGTGCGGCGGCTGGTGGCCGACCTCGGGCTCCCGGTCGAGGTCCGGGCCTGCCCGACCGTCCGGGAGCCGGATGGCCTGCCCTGGAGCAGCCGCAACCGCCGGCTCACCTCGGCCCAGCGGGCCGCGGCCGTCTGCCTCCCGGCCGCGGTGGCGGCGGTCCTGGCCGCGTATGGCCGGAGCGAGCGGGACGCCGAGCGGCTCGGCCGGCTGGCGGCCGGCGTGGTGGAGGCGGAGCCGCTGGCGTCCCTCGACTACGCCGCCGTGGTGGACGGCGCCAGCTTCGAGCCGGTCGCCGTGGCCGGGCCGTCGGCGCGGCTGCTGCTCGCCGTGCGCGTGGGCCCGGTCCGCCTCATCGACGGGGCGCGGCTGGGCGATCGGGCCCTGGCGTCGCGGGCCTGCCGCTGGGGCCGGTCCCGGTCGGAGCGGGTGGCCGCGGGGGGAGGGGGACGGCCGGCGCGGTGAAGCCGACCCGGCGATTCCCGTCGGGCTCGCGGACGCGGCGGAGGAGGTAGCGGACGTGGCCGTCCACCGCCACCGCGAGGAAGAGGTCGTAGCCCTCGGCCACGGCGAGCCGGTTGACCTCCTCGAGGTCGGCGGCCTCGCGGTACTCGTGGATCGGCACGGCGGGGCTGGGCATGAGGCGTCCTCGGTGGCGGTGGGGCGGTGGTGGCACTGTTATACTCTCGCCCGGCCGGCGCGCCGACGCGGCGCGCAGGACCGCGTGCGCCCTGCACACCCCCGTCCCCTGGGAGATCACGCCCCGCCTTGAGCCCCGACGAGAGCGGCAGCAACGGCCAGCACCCGCAGGTCTACGCCTCGATGGAGGAGTACCTGCGCATCGGCGCCGACGCCATCCGGACCCTCACCTACGGCGACATCGTCGACGGGACGGTGGTGCGGGTCGATCCCGATGAGGTCCTGGTCGACATCGGGGCGAAGTCGGAGGGGGTGATCAGCAACCGGGAGCTGGCCGGGCGGGCCGAGGAACCGGTGGTGCTCCGTCCCGGCGACCAGGTCAAGGTGTACGTGCTCCAGTCCGAGAACGACGACGGCAACGTCGTCCTCAGCCTCCGGCGCGCCCGCGCCGAGGGGATCTGGGCCAAGGCGGCGGAGAAGGAGAGCAGTGGCGAGGGAGTGGAGGCCGAGGTCCGCGAGCAGAACAAGGGCGGCCTCATCGTCAACATCATGGGGCTGCGCGGTTTCCTGCCCAGCTCCCAGGTCGCCCGGGCCCATTCCGGGAACCTCATGGAGCTGGTCGGGCAGCGGATCATGGTCAAGATCCTGGAGGTCAATCGCAAGCGCAACCGGCTGATCGTCAGCCAGCGCGCCGCCCAGGACGAGGACCGGGCCCGCCAGCGCGAGGAGCTCTTCGAACGCCTCACGGTGGGCGACGTCGTCAGCGGGCGGGTGAGCGGGCTCACGTCGTACGGCGGCTTCGTCAACCTCGGCGGCGCCGACGGACTCATCCACATCAGCGAGCTGGCCTGGGACCGGGTCAGCAACGTGTCGGACATGCTGGCGGTGGGGGATGAGGTCACCGTGAAGGTGATCAAGCTGGACCCCGAGCTCTCCCGCATCTCGCTCTCGCTGCGGCAGATGAGCGACGATCCCTGGGACACGATCGAGGCCCGGTTCCCCACCGGGGCCGTGGTCGAGGGCACGGTCACCAAGACCAAGAAGTACGGCGCCTTCCTCCAGATCGCCGACGGGGTGGAGGGGCTCCTCCACATCAGCGAGCTGTCCTGGGAGCACGTGGAGCGGACCGAGGACGTGCTCCGGGTCGGCGACGTGGTCAAGGTGCTGGTGCTGCAGGCGGACCGGACCCGGCGGCGGATCTCGCTGTCCCTGCGCCAGCTCTTCCCTCGCCCGGCCGACCTGCCGCCCGAGGCCGACGGCGGGGAGCGCGGCTACGATGCCGCGGCCGACTACGTCCCCGACGACGACGAGGACGCCGACCCACCCGGCCGCCCGGCCGGCCGGGCGGCCGAGGCCGCCGGCCCGGCCGAGCCGCCCCCGGCCGAGGCCGCCAGCGCGGCTGAGCCGCCGCCGGCCGATTCGCCGCCGGCCGATTCGCCGCCGGACCAGGCCGCGGGCCCGGAGGGGGGCGCGGCGGACCCGGCCCCCCCCTCGCTCGCGGACGCCGAAGAGGGAGCGGAGGCGACGGCGGCGGAGCCCGGGCCGGAGGCTCAGGCGGTCCCCGCGGGCGGCGAGGCGGCGGAGCCCCGGGCCGATCGCTGAGCGTCGGCGTCGGGGCCTGAGCGCTCGGCCCGTTCCTCCCGATCGGAATTGGGCATAATGCGGTGGTGGTCCCCCGCGCTCCGGATACGTCTCCCGTCCTGCTCACGCTGGCCGCCTCGGCCCAGCCACCGGTGACGCGCGCGGACCCGATGGAGGTGGGCCGTGTACGCGTTTGAACGATTCACGGAGCGCGCCAAGAAGGTCCTCACCCTGGCCCAGGAGGAGGCCGAGAAGTCCCACCACTCCTACATCGGAACCGAGCATCTGCTGCTGGGCCTGCTTCGGGAGAACGAGGGGCTGGCGGCCAAGGTCCTGGCCAGCCTGGGGGTGGAGATCGGCAAGGTGCGGGCCACGATCGAGTCGGTGCTGGGACGCAACGAGCGGATCATCATCCAGCAGATCATCCCCACCTCGCGGGTCAAGAAGGTCATCGAGATCTCCTTCGAGGAGGCTCGCCGGATGGGGCACAACTACGTCGGCACCGAGCACCTGCTGCTCGGGCTCCTGATCGAGGGCGACGGGATCGCCGCTCACGTGCTGGAGGATCTCGGCGCGACCCTGGAGAAGGTGCGGGGCGAGATTGACCGGCAGCTGCGCGACCGCGCCCTCGACGACGAGGTGCCGCAGGAGAAGAAGCGCCCCACCAAGACCCCGCTCCTGGACCAGTTCTGCCGCGACCTCACCGAGCTCGCCCAGAAGAACCAGCTCGACCCCGTGATCGGGCGCGAGGGGGAGATCGAGCGGGTGGTGCAGATCCTCTCCCGCCGGACCAAGAACAACCCCGCCCTGATCGGCGAGCCGGGGGTCGGCAAGACCGCGATCGCCGAGGGGCTGGCCCAGGCGATCGTGCACGGCAACATCCCCGAGTCGCTGCTGGGCAAGCGCGTCCTCACCCTCGACATGGGGGGCCTGGTGGCGGGGACCAAGTACCGGGGCGAGTTCGAGGAGCGGCTGAAGAAGATCCTCGACGAGATCCGCTCCTCCCGCGAGGTGGTCCTCTTCATTGATGAGCTGCACACCCTGGTCGGCGCCGGCGCCGCCGAGGGGGCCATCGATGCCGCCAACATCCTCAAGCCGGCCTTGGCTCGGGGCGAGATCCAGTGCATCGGGGCCACCACCCTCAACGAGTACCGCAAGTACATCGAGAAGGATGCCGCCCTGGAGCGTCGCTTCCAGCCCGTCTTCGTGGAGGAGCCGAAGCTGGACGAGACCGTCCAGATCCTCACCGGCGTGCGCAGCCTCTACGAGAAGCACCACCGGGTGCACATCACCGACGAGGCGGTGCGGGCGGCGGCGGAGCTCTCCGGCCGCTACGTGAGCGACCGGGCCTGGCCCGACAAGGCGATCGACCTCATCGACGAGGCCTCGGCGCGGGTGCGGATGAAGTTGACCACCACCCCTCCTGAGCTGCGCCAGATGCAGCAGCGAATCCGCGAGCTGCGGCTCCAGAAGGAGGACGCGATCGAGCGGCAGGACTATGAGAAGGCGGCCGGCTTCCGTGACGAGGAGCGGCACCAGCAGGATGCCCACGATGCCGCCCAGACCGCCTGGCGCGAGGAGCTGGGGCTGACCACGCCCGACGTCAACGAGCACCACATCGCCGACATTGTGTCCTCCTGGACGGGGGTCCCGGTGACGCGGCTGGTGGAGGCGGAGACGACCCGACTGCTGCGGATGGAGGACGAGGTCCACCGCCGCCTGATCGGCCAGGACGAGGCGGTGAAGGTCGTCTGTCAGGCGGTGCGGAGGGCCCGGGCCGGGCTCAAGGACCCCCGCCGGCCGATCGGCTCGTTCATCTTCCTGGGTCCCACCGGGGTCGGCAAGACCGAGCTGGCCCGGTCGCTGGCGGCGTTCCTGTTCGACAACGAGGACGCCGTGGTCCGCCTCGACATGTCGGAGTTCGCCGAGCGCCATTCGACGGCTCGGCTGGTGGGTTCGCCGCCGGGCTACGTGGGCTACGACGAGGGCGGCCAGCTCACCGAGGCGATCCGGCGCCGTCCCTACAGCGTCGTCCTCCTCGACGAGCTGGAGAAGGCGCATCCCGACTTCTTCAACATGCTTCTGCAGATCCTGGAGGACGGCCGCCTCACTGACGCCAAGGGCAAGGCGGTCAACTTCGCCAACACGATCGTGATCATGACCAGCAATCTCGGCCTCCAGGGGCTGAAGGCGAATGTGTCGATGGGATTCCAGCCGTCCATGGTCGACGGCGCCGGACAGGACCAGGAGCACAGCCGGATGCGGGACAAGATCATGGAGGAGCTGAAGCGCGCCTTCCGGCCGGAGTTCCTCAACCGGGTCGATGCGGTGGTCGTGTTCCACCGCCTCCAGCCCAGCGAGATGCGCCAGATCGTGGAGCTGATGCTGGTCCGGATCAGCACGCACCTGGTCACCCAGGGCCTCACGTTCACCGTCACCGACGCTGCCAAGGACATGATCGCGGCGGAGGGATTCGACAAGCTGTACGGCGCCCGGCCGCTGCGGCGCGTGATCCAGCGGTCGATCGAGGACCCGCTCAGCGAGGCCCTGCTGCAGACCCGGTTCGCGGTCGGGGACGAGGTGGTGGTCGACGTCGACGAGGGCCGGCTGCGCACCCGGGTCGTGACCGCCGCTCCCCGACTGGAGCCGGCGGTGCCGCCCCCGCCCCTGGAGCCGGCGGCCGGCGCGGCACCCGGAAGCGGCGAGAGCCGCTGACGGCGTCGCGGCACGCGCGGCAGGGCGCGAGCGGCCCCGCGATGCCGGTGAGGGTGCGGACGGCGGCCGAGGACCGCTCCCCGCCGGACCCGGCCGTCTCCGCACCCGACCCCCCTCCGGTCCCGCGTCGCGCGGACCGGATCGCCCGGGTGGCCGGGATGGGGGTTGGGGCGGTGGTCGGGACCCTCTACGCCACCGTGCTGATCCAGGCGGTGCGGGGGCCTCTGTTCACCGCGCCGGCGGCGGTGGTCACGATCGTGGTGGGGCTCGGGGTGGGGTGCGCCGCCGGCTATCTGGTCGGCCCCAGCGTCACCGTCCGTCCCTACCGGTGGGCGACCGCGACGCTGGCCGCGACCCCATTCGGCGAGCTGGTCGGCGGGGTGGTCGGGGGCGGAGCCGGGCTGGCGGTGGCCGCGCTGGTCGCGGTGGTCTTCGTCGCCCTCCCCTACGGGCTGGGCTGGCTGGTGGCGCTGGTGACGGCGGCGATGGCGGTCCCGATCGGGGTCACCGTGGGGCGGGCGCGCCGCCGCGACCTGGCCGACCTCGGGCTGACCCGCGGCGACGTGTCCGCGGGGGCGGCCGCGGCTCCGGGGGTGGTGCTGGTGGACACCAGCGCGATCGTGGATCGGCGTCTTCTCGACCTCGCCCGGGCCGGCTTCTGGCTCTACCCGCTCACCGTGCCCCGGTTCGTTGTGGTGGAGCTGCAGGAGCTGGCGGACTCCGCCGCGCCCGCCCGCCGGGCCCGGGGACGGCGCGGCCTGGAGCAGCTCGCCGCGCTGCGCGAGCTGCCCACGGTCCGGGTGGACCTCCTCGATTTGGATTTCCCCGCCATCGACCAGGTCGACCTGCGGCTGATTCGGGTGGCGCGCGAGCGGGGGGCCGCCCTCTGCACCGTGGACTACAACCTGGACCAGGTCGCCCGGGTGGAGGGGATCACCGTGCTCAACCTCAACCGGCTGGCGGCGGCGCTGCGGACGCCGCTGCAGCCGGGCGAGACGGTCACCCTCGAGATCCAGCGGGAGGGGCGCGAGAGCGGCCAGGGCCTGGGGTACCTCGACGACGGCACGATGGTCCTGGTCGACGGCGGGGCGGGGATGGTGGGGGCGTCGGTCCGCCTGGTGGTTCGGTCGGTGCGGCAGACGGCCACCGGACGGATGGTGTTCGCGCGTCTCGCGGAGGGGGAGCCGGAGGCTCCCCCGGCCGTCGGGGCCGCCCCGACCGAGGCGTGACCGGCACCCTGGGCCGGGTCGCCGCGCTGGTGCCGGCGGCCGGCAGTGGCCAGCGCTTCGGGGGGTCCAAGCTGTGGGCCCCGCTCGGGGGCCGGCCGGTGCTCGCCTGGACGCTCGCGGCTCTCGCCGACCCCACCTGCGGGATCGACCAGCTGGTGGTCGTGGCCGCGCCCGCCGACCACGCCCGGGTCCAGGAGCTGGCCGGGTCGGTGGCGGGGCGGCTCGACTGCACCGTGGTGGCGGGGGGGGCGCGCCGCCAGGATTCGGTGGCGGCCGGGCTCCGCGCCTGCACCACCGCCTTGGTTGTGGTCCACGACGCCGCCCGCCCGCTGGCGCCGCCCGCGCTCGTCGCCGCCGTCCTGGCCGCCGCCCGCGACCATGGAGCGGCGACCGCCGCCTGCCCGGCAGTGGACACCACCGCCGTGGGCGGGCCCGACGGTCTGGAGCGCGTCCTCGATCGCACCACCGTGATGTCCGTCCAGACCCCGCAGGCGTTTCGGGCCGACTGGTTGCGCGACGCCCACGCCGCGGCCCGGGGAGCGAACCGGACGGCGGACGACGACGCCGGTCTGGTGCTGGCGATCGGCCATCCGGTGGCGGTGGTCGAGGGCGACCGGCGCAACCGCAAGGTCACCGATCCCGACGACCTGGTGATGCTCGCGGCGTGGCTGGGCCTGGCCCCGGCGGCGTCGTGAGCTCCGAGCCCGTTCGCCCGTGCGGGCTGCGGGTGGGCCTGGGGGTGGACGTCCACGGCTTCGGTGGCTCCGGGCCGCTCCGTCTGGGAGGCGTCAGCGTCCCACACCCGGTCGGCCTGGTGGGGCACTCCGACGGGGATGCCCTCTGCCACGCGGTGGCCGACGCGGTCCTCGGCGCCGCCGGACTGCCCGACCTCGGCCACCACTTCCCACCCGGCGACCCCGCCACCCGGGGGGCGGACTCGGTGGCGCTGCTGCGCCATGCGATCCGACTGGCGGCCGCGGCGGGCTGGGCCCTGGGCAACTGCGACGCCACCGTGGTCGCGGAGGCGCCCCGGCTCGCTCCCCACACGGGGCGGATGGCGGCGGTGCTGGCGGAGGCCTGCGGGGCCGAGCCCGGGTCGGTCGTGGTCAGGGCCAAGAGCACGGACCGTCTCGGTCTGGTGGGGCGGGGGGAGGGCGTGGTCGCGCTCGCCTCGGTATGCCTGGTGCGACGCTGAGCGGGCCGGCGCGGCGGCGACGATCGACGGCGATAGGATAGCCGAGGCGTCCGATGCAGCTTCGTCTCCACAACACCGCCAGCCGCCGGGTCGAGCGGTTGGACCTGGTCACGCCCGGCGAGGTCCGCCTCTACACCTGCGGCCCCACCGTGCACGGGCGCGCGCACATCGGCAACCTGCGCACGTACCTCGTCCAGGACTGCCTCCGCCGCCACCTGGAGGCGTCAGGGCTGCGGGTCCGCCACGTCATGAACATCACCGACGTCGAGGACAAGATCATTCGCAAGGCGAGGGCCGCGGGCACCTCGATCGCCGATTTCACCGCGCCCTTCGTCGCCGCCTTTCACGCTGACCTGCAGGCCCTGGGGATCCGAGCGGCCCACCTCTACCCCCGCGCGACGGCGTACATCGACTCGATGCTGGAGCTGGTGGCGCGCCTGGAGGCGGGCGGGTTCACCTACACGGTGGACGGATCGGTGTACTTCCGGGTCTCCGCCTTTCCCGCCTACGGCCGTCTGGCCGGGCTGGACGTGGCGGGGCTGCGCGCGGGCGGCAGCGGCCGCGTCGACGCCGACGAGTACGAAGCCAAGGAAGAGGCCCGCGATTTCGTCCTCTGGAAGGCGGCCCGGCCCACCGATGGCATCAGCTGGCCGTCGCGCTACGGTCCCGGTCGGCCCGGCTGGCACCTGGAGTGCTCCACCATCGCGATGGCCGAGCTGGGCGAGACGATCGACCTCCACTGTGGCGGCGTCGACCTGATCTTCCCCCATCACGAGAACGAGATCGCCCAGTCGGAGGCCGCCACCGGCCACCCCTTCGTGCGCCACTGGATGCACGCGGAGCACCTCCTCCTGGGCGGCGCCAAGATGGCGAAGTCGGACGGAATTCCGGTCACCCTGGAGGAGCTGGGCCGCCGCGGCGTCGATCCCGTGGTGGTCCGCTTCCTCCTCCTCGCCGGCGCCCACTATCGCCACAAGCTCCACTTCCAGGAGGTCGAGCTGGCGGGGGCCGCCGATGCGGTGGACCGCCTCTGCGGATTCCGTCGGCGGGTGAGCGAGCTCGCCGCCGCCGACGGGGCCGGGTCCGGCGCCGACGACCGTCTGGGGCGGCTGGCGGCGGAGTCGACCACGCGCTTCACCGCCGCGCTCGACGACGACCTCAACCTGCCCGGCGGGATCGCAGCGGCCTTCGACCTCGTGCGCGAGGGCAACCGTCTTCTCGATGCCGGCGAGGCCGGCCCCGCCGGGGCGCGGGCCGTCGCCACCGCGCTGTCCCAGATGGATGACGTGCTCGGCGTCATGCCCGACGGGGCCGGGCGGACGGCCGGGGCAGGACCGCTCGGGACCGAGGCGCAGCGGCTCCTGGAGCAGCGGGAGGCGGCCCGGCGGGCCCGCGACTTCGCGACCGCCGACCGACTGCGGGCCGAGCTGCGCGCGCTCGGGATCGGTGTCGAGGACCTGCCCCAGGGGACCCGCTGGCACCGGGTCGGCTGAGCGTGCCCGAGATCCTCTACGGGCGCAACCCCGTGCTGGAGGCGCTGCGGGCGGGACGGCAGCCGCGACGGCTGTTGGTGGCGGCGGGGCTGGAGGGAGACCGACGGGTGGCCGAGGTGCTCGCCCGCACCGCCGACGCCGATGCCCCGGTGGAGGTGACCGAGCGACGACGTCTCGATGACATCGCCCACACCCAGCACCACCAGGGCCTGGTCGCCTACTTCGACCGGCGCCAGCTGGGCGGATTGCACCGCCTCCGCGAGCTGGTGGCGGACGAGCGGTCAGCCGCCTGGCCGGCTCTGGTCCTCTGCCTCGACGAGGTGCAGGACCCGCAGAACCTGGGCGCCCTGGTGCGCTCGGCCGAGGCCTGCCGGGTCACCGCGGTGGTGACGCTGCGCCATCGCAGCGCCTCGGTGTCGGCCGCGGTGGTGAAGGCGTCGGCCGGAGCGACCGAGCACTGCCCTCTGGTCCGGGTGACCAACCTGCGCCAGACCCTGGACGGCCTGCGGTCGTGGGGCGTGTGGGTGGTCGGCCTCGATGCCGACGCCGCCGAGCGTCACGACGCTCCCGACTACCGGGTGCCGGTGGCGCTCGTGGTGGGGGCCGAGGGGACGGGGATGCGGTCGCTGACTCGGGCCAGCTGCGACCGCCTGGTGCGCCTGCCGATGGGGGGCCGGGTCCGCTCCCTCAACGCCGCGGTGGCGGGGTCGCTCCTCCTCTACGAGGTCGCCCGGCAGCGCGACTTCGCCTTCGCGTCCCGGGGGCCGATGCCGGCGGATGGCTGACCGAGTGCGCGGCTGGCCGCCGCTCGGCCGGCCCCCGGTATGCTGGGGCCGGCGAAGGGTGACCCGGGGCCGGCCAGGATCCGGGGCCGCCGGTGTAGCTCAGCGGTAGAGCGGCTGTTTTGTAAACAGCGGGTCCGGGGTTCGAATCCCCGCGCCGGCTCCCGCCAGGGCTGTTCGAGTTCAGATTGAGCGAGCGTCAGCTAGTTGTGAGCAAGCGACAGTCGCTGTAAAGCGAGGAAAATGTCTGCATGACACTCACCCTGCCGGAGGTCACCGCAGGTGTCCAGCCTGACCGTACTCGATCCCACTGCCCCCACAGCCCTCAACCGCGTTAGCGTCCACGATCGTGGTGTATGGAGGGAGTCGTCGTCGTCGCCACGGGGTGAGGGTCGAGGAGAGGGGCTCGATAGCCTGGCTCTCCTGGGGAAAACCCCGGGCCGCCCCTGCCGGCTGCGACGCGTGCCACGAAGAAGGCCACCGCGCCATCCTGAGGAAGCTTCACCAACCTCGGGAGGAACAACGATGGCCCCTACCAGCATGGATGTTGCGGCCGGACTGCGCAAGCGGCTGGCGGAGACCGACCCGGACCTGCTCCGGGAGCTGATCGCCACCATGGTGCAGGCGCTGATGGCGGCGGAGGTGGACGGGATCAGCGGCGTCGGCTACGGGGAGATCAGCCCGGAGCGGGTCAACTCCCGCAACGGCTACCGGCTCTGGCCCTGGGACACCCGGGCGGGCAGCATCGAGCAGCACCACTACGACTCCGAAGTCGCCAGGATGTACCGCGTTCGCCTGGGAACCGAGTCTGGGAGGCCTGAAGGGAGGAGCCAGGCTTCTGGCAGCGCTATCGGGGCGTGATCTCCGACGATGGCACGCTCATCACCGGCGACCCGGTGATGAGCGCTGGACTAAACGGGTCGAACGTCACCGGTCCATCCGGCACCGTCCCACCGACGCATCTGCCCTGGCGCCTGTGGGTCGGCGTACCAGCCAGCCGGCCAGGTCGGGGTCGGCATGGCTGGGGGACCCACGGGCAGGACAGCCGGGGCAGTGTTTGGCACGCTGCCGCCGACGATCTGGTTGACGATGACCGGCGCTGCGCGTTTGGCGCTCATCGCCATCGCGAGCGATACTGCCCACCCGATAAGAGTCCAGCCAAGGAGAAGGTTGATCGCAAGTACTGCGCCCTTCTGATGGTGCTGCCTGAAGAGAGCGATGATTGTAGGTAGGAAGTAGAAGAGGACCGCGAGAACGATCAGGAGGATGAGCACCCCGCCTATGCCGGTCGCTACGGTGGCTGCAGCGACCGAACCACCGCTATGGGTCGCGGGATGCTGAACCTGACCCAGGATCAGCCGAGGAGTCTGCCCCGCCGTCGCGATCGGCACGGGTTGGTACGAGTTGAGGATCAGTGTCGCCACATGATGCGCACTTTGGGGCAGCCAGCAGTCGATCTGAGTGTATCCCTGTTTGGTAACAATGACCAATCCATTGTCCGGGTAGGGATCGTCGGACGAAAGCGCGGCATATGCCAGACGAGTCGGACTGATGCTGTCCGTGCTGGTCACTCGCACCCCACCGCCGACCTCGGGTTGGGGGGCGCCGGTCCCTTCGTTGTGTGAGCATCCGTAGCAGCCACTGAAGACAAGCTGGATCTTCTGCGCTGGATCCGATGGATCCGACCAGACAAGTGTGGAATGATCCGAAGGGTAGCTCTCGTTGTGGAACGTCCAGGACGCCGGCACGAGTATCGAGTATCCCCAAATTGACGACGTCCGGACTGTAAGTGGTGGCGCTTGGGCCGCCGCTGTGCAAGACCCCAATGCGAGGCCGATGAACGCTAGGACTGCGTATTCCAGCCCCTTGAACAGGGGGCTGCGCGGAGGAGTGTTGGAACTACGGGCACCCGGGACGGAAGCGATCAACAAGACCACCTTGCATACCGTGACGAACCGACGCTACACCACGCTCGTCGAGTCCCTCCAACCTATTGACATTTGAGTAACGTGTCAACTTGCTGACTGCCACAACGACGTCACCATCGGGCTGCGGAACTTGTCAACCCGTTTTCCTGAGTTCCGCAGCAAGGGTAGGCGCCTAGCCCGGCTAGCAGCGTCTGACGGTCGGCAGGGGGCGTTGTCCCCAACGGTGTGTGGCGATAGGTCGTGGACGTGGTCGAGCAGCGTCGGGAGGCGGGGTGGTGCCAAGGAAGAGCTCCAAGTCGGGCCGGCTGGCCGAGATCGAAGGGCCGCGCCAGCCGTGGCGGCGCACGCGCAGGCTGAAGGGAGCGCCCCCGAGCGTGGCGATCATCGGCTCGCGCCCGTCGCCGAAGAAGAGCCAGCAGCTGTCCTGGAGCTCGCCGCGGGCGGATCAGTGGATGGTGGCCAGGCCGGCGCTGAGGACCTGCGCCACCGGGGTCACTCGACGACCCCCGCTGAACTCGGGGCCGTATTTTGCATCCGCGGCAAGACGGGCCCTGCGGGAGCCGGGGCCGCCATCGGTCCACCAACGGGTCGGCGCTCTCGGCACGGTCGCAGGCGACGACCTGGACGACATGGAGGCCGTTCTGGACCGATAGCGCCCGCTCCGGGTGGGGCGGCGGCTGGGCGGCCCGCTCGCCTTCCACGAGAATCCAGCTGTTCACGGCTGAGCGGACTCGGAACGCCACAATCCCGGTCAGGGTCGCCTTGAGTTGGCTGGAGACGGCATCGGCCTGCGGGCGCTGGGTGGCGCAGAGGAGGTCGGCGGCCGCCGCCCGGCCTCCCCGCAACCGCCTGCTGGGCGGCGCGGTCGGCTCGGTCGACCAGTCCGCCCGGGCAGGTGACCTCTGCCGGCTCGTCCACCACTGCCACCAGCCGGGGCCAGGGCGGCCGCTCCTCGGTCATGTCCGCCCACGTGCCGATGGCTGGGATGCCGGCCGCCCCGGAGCGCAGCCGGGCGCCGGGTCAGTTCCGCCGCCACCGCGGCCGCCCCGTCCGCGGCCGCGTCGAGCGTGCCGGCCACCGGGCCGGCGGCATGCGACGCATGGGTGTATCCGACCTATGGGGCTATGCGCAGGGTCCGCCGGGTCCGGCCAGAGTGGGTACCATCCGCTTCCATGTCGCCGCTTCCCCGCGTCGTCGGCCGCGACGTTGTCCGGGCTCTGCGGCGGCTCGGGTGGGCGGTCGTCGTCCAGCAGGGGTCGCACGCACAGCTCAAGCATCCCGAGCGCCCCGGGCGAGTCACCGTCCCTTTACACGCCGGCGAGATCATCGGACCCAGGCTCCTTTACTCCATCCTGGCCCAGGCCGGACTGACCGTGGACGACTTCCGATCGGCCCTGTGAGAGAATGACGCAATGCGCACGTACACGATCGTGGTGGAACCTGAGGAGACGGGCGGCTTCTCGGTGACCGTTCCCGCACTCCCGGGCTGCTTCACCCAGGGGCGATCCATCGAGGAGTGCCGGGCGCGCGCTCAGGAGGCCATCGCCGTCCACATCGCTGGCCTCCGGGCTGACGGCGAGCTCGTCCCTGAGGAGGTGGCGGCGCCTCAATTGCTGACCGTTACCGTCGCAGCCTGACAGTTCCTTGCTGTCGGGGATTGCCGAGCCGAAGGACTCCCGCAGACGTGCGGCATAGCGTGGCCCTCCCTCCTGGGTCCGGCCGGGCTGACCGTGGACGACGTCCGGAGTTCGAATCCCCGCGCCGGCTCCGGCCCGCGCATCCCGACCGACGTCGGGCGATCGCTCAGGCTGGCCCCGTCACAAGGATGCCCAGCACGGTCGCGCCGTACGTGCGGCACGCGCCGGCCACCCGGACCACGAGATGGGTGAGGGCGACGTCGAAGGACCACACCTCACCCGTGAGCGTCGTCATGGTGTCGCGCACGGAGTAGGTTTCATCGCTGCACCGCGGGAGCCCGGCGCCCGCGCGGGTGACGATCGTCCCGAGATTGAAGCCGCCGACCACGGTCCCCCCTCCGGCGAGCTGCATCGCGAAGGAGCCGCCACGGATCGTCGTCGTGCAGCGGGCGGTCACCGGCGCCGCCGGGCAGCTGATCGGGGCCAGCAGGCCGTGCACCACCGTGGCCCGCCAGACCCCGGCCCCACCGGGCGCTCCCCACGAGACGCCCTCGAAGGTGCCGCTGGTGGCCGTCGCCCCGGGCAGCTCCAAGCCGATCAGATGATCGACCGGGACGATCGCCGCGGACGTCGCCACCGGGGCGGCGATGAGGGACAGGGTTGCCGCCACCATGAGGCTCTGCCCCCGAATCCCCCCGAGCACGACCCTGATCCTCCTCCACCCGGGCGGTCGCCCCTGCTGCCCGGCGGGCGTCGAGACGCCTGCCGGATCCATCGTAGGACGGGGGCGTTGGGCGGTCAATCCCCGGCGGGGCGGGGCGGAGTCGGCGGGTCAGGGGCGCGGCGAGGGGCTGGGGACCGGCCGGCCGGTCCGGCGGGCGGCCTCGATCCAGGCGTCGGCGGCGACCTCCACCTCGGCGACCGCCTCGTGCGGGGTCGCGCCATGCGCGCTGCAGGCGACGAGATCGGGGACGTCAGCGATCCAGACCCCGTCCTCGTCGCTCCAGCGGACGTCGATCGGGTATCTCACGGCTCCTCCTCAGCTGCAGATCGTGCTGACGCACCAGGCTCCCCACCCGGCGCACCTGGTAGCGCTTGGCCTGGCCGCCGTCCTCCTGGAGGGTCACCAGCTCCTCGACGGCCGGGTGAGCGTAGACGCCGTGCCGGCCTCGGCTCCCCACCCGCTCGAACCCGAGTCCCCGCATCAACCGCTGCAGGTCGGCCAATGCCACGTTGTCGTGGTGGCGGTCGCGGATCCGGCCGAAGAGCTGATCGGGGCGCATGCCCGAGAGGTCCCGCCGGCGATAGGATTCGGGGCGCGCCCCACGTCCGACCGGCGCCTCCGCCCCCCGTCGGTGGGGCCGGCCCGGTCGGGGTGAGGTCAGGGGACCGGCGCGGTGCAGCCCGGGGTCGATAGCTCGGGATTGGCGCGGGGCGAGCTGATCAGCGTGCCCCCATAGCGCACGGTGTCGGGCCGGCCGTACTGGGCATCACCCCCGAAGCTGGCCACGGTGGCGGTCGGGATGGTGCCGCCGAAGTTGAAGGCGCACGTTCCCGAGGGAGGGCTGGATCCGACCGCGGGGGTCGAGCGGCCCACGCTCCAGTAGGGGTAGAAGGCGGCCCCGATCGGCCCGGCCGTGCAGCCCCGGCCGGTGTGGGTGTCGCACAGGGCCTCCGAGCCGCCCACATCGGTCTCGAACTGGACCTGGGGGTAGCCCCGGCCGTGGGAGAAGGGGCCGATGTACTGCAGCGAGGTGGGATGCAGGCTGCTGCCGTTGGACCAGTCGGCGAGGTAGGCGCTGCCGTCGAAGTCGAGGTCGCCGTTCTGGAACGTGTTGGCCTGGCAGCCCGCGATCGGCCACCCCACCTGCTGGAAGGCGCCGTTGACGACCAGCGGCCGCGGTCCCCGCGGCATGCACAGCCCATCCGAGAACTCGCACGGCACCAGCGTGAGCACGAGGTTGTGGAACGGACAGGCGAGGCCGGCCTCGGTGGTCGGGCTCTGGCAGGCGCCGGTGACCGCGTTGCAGGGGCCCTCGCCGGCCCTCGCCCCCTCGACCCCGCCGACGCAGGTCTGGGACACCGCCGCATCGACGAACGACTGCCCGCCGGCGTAGGGAACGCTGAAGGGGAAGGGGTGGCTCAGGCTCGAGCACGGCTCGAAGTGGCCCAGCTCGTTGGCCAGCATCACGCTCCCCTCGGCGGCCGCCCACGGCACCTGGTTCTGCGGCGCGGCGGAGCTGAACTCGGCGTGGAACGTGAACGGGTGGCCACTGCAGTCGAGGGCGCTGGTGTTCATGAAGCCGTTAGCGGCGCTGGCGGTCATCCATCCCGATTGGCCGGTGGTGAGGTCGGTGACCTCGGTGCGCAGCCCTCCGACCGAGTCGGTGACGCTCACCTGGAGCTGGTCGCCGGGATTCATCATCAGGGTGGTGGCGTTCGGGGTGAAGCTGGCGACATCGGCCAGCTGCGGGCTGGGGGGCCCGGCGGGGACACCGTTGCGCTGGAGGAAGGCAAAGTTGACCGGCTCGGTGCAGTTGGGGTTGATGAACTTGAAGCCGTACGTGGCCTCCAGGCTGTCGATGGTGAGGGCAGCGCACCACCGACCCGCGCTGCAGCTGGGGGCGTCGATGAAGGGGGGATACCCGGGCGGGTAGAACTGCAGCTCCATGAACGCGGACCCGGCGGCGAGCGGGTCCTTGGTCCCACTGCCATTGCGGTTGCTGTCGGGGATGCAGGGGTTGAGGGGGTACGACTGGGGGTCGCAGAGAGCCATCCCCAACCACACCGCCGGGACCAGCTCGGCCATGTCGGAGGTGATCGGCAAATGGGTGGAGACGGTCGGCGTTCCCGCGGGGTCGGTCGAGAGCCTCATGTCGTAGGTGAGGGTGTTGGCGCTGCCTGGGGCATTCGAGAGGAAGCGCACCATCGGCTCGTCGTGGCCGACGTACCGACCGTTGTCGTAGAAGCGGGCGGCGTCGCCGCCCCAGATCGCGAGCGGATCGGCGCACAGCCCGCCGAGATCGACCTTGACGGAGCGGTAGGTGAGGCTGTGGCCGTTGCAGTCGAGCATGTTGGTGGGATTGGGGGTGACGCCGCCCACGCTGACGCCGCTCACCGGGACCGCCCCACCCAGGCCGACGGTGGTCCCCAGAAGCGCGGCGAGTGCGAGGACGCGGAAGCGTGTGGACGGCATGTGAACCCCCAGGTGGTGCGAACCCACCGCATCTTCCCAGCGGCCACCCCGGGCGTCAAGGCGACCCGGCGGGCGCCCGGCGGCGACCCCCGCCCTACCCGTGCCGTCGAGGCGGCCCGGGCGAGGCGGGGGAACCGCAGGGGTGTCGGGCCGCGTCTCTACGGCAGCAGTCGCCCTGTGGGGGCGCCGAGGAGGCATGCGCGTGAAGGCAGCGGCACATCGTCCGACGACCCTGGGCCTGGTGGCGGCGGCCGTCCTCGGGGGCGGCTGGTTGCTGGCCGGATGCGGCGCCGCCGCTGGGGCCTCCTCGATCGCGGCGACGGCAACGAGCGGCG
Source organism: Candidatus Dormiibacterota bacterium (assembly GCA_027306655.1). Taxonomy (GTDB): domain Bacteria; phylum Chloroflexota; class Dormibacteria; order Aeolococcales; family Bog-877; genus DAHUZL01. Next base: position 26,999 of record DAHUZL010000143.1, read on the forward strand.
CGGCGGCGTGCGGACGCTCCGCTCCCAAGCTCACCGTCCACGGGACCGGCCAGGCCAGCGGCACCCCCAACCTGCTCACGATCCAGTTCCAGATCGGGGTCACCCGCGCGAGCGCGGAGACCGCCCTTGCGGTGGATAACAGCAAGACCGCCCGGGTGATGGCCGACCTGGTCCAGGGCGGGGTCCGCCGGGACGACATCCAGACCACCGGGCTCACGATCCAGCCCAACTACGTCTATCCCAACGGGGTGCAGCGGCTGGCCGGCTACGCCGTCACCAACTCCATCACGGCCCTGGTCCGCGACCTCGGCCGGGCCGGCGCCACCATCGATGCCATCGCACAGGCGGGCGGCAACGCCACCGTGATCAACGGGCTCACCTTCTCGGTCGCGGATGGCCGCGCGATCGACTCCGCCGCCCGCGTGGATGCGGTCGACCAGGCGGTGGCGCGGGCCCGGGCGATGGCGCACGCGGCTGGGGAACGGCTGGGGCCGGTGTGCACCCTCACCGACGAGAGCCCGGTCCAGGTCCCGGTCTCGGTCTTCGGTCCCATCCCGACGGCGAGCAGGGCGGCGGCGCCGTTCGCCCCGGTGCCGCTGGCGGCGGGGACGGAGCAGGCGACGGCGACCGTCACCGTGGTGTACGCCCTCCAGGTGGGCTGACCGCGAGCGGCATCGGCGGACGGTCGGGGGAGGTCTCGGCGAAGGCGGCCCCGGCGGCGCCGTCCACGGTGATCACCGCACCGTTGACGTAGCTGGAGCGCGGCTGGGCGAGGAATACGATGACCTCGGCGATCTCGCTCGCCTCCGCATAGCGGCCCATCGGCGCTGTCGACCAGCGCGCCGGGTCGGTGGCGCTGCTCTCGGGGTCGGCGAGCGGGCCCATATGTCGCATCCCGGGCAGGGTGTCTCCGGGACAGACGACGTTGACCCGCACCCCGTCGCCGACGAGGTCGCGAGCGAGCAGGCGGCCCATCATGTTGAGAGCCGCCTTGCTGACGGAATAGGCGCCGACGGGGAGGTCGCCGCGCAGCCCCGCATCCGAGGAGACCAGCACCGCGGCGGCGGGCCGGCTGCGGCGCAGGACGGCTCGGGCCGCCTGGACCGCGACCAGGGGGCCGAGCACGTTGACCGCGAGGAGGTGCTCCAGGATGTGGGGAGGCGTGTCCGCGAGCGGGGCGACCACCCCGACGCCGGCACAGGCGACCAGGGCGTCAAGCCGGCCGAACGCGGCCTCGGCGGACCGGACCGCGGTCGCGGCGCCCCCGGGGTCGCGGGCATCGGCGGCGACGAAATGGGCGGGGATGCCCTCGTCTCGAAGCTGAGCCTCGGCGGCCCGGCCGCGCCCGGGGTCGCGGCCGGTGACCACGATGCCATAGCCGTCCCGACCCAGCCGCCGGGCGGTGGCGAGGCCGATTCCCGAGGTGCCCCCGGTGACGAGGGCGGCGGCGGGGACGGGGGCGTGGGCGGGGTCCCGGTCCTGGGCCATCCTGGGATGGTAGCCGGGGGCCACGGCCGGTAGACTGGCGCGGACCGCTGGACGACGCGTGGGAGGACGCGATGGGCGAGGGAGGCCTGCGGCCGGCAATGGGGCACGCTCCAGAGCGGTGAGCCGCCGGCTCCTCGGCGCTCTGCTGGTCGGCGCCGCGCTGGCGGTGCCGGTCCGCCCGGTGGCCGCCCGCGCGGCGGGCGCACCGGGATGCCTTCGGGTGACGGTGGCCGCGGTGCCCGTCGGAGCGATCCCGGCCGGCACCCCGGTCCACCTGCGGGCCGTGGCCCACTGCCGACCGCGATCCCACCCCCGCTTCGCGTTCTTCGTGCGGGCCGGGACGGTCGGGCGGTTCGTGCTCCTCCGGGGCTGGGGCCGAGCCGCGCTCCGCTGGCGGACCGCGAGCGACTGGCCGGGGACGTGGAGGGTCGCGCTGTGGGTGCGGGCGGGCTCGGGTCCCGGGGTGACCGCGGCCGCGGGGCTCTCGGTCACGCTGACCGACGGCATCGCCGGCCGGCCCCGGCCCGGCGCGGGCGCTCGGTCGCGTCTGAATCCGGCCGCCAATGTCGGGCTCGGGCCCGACTTCCGGCGGGTCTGCGCCGAGGCGGGATCGGGATCGCCACGATGTCGGGCCGCGGTGCTGGCCGCGATCGACCGCGCCCGCGGGGCCGAGGGCCTGCCCGCGCTCCAGCTGCCTCTCGCCGTCGAGCGCCTGACCCCAGCCGAGCTCCTGCTCGTGCTCACCGACGAGGAGCGGATCGCGCGGGGCCTGGCCCCGGTCCTCGGGCTCAGCCCCGGGCTCGACGGGGTCGCGGCGGCGGCCGCCCGCCGCGGGGCCGACGTTGGCGTTCCCGCGGCGGCCGGTCCCGACCGGGTGGTTCAGGGCGGCACCACCTGGGCCCGTGACCTGGGGCCGCTGGCCGCCCTCTACGACTGGATGTACGAGGACGGCGCCGGCCCGGTCAATCTCGACTGCCCGACCCCGGGCGGCCCGGGCTGCTGGGGGCACCGCGACACGATCCTGCGCCGGGAGCCGGCCGGTCCGTCCGTCTGGCTGGTGATGGGGGCGGCGCAGGCCCGCTGGCCCCTGACCGGCGGGGTCAGCGACGTCGAGATCGTGGCGGCGGTGCGGGGCCCGCGTCCGCCCCTCCTCTTCACGTGGGCCGAGGCGACCCGGCTCGGCTTCTGAGGCGACCCGGTGGCAGGCCGGCGGTCGAGGTCGCCCGGCCGCACCCGCGGCGCCCCTCGGCGGACGCTTGTATCCATGTATATTTGCGTCGCCGATGGAGAGGGACGGGCGGCTCAGGAGGGGTGGGGTGGCGGGTGGCTGATCGGGAGCCCATCACGGGCTCGCTGCCGGGCGCCGCCTGGCCCGGCCGCGTCGAGCGGACCTCGGTCGCCGACGGGGTGTACCTGTCGCTGCGGGATGCGGTGGTGGATGGCCGCCTCGGCCCCGCGACCCGCCTCGGCGAGCAGGGGCTGGCGGCGCAGTTCCGCGTGAGCCGCACCCCCGTGCGTCAGGCGCTCCGACGCCTGGAGCAGCGCCGACTGGTGTCCGCGCTCCCCACCGGCGGCTACCAGGTGACCGCCTGGGGGCCGAGCGATGTGCGCGCCCTCTATCGGGTCCGGGCGGTGCTCGAGTGCCTGGTCGCCGGGGAGGCGGCAGTGCGCGCCACCTCCGTGGAGGTGGCCGGCCTGACCCGGGCGGCCGAGCGGGCGGGAGCGCCGGCGCTGGGGGACGCGTCGGCCGCGGGGGCCCGGGGCTTTCACCGGGCGGTGGCACGGGTCGCGGGGATCCAGCTGGCCACCGACCTGCTCGAGGACATCGCCGACCACGAGGACCGCTACCGCCGACAGACCGCCGCCGACGCGGACCGGCAGATCCGCGCCCGCGACGAGCATCACCACATCGTGGCCGAGATCCGGGCCGGCGACCGCAACGGCGCGGAGCAGGCGACGACCGCTCACCTGGAGGCGGCCGCCGCATTCGCCCTGGCAGTGCTGGCCGGTGACGCCGGCCGGTCTCCGGCGCCGGGAGGGCGCGATGCGTAGTCGCGCGGACGGCTCCCTGCCCCTCGCCGGTGTGCGCGTCCTCGACCTCGCCACCATGATGGCCGCTCCGGCCACCGCGTGCTACCTGGGCGAGTTCGGGGCCGACGTGATCAAGGTGGAGAAGCCGAAGGAGGGCGACCCGCAGCGGGCGTGGGGCACCCGCAAGGGCGGGCAGGCGCTGTTCTGGAAGGCGATCAGCCGCAACAAGCGGTCGCTCACCCTGGACCTTCGCACCGCCGACGGCGCCGACATCCTCCGCCGGCTGGTGCCCACCGCTGACGTCGTCATCGCCAACTTCCGCCCCGGCACCCTCGAGGCGTGGGGCCTCGGGTATGACGACCTCGCCGGTCTCAATCCCGGGCTGGTGATGCTGGAGGTGTCGGCATTCGGCCGCCGCGGCGCGCTGGCACGGCGGCCGGGGTTCGGCACCCTGGCGGAGGCGCGCTCCGGGTTCGCCCATCTCAACGGCGACCCCGCGGGGCCGCCCACTCTGCCCAACATGGGCTTGGCCGACGGGGTGGCGGGGGTCATGGGGGCGTTCGCGGTGATGGTGGCGCTCTACCACCGCGACCGCGGTGACGGCCTCGGCCAGCGCATCGACCTCAACCTCTGCGACCCGGTGCTCCGGCTGCTGGAGCCGTCGCTCCTGGACTGGGACCAGCTCCGGATGCGCGGGGAGCGCACCGGCAGCCGCAGCGTCCACGTGGCGCCCCGGAACGTCTACCGCTGCGGCGACAACCGCTGGGTGGCGCTGTCGGCCAGTGCGCCTTCGATCGTGCGGCGGGTCTTCGCCGCGATCGGTCGGCCCGAGCTGGCCGACGACGCCCGCTTCGCCACCAACGAGGCGCGGCTTGCCCACACGGAGGAGCTGGACCGGATCCTGGCAACCTGGATGGCTGCGCGGCCGTCCGCGGAGGTGATCGAGGAGATGGAGCGAGCCCAGGCCGCGGTCGGACCGGTCCACGATATCCCCGAGGTGATGGCGGACGCCAACGCCCAGGACCGGGAGGCGTTCGTGACGGTCCTCGACCCGGACCTGGGGCCGATGCGGCTCGTCAATGTCGCCGCGCGGCTGAGCCGGACCCCGGGCGTCGTGCGCCACACCGGCCCCCGCCTGGGCGCCCACACCGAGGAGATCCTCGCCGAGCTGGGGCTCCTCGATCGCCTCGAGTCGCTGCGGGCCGCCGGGGTCGTGTGATGGGCACCCCGCTGCGCAGCCTCCTCTTCGCCCCCGCCATCCACGACCGCCACAGCCGCAAGGCGCTCGGCTCGTCCGCCGACGCCGCCATCCTCGACCTGGAGGACGCCGTCGCTGAGGCGGACAAGCCCGCGGCGCGGCAGGCCGCCGGGGCGCTCCTGCGTGAGCGAGACCCCAGAGGTCCGCTGGCGCTGGTGCGGATCAACGCGCTCGCGACCGTCCATGCCCACCCCGACCTCCTCCATGTGGTGGGACCGGGGTTGGGGGGGATCGTCCTCCCCAAGGCGGAGTCGGCCGCCGACGTCACCGTGCTGGCGTGGATGCTGGAGCAGCTGGAGCGGGAGCGCGGGCTGGCCCCGGGGACGGTGGCGATCCTGCCGATCGTCGAGACCGCCCGCGGGGTCACCGACGCCGCCGCGATCGCGGCCGCGTCCCCACGGGTGCGGACGCTCAACTTCGGGGTCGGCGACTTCACCCTCGACACCGGGATGGCCCCGGAGCGCGACAACCCCGGTGTCCTCTGGGCCCGCACCCGGGTGGTGGTGGCCTGCCGGGTCGCCGGGGTGGAGGCCCCGGTGGACACCGCCCACCTCACCCTGGACGATCCCGAGGGGCTGGAGCACGAGGCGCAGATGGCGCGCCGGCTGGGCTTCCAGGGCAAGGCGTGCATCCACCCCGACCAGGTGGCGGTGGCGAACCGCGTCTTCGCCCCCACCCCGGACGAGGTGGCCCGGGCCCGAGCGATCGTGGACGGCTTCGCGGCGGCCGGCGCGGCCGGGGTGGCGGCGCTGCGGGTGGGGTCGGACTTCGTCGACCGACCGATCGCGGCTCGGGCCGAGCGCACCCTCGCGCTGGCCCGAGCCGTCGCCGCCGGGGAGCGGGATCGGTGACGATCTTCTGGCTCTCGGTGGGGTTCGGCCTGGTCACCGCCTCGGTGCTGGCGCTGGCCTCGGTCGGGCTCAGCCTGCAGTTCGGCGTCACCAACTACGTCAACTTCGCCTACGGTGCCTTCCTCACCCTGGGCGCCTACTTCGCCTGGACGGTGCTCACCGGGGGCCATCTGCCGCTGGGCCTGGCGATCGTGATCGGCGCCCTCGGCGTGGGTGTCGTGGGGGTGCTCTGCGACCGGATCGTCTTCCGCTCCTTCACCCGCAGCGGGTTCCCGCTCTTCTACCTGCTCATCGTCAGCTTCGGGGTGAGCCTGATCCTTGGCAACGTGGTCCAGGGCGTGTGGGGACCGAGCCCGCAGTTCTTCGCGGTGGTGTCGCAGTTCCCGCTCCACATCGGGCCGTTCCTGCTCACCCCGGCGCAGCTGGTGATCATCGGGGTGGCGATCGTGAGCATGGTGGGTGTCCACCTCCTGCTCACCCGCACCCGCCTGGGCAAGGCGATGCGGGCGATGTCGGACAATCCCGCCCTGGCCCAGGTCAGCGGCATCGACATCAACCGGGTCACCACCTGGGCCTGGTTCATCAGCGGGAGCCTGGCCGGTCTCGCCGGCATCGCCCTCGCCATCAGCACCGCCAGCTTCGAGCCCGGATTCGGCGAGAACTTCCTCTTCACCATCTTCGCGGCGGTGATCGTGGGCGGAATCGGACAGCCCTACGGGGCGATGCTGGGCGCCTTCCTGATCGGGATGGTGACCGAGGTGTCGGCGGCCTTCATCGACCCCTCCTACAGCACCGACCTCGCCTTCGTCGTGCTGATCGTGATGCTGCTGCTCCGGCCCCAGGGGCTGATCCCGGCGCGGGGGAAGGCGTAGATGGCGGCCATCGTCTTCTACCTCGCCACCGTCGTCAACTACTTCTTCATCTACAACATCCTCGCCTGGGGGCTGAACATCCAGTTCGGCTACGCCGGCATCCTCGACTTCACCTACATCACCTTCATGGCGGTGGGCGCGTACGTCGCCGGGGTCACGTCGCTGGGACCGCAGCAGCCCGGCACCGGCGTCGTCTACATCCTCGGCTGGCACCTGCCCTTCCCGATCCCGATCCTGCTGGGGGGGCTGGCGGCCGCGGTCCTCGGCCTCATCGTCGGGCTGCTCGCGATCAACCGCCTGCGCAGCGACTACCTGGCGATCGTGACCCTGTCGGTGGGGATCATCCTCTACAGCCTGGTGGGCAACCTGACCGGCCTCTTCGACGGCTTCGACGGGCTGGTCGGGGTGCCCGAACCGCTCAACGGCCAGGTCCACCTCGGCGTCAACACCTACAGCATCTTTTACATGGCGGTGAGCGGCGCGGTGATGCTGCTGCTCTGGTTCTTCGCCCAGCGGCTGCGGGCGTCGCCGCTGGGGCGGACGATGCGGGCGATTCGTGAGGACGTCGACGTGGCCGAGGCCTTTGGCAAGAACACCTTCCGGATCCGGCTTTCGGCGATGGTGATCGGCTGTTTCTACGCCGGGGTCGGCGGGGCCCTCCTGATCGGATTCGTGGGCGCCTTCAGCCCCGACGGCTGGTCGACCCAGGAGACCTTCATCATCTGGGCGATCCTCCTCATCGGCGGCCGCGGCAACAACTGGGGATCGGTGGTCGGCTCCTTCCTCGTCATCGCCCTGCTCTCCGAGGCCACCCGCTACCTCCCCACCATCCCCAACAACGCCTTCCTGGAGCCGGCCCTGCGCAACATCGTGATCGGGGCCGGGCTGATCGTGGTGCTTCGCTTCCGGCCGCAGGGGATCCTGCCCGAGCGCAAGGCGCACTTCCCCGAGATTCGCACCGCGGCCGCGCAAGCGGGGGACCCCGGTCGTGACTGACGCCCCGATCCTGGAGGTGGAGAATGTCGCCCGCCACTTCGGCGGGCTCAAGGCCGTCGACGGCTGCAGCTTCAGCCTCCAGCCGGGGATGCTGGCCGCCCTGATCGGCCCCAACGGCGCCGGCAAGACCACCCTGGTCAACCTGGTGGCGGGAGCGCTGCCGCTCCATGCCGGCCGGATCCGCTTCCAGGGCACCGACATCAGCGGCTGGTCACCCCACCGGATCGCGGCCCAGGGTCTGGTGCGGACCTTCCAGATCTCGCGGGAGTGGCCCCGGCTGACGGTGCTGGAGAACCTCCTGGTGGCGGCCCCGGGTCAGCAGGGCGAACGGATCTGGAACGCCCTCCTGCGGCCCGGCCTCGGCCGCGCCGATGACCGCCGGCTGGTGGCGGAGGCGCTCGACACCCTCGACACCTTCGGCCTCTACGCGATGCGCAACGAGTACGCGGTGACCCTGAGCGGCGGCCAGAAGCGGCTCCTGGAGCTGGCCCGTGCGGTCATGAGCCACCCCCGGATGCTGCTCCTGGACGAGCCGATGGCGGGGGTGAACCCCGCCCTCACCGACCAGCTGGCGCACCACATCGAGGCGCTCCGCCAGGGCGGCATCACCTTCCTCCTGGTCGAGCACAACCTGGAGTTCGTGGAGCGCAGCTGCGACCACGTGGTGGTGATGGCCCTGGGCCGGACCCTGGCCACCGGGCTGATGGCGGACCTCCGCCAGAACCCGGAGGTGGTGGGCGCCTACCTTGGAGGCGAGAGCGTTGAGCGCGTTGCAGGCTGAGGGGCTGACGACCGGGTACGGGTCGGTCCCGGTGGTGTCGAACGTGTCGATGGAGGCCCGCAGCGGGGAGGTGGTGGTCCTGGTCGGGCCCAACGGCGCCGGCAAGTCGACCTTCCTCAAGGGGCTCTTCGGCCTCCTCCGCCACACCACGGGCCGGGTGGTGGTGGACGGACGGGACGTCAGTGGCTGGCCGCCCCACCGGATCGCCCGCTGCGGGATGGCCTACGTGCCCCAGGTGAGCAACATCTTCCCCACCATGTCGGTGGTGGAGAACCTGGAGATCGGCGGCTTCGCGTCGGGGGGGGACGTGCGCCAGCGGATCGACGAGGTGCTGGCGATCTTCCCCGACCTCGCTCGCAGCCCCCGGGCCAAGGCCGGCAGCCTCAGCGGCGGCCAGCAGAACATCCTCGGGATGGCCCGCTCGCTGATGCTGTCGCCCAAGGTCGTGCTCCTGGACGAGCCCACCGCCGGGCTGGCCCCCCGCTATGTCGGCACCGTCTGGGAGCAGGTCGGCCGGTTGTCCACCGCCGGGACCGCGGTGATGGTGGTGGAGCAGAACGTGGAGCTGGCGATGCGCCACAGCGACCGGGTGTACGTGCTGGTGGCGGGGCGGGTGCGTCTCCACGGCACCCCCGAGGAGATCCGCCGTCACGATCTCACGGCCCTCTTCCTCGGCGGCGGCGCGACCCCCTCCGCCGAGGTGGGCGAACAGTCGATGCGATCGGTCTAGTCAGGGAAGGGCCGGGCCAGGCCGGGATCCCCCGGCCGCCGGCTGCACATGAAGGAGGAGACCAGGTGAGAGCAAAGCGGGCGACGGCCGTCCTGGGGGCGGTCGCCGCGACCATCGTGCTGACCGCGCTGGGCGGGGCAGCTGCGGCGCGGGCGCCGCGGGCGCACACGTTCACGGGCACCCTCACGGTGGGGGAGCTGATGCCGATGTCGGGGGCGGAGGCGTTCGTGGGGCAGTGGTTCACCCATGGCGCGGCCGCCGGGATCCGGGCGGTCAACAACGCCGGCGGGGTGATGGGCCTCAAGCTGACCAGCGTCCTGGAGGACACCGCCGGCGACCCGGTCGACGCGGTGCCGGCGTTCCACGCCCTCCTCACCCACAACCCCAACTTCGTGGTGGGGCCGTCGTCGCTGGAGATCCTCGCCGTCATCAAGTACTTCCGGGCCTCCAACCTGCCCGACTTCATGGAGGGCGGCACCACCGCGCTCGACCACATGAACTACCCGTACGTGTTCCGGATGTTCCCGTCCGACAGCAGCCTGCTCGCCAGCGAGGCCTACTACGCGCTCCACGTGCTGGGCTGCCGGCGCGCCGGCCTGATGTACGAGGACTCCACCAACGCCCAGGATGAGGTGCCGCCGCTGGTGGCGGCCTACACCGGCAACGGGGGCAAGATCGTGGCCAACCTCAAGCTGGAGCCCAACGCCACCTCCTACCTGACCGAGGTGGCCGACGTCTTCGCCCAGCACCCGCAGTGCGTCTTCTTCCACGCCACCCCGGCGGAGATGAGCACGCTCTCAGGCAACCTCCAGGAGGAGGGACACCTCAACGTCCATTTCATCACCGGTGACACCGGGACCGCGATCCAGCTGGCCCAGGCGATGGGTCTCAAGTTCGCCTCCAAGTGGCTGACCGGGATGACCGGGGGCTCGGTGGACGCCCCCGCCTACAAGGCCTTCATCAGCGCCTACCAGCAGGTCTGGCACACCACCAAGCCGCTGCCGGCGACCGAGGCGATGTACGACGCGGTGGTGGTGCCCGCGCTGGCGATCACCCTGGCTGGGACCACCAATGCCCGGGTCTGGGTCAAGGACGTGACCCGGGTCAGCAACCCCCCCGGGACCCCCTGCTACACCTATCCCAGCTGCGTCGCCCTGATCAACGCCCACCGCAAGATCAACTACCAGGGCGCCGGCAGCAACGTGGACTTCAACCGCTACCACAACGTCTTCACCCCACTCACCGTGGAGGGGTGGACCAGCTCCGGCCGGCTCCGCACGATCTACACCGTGACCACCAACCAGCAGGCGCTGATGTACCGGCACTGAGTGCCAGGCGGGGCGATCCTCGCCCAGGAGGGCGGCCACGCGGCCGCCCTCCCGACCGCCCCCGCCGGCGCCCAGCCCGAGCGCGGACGCACCCGGGCGGTGTGGTATACCAGCGTTGCGGTGGCGGCAGTGACAGGGGGCGCGCACAGATGACGCCGGTGACGGTGGCGGACGTGTTCTGCCGCGACGGCCTGCAGGCGCTCCGTCACGAGTCGGGGTGGCGGGTGCCCACCACCGCGGAGAAGGTCGAGGTCATCGGCGCCCTCGACCGGGCCGGGGTGGCCGAGATCGAGATCACCGGCTTTGCCCACCCGCGCGTGATCCCGAGCCTCGCCGATGCGGAGGAGGTGGCGCGCGCGGTCCTCGCCGCGCCTCACCAGGCCGTCTTCCGAGCCCTGGTGCCCAACCTGCGGGGCGCGGAGCGGGCCCTCGACGCCGGGCTGGGCAAGCTGGTCGGGCTGGTGGTTCTGAGCGAAACCTATGAGCGTCTGAACGCCAACCGCTCGGTGGCGGAGGGCCTGGACGAGCTCGACCGGGTCGCCCGGCGGGCGGCCCGCGACGGGGCCACCCTGGCGGTCGGCGTCGCCACCGCGTTCCACTGCCCCTACGAGGGGCTGGAGCCGGAGGCGGCGCTGCTCCAGCTGCTGGAGCGCGTCGCCGCCTGCGGCGTCACCGAGGTCGTGCTCGCCGACAGCGTCGGCCTGGCCGGGCCCAGGCTGGTGCGGGAGCGGTGCGCCGCGGTGCGCGCCCGCTTCCCCCGGCTCGGGCTGGGGCTGCACCTGCACAACCTGGGCGGTCTCGCCCTCGCCTGCGCCCTCGCCGCGGCGGAGTCCGGCGTCGACCGATTCGACGGCTCGGTCGGCGGCTTCGGCAGCGGGATCACGATGCCGGTGGCGGCGGCTCGGATCGGCAACGTGGCGACCGAGGACCTGGTGGCGCTGTTCGAGGGCTCCGGCTTCTCCACCGGGATCGACCCCGCCGCCATCAGCGCGCTGGGCGCGTCCGTGCAGCGGATGCTGGGCGCTCCCGGCGGCAGCTACGCGGCCGGGTACGGGACGGTGGCCCAGGTGCTGGCGCAGGGACGCGAGGCGCTGCCCGCCCTGCGAGCGGCTCCGCCCGGGTCCTCCCGCCGCCAGGAGGTCGCGCCATGAGCCAGGTGCGGCTGGCGCTGGGGGAGCCCGTCAGGGTCCGCCGGGAGTCCGCCGGACAGGCGATCTACCGTCTCCTGCGCGACGCCGTGATCCAGCGCCGGCTGGCGCCGTCGACCCGGCTGCTGGAGCCGGAGCTGGCGGTGAGCCTCTCGGTCAGCCGCACCCCGGTGCGGGAGGCGCTGCGGCTGCTGGAGGCGGAGGGGTACGTGGAGCGACTGCCCGGGGGCGGTCTGGTCGTGGCCGGGATCGATCCCCAGGACGTCCGCGAGCTCTACGACGTGCGCCTGACCCTGGAGATGATGGTCGCGCGCCAGGCGGCTCAGCGGGCCACCGTCCACGACGTCCACGCCCTCATCGACCTGGTCGACCGCCTGAGCCGCCTCACCCTGGAGCCCGAGGAGGCCCTCCGCCTCGGCGACGTCTTCCACGACCACCTGGCCCAGCTGGCCGGCAACCGACGCTGCCAGGAGATGGTCCACCACATGCGCAACCACATCGACCGCTACCGGGCGGCCGGGTCGCTGGCTGCCCCGGGGCGGGTGGAGCGCGCCGCCGCCGAGCACCGCCGGGTGGTGGAGGCGATCGCCCAGGGCAACCCGGTGGGCGCGGCGCGGGCGATGCGGGCGCACATCCGGGCCGAGGCCCAGGCCTGCATCGCGGCCGTCGACCGCGACCATCGCCCTGGTGTCCCTGCGGGCGGGCTGGGCTCCCGGCTGGAGGTGCTCGGCGCCGGCTGCGGCTGAGCGAGGGGACCGCGGCCGGGGCGCCGCGGCGATCGGGATCTAGAATTTACCCGAGAACCATGGACTCCGGGCAGCTCGCGCCGCGCCTCGCCTATCTCGGCCCGGCCGACCGGGAGCGGGTGGCGCGGGCCCATGCCCTCGCGGCCCGCGCCCACGAGGGCCAGCGGCGGCTGTCGGGCGATCCCTACCTGGTCCACCCGGAGGCGGTGGCCTCCACGCTTGCCGACCTCCACCTCGACGCCGACGCGATCGCCGCCGCCCTCCTCCACGACGTGCTCGAGGACACCGACGTCACCGCCGAGACGCTCCGCCAGGAGTTCGGCCCCACGGTGGAGAAGCTGGTCCAGGGGGTGACCAAGCTGGGGCGCATCCACGCCCGGCCGGAGGGCCAGGCCCAGGCCGAGAACATCCGCAAGATGCTGATCGCGATGGCTGAGGACCTTCGCGTGGTCCTGATCAAGCTCGGCGACCGGCTCCACAACATGCGGACCATCGCCCCCCTGGAGGCGTCCAAGCGGCGCCGGATCGCCCAGGAGACGGTCGACATCTACGCCCCCCTGGCGCACCGGCTGGGGATGTGGCAGATGAAGGCGGAACTCGAGGACCTGGCCATGGCGGTGCTCGACCCCGAGGGCTTCGAGGCGGTCACCCGCGCGATCGCCTCGCACCGGCGCGAGCGCGAGCACGTCCTCGGCCACGCCCGCTCGCTGCTGCTGGGGGAGCTGCGCCAGACCGGGATCGACGCCGAGATCAGCGGCCGTCCCAAGCACGCCGCCAGCGTCCTGCGCAAGATGGGTCAGCAGGGCAAGAGCCTGGAGGAGATCTACGATCTGGTTGCGATCCGGGTGGTGTGCGAGGATGTGCGCGGCTGCTACGGGGCGCTGGGGGTGGTGCACACGCTGTGGAAGCCGATCCCGGGCCGCTTCAAGGACTACGTGGCGATGCCCAAGGGCAACGGCTACCAGTCGCTCCACACCACCGTGGTCGGTGCCGCCGGCGAGCCGATGGAGATCCAGATCCGCACCGCGGCCATGCACCGCACCGCCGAGGAGGGGATCGCCGCCCACTGGCACTACAAGGAGTCCTCGGCGGGCGACCCCCGTCTCGACGAGCGCTTCTCCTGGCTGCGGGCCCTGCTGGAGTGGCAGAAGGAGATGCTGGACGCGGAGCGCTTCGTCGAGAACGTCAAGCTCGACATCTTCCCCGACGAGGTTTTCGTCTTCACCCCCACCGGGGAGGTGCGCTCGCTGCCGGCGGGGTCCACCCCGATCGACTTCGCCTACCGGATTCACACCGATGTCGGGCACCGCTGCCTGGGGGCCAAGGTCAACTCGCGGATGGTCCCGCTCGACCACCGGTTGGAGAACGGCGACATCGTCGAGGTCCTCACCACCCGCTCTGAGCGGCACGGTCCCAGCCGCGACTGGCTCAATTTCGTCAAGACCAGCAGCGCGCGGGACAAGATCCGCCAGTGGTTCAAGCGTCAGCGCCGCGAGGAGAACGTCGCTCGCGGGCGCGAGCTGCTGGAGCGCGAGCTGCGCCGTCTGCGGGGCCAGAGCCTGGGCCAGGTCACCCTGGAGCGGATGGCCGACACCGCCCGCGAGTTCCGCTATCCGGAGGTCCCCGACTTCCTCGCCGCGATCGGCTACGGTGAGCTCAGCCCCCGCACCGTGGTGCTGCGCTGGGCCGCCGGCGACGACGGCGAGGCGGCCGGCGACGGGGCAGTCCCCCGGCTCACGATCCCGATCGTCTCCCGCCCCGCCGGCGAGGAAGCGGTGCGGGTGCGCGGCGTGGACAACGTCCTCACCACCCTGGCGCAGTGCTGCCGGCCGGTCCCCGGCGAGCCCATCCGCGGCTACGTGACCCGGGGGCGAGGCGTCAGCGTGCACCGCGCCGGCTGCAGCAACCTGCGCCACGGGACCGAGCCCGACCGCCTGCTCGAGGTGGAATGGGCGGAGGCGCCGCGCCAGGTGTTCCCGGTGTCGCTCACGATCGAGGCCTGGGACCGGACCGGCCTGCTCCGCGATGTGGCCACCGTGATCGCGGAGAGCCGGGTCAACCTCAGCGGCGCCGCGGTCGAGGTGCGCGGCGACCACACCGCGGTGATCTCGACCGTGGTCGAGATCACCAGCCTCACCCAGCTCAGCCGGCTCCTGGAGAAGCTGGAGGCGGTCCGCGACGTCCACACGGTGGTGCGCGTCTCCGGCTGACCCGGGCCGCGCCAGGCGGACGCGCCCACGCCCGCCCCGTAGACTGGCGGGACCGATGACGTCCATCCAGCGTCTCCGCGGCACCGCCGACTGGCTCCCCGACGACCTCGCCCGTCTGCGCCGGGTGGAGGCGTCGGGGCTGGCGGCGGCGGCGCGCTTCGGGTACCGGGAGATCGCCACGCCGGTGATCGAGCCCACCGAGCTGTTCACCCGCGCGGTGGGCGACACGACCGACATCGTCACCCACCAGATGTACACCTTCACCGACCTCGGCGGGCGCAGCGTCACGCTCCGTCCGGAGGGGACGGCGGCGGTGCTGCGGGCCTTCGCGGAGGGACCGCTGCGGCAGGCGCCCCGACCGGTCCGGCTCAGCTACACCGGTCCGATGTTCCGCCACGACCGCCCCGGTCGGGGCCGCTACCGGCAGTTCCATCAGCTCGGGGTGGAGGCGATCGGGGAGGCGGACCCGGAGCTGGACGCGGAGGTGATCGCGGTCGCCTGGAGCTGGCTCGCGGACCTCGGCGTCAGCGGGACCAGCCTGCGTCTCAACAGCATCGGCGACGCCACCTGCCGGCCCGCCTTCCGGGCGGCGCTGCTGGACCATCTCACCCCCCACGCCGCCGGACTCAGCCCGCTCGACCAGGAGCGGCTGCGGCGCAATCCGCTGCGGCTGCTCGACACCAAGGACCCGGACCTGCTCAGCCTGCTCGCCGCCGGCCCCACCATCGCCACCCACCTCTGCCCGGCCTGCCGTGAGGCGCTGGCCCGGGTCGAGGCGGCGCTCGAGGAGTACGGCGTCCCCTACCAGATCGAGCCCCAGCTGGTGCGCGGGCTCGACTACTACGTCCGCACCGCCTTCGAGGTCTGGCACGCCGGCCTCGAGGGTGCCCAGAACGCCCTCCTCGGCGGCGGGCGCTACGACGGTCTGCTGGGGACGCTGGGGTATCCCGACGCGCCCGGGGTGGGCTTCGCCGCCGGCCTGGAGCGGATCAGCCTCCTCGCCGCCGGATCCGCCGCGCCGGCGATCGCCACCATCGCGGTATGCAGCCTCGGCCCGGCGGCGGTCGCGGTCGCGGTCCGGCTCGCCGACGCGCTCCGCCGGCTCGGCTGCACCGTGGTCGCCGACCTCGGCCCCCGCAGCGCCCGGGCCAAGCTGCGCCGGGCCGACGCCTCCGGCGCGACCGTCGCCTGCCTGGTCGGTGACGATGAGGTGGGGCGGAAGACCGTGACGGTGCGCGACCTCCGGGCGGCGACCCAGGCGGAGGTGGCCGTGGCGGATGCGCCCGCCACGGCGGCGGCGCTGGTGGCCGGCGCGGCGGCGCCGGGATGAGCGAGCGGCGCTGGCTCGGCACCATCGGCCTGCCGGACGTCGGCGGGGAGCTCACCGTGGCGGGGTGGGTGCACCACCGCCGCGACCACGGCGGGCTGACCTTCCTCGACCTGCGCGACCACACCGGGCTGCTCCAGGTGGTGGTGAACCCGGCCGCGGCCGCCGAGGCGCACCGTGTGGTCCAGCGGTGCCGGCTGGAGTTCGTTGTCGAGGTGACGGGGACGGTGGGGCGGCGTCCGGCGGGGAGCGAGAACCCGCAGCTGGCGACCGGGTCGGTGGAGCTGGCGGCGAGGCGGGTGGTGGTGCTGAGCGCGGCCGAGCCGTCCCCCTTCGCGATCGATGACGAGCGTGCGGTGGACGAGGCCGTGCGCCTGCAGTACCGCTACCTCGACCTCCGCCGCCCCCGGATGCAGCGCAACCTGCGCGCCCGCCACCGCTTCGTCGCCGGCCTGCGCCGCAGCGCCGATGCGCTGGGGTTCGTCGAGGTGGAGACCCCCACCCTGGTCCCCAGCACCCCCGAGGGGGCGCGCGACTTCCTCGTCCCCAGCCGGCTCCGCCCCGGCCACGTGTGGGCGCTGCCGCAGTCGCCCCAGCTTTACAAGCAGCTCTGCATGGTGGGGGGGCTGGACCGCTACATCCAGATTGCCCGCTGCTGGCGCGACGAGGACCTCCGCGCCGACCGCCAGTTCGAGTTCACCCAGCTCGACGTCGAGATGGCGTTCGTGGAGGAGGCGGACATCTTCCTGGCGGTGGAGCGGATGATCGCCGATGCCTGGGAGCTGGCCTTCGGGAGCCGGCCCCCGACCCCCTGGCCGCGACTCAGCTGGGCCGATGCGGTCGCCCGCTTCGGCACCGACAAGCCGGACACCCGCTTCGGCGCCGAGCTGGTGACGGTGCAGGACGCGTTCCCGGCGACCGAGCTCCGGCTGGTCCGGTCCGCCCTGGCGGCCGGCGGGACGGTGCGGGCGATCCGGGTCGCCGGGGGGGCATCGATCCCGCGCGCGGAGCTGGAGGGACCCTGGCAGGAGCTGGCCCGCGCCCACGGCGCCGGCGGGGTGGCGGCGCTGGAGCGACGGGCGGACGGGTGGCAGGGTCCGATCGCCAGGAGCTGCAGCGAGCCGGAGCTCCAGCGGCTGGGCGCCATGACCGGCGCCCGGCCGGGCGACCTGGTCTGCCTGGTGGCCGGTGCCGAGCCGGCGGTGGGAGCGGCCCTGGGCGCGCTGCGGACCCACGCCGCCCGCCGCCTGGGGTGGGCCCCCGAGGGCCGGTTCGACTTCCTCTGGGTGACCGAGTTCCCGATGTTCGAGCTGGGGCCCGACGGCGGCCTGCAGCCGCTCCACCACCCCTTCACCCAGCCCCACCCGGACGACTGGGACCACCTCGGCACCGATCCCACCCGGGTGCGGTCCCGCGCCTATGACATCGTCTGCAACGGGGTCGAGATCGGCAGCGGCTCGCTGCGGATCACCCGTCCCGACCAGCAGGCGGCGGTGTTCCGGGCCCTGGGCCTCAGCGACGAGGAGATCGAGGCCCGGTTCGGCTTCCTCCTCTCCGCGTTCCGCCACGGGGCACCCCCGCACGGCGGGTTCGCCGCCGGGATCGACCGGCTGGTCATGCTCGGCCTGGGCGAGACCTCGATCCGGGAGGTGATCGCCTTCCCGAAGACCCAGACCGGCCACGACCCCATGACCGGGGCGCCCAGCCGGGCCACCCCGGCGCAGCTCGCCGAGGTCGGCCTTCGCCTCGTGGAGCCCCCCGGAGCCGCCCGCTCCGGAGCGGGCGTCCCGCCCGCCGGCCCCGATGGCGTTTGACACCGCCCGTCCTGGGGGAGGATCCCCCGTGATGAGCCGGTCCGCCGCCACCACCGAGCTGCGGATCCCCGCCGACCCCGCCTACATCGTGGTCGCCAAGCGCACCGCCGCCGGGCTGGCCAGCGTGGGCGGGTTCGGGGTGGAGGCGGTCGACGAGCTCAACATCGCGATCGCCCAGGTCTGCGAGCGGACGATCAGCCTGGCCCGCGCGGTGGCCTCGCCCGACGCCACCATGCGGATCTCCTTCCGCCTGGAGGAGACGGTGCTGACCGTGGACGTGAGGCTCCAGCCGGGCCGGGCCGATCCGGCGGTGCGGGCGCCGGCGACGGTCGCCGCCCCGGGTGGCCGCGCCGCCGGAGCCGAGCCCGAGGACGCGGGGGCGGCCGGGCGCACGTCCTGGCCGCCGACGCCCGACGCGCTCGACCTCGCCCTCCAGATGATCGGGCTCTTCGCCGATGACGTGCGCTGCCGGGTGGCCGGCAACGGCCTCCTCCACGTCCGGCTGGCGAAGTACCGCTGGCGCTGACGGGCGCCGGGCTGACCCACCTGGTCACGGCCCCCCGCTACGATCGAGTCGCCCAGCGAGCGCTGCTCGCCGAGTACGCGCACACCCGTGCGCCCGCGATCCGGGAGCGGCTGGTCGTGGAGTTCGGCGACCTGGTGCGCGCCCTGGCGCGCCGCTTCGCCAACCGCGGCGAACCCCTGGAGGACCTCGAGCAGGTGGGCTTCCTGGGGCTGATCGCAGCGATCGAGCGGTTCGACCCCTCGCGGGAGCTGGAGTTCACGACCTTCGCGACCCCGACCATCCTCGGCGAGATCAAGCGACACTTCCGGGACAAGAGCTGGGCGGTGCGGGTGCCGCGCCGGCTCCAGGAGACCTACGCGAGGGTGGTGCGGGCGCAGGAGCGCCTCGGCCACGCCCTCGGTCGCGCTCCCGCTGTGATCGAGATCGCCACCGAGCTGGATTTGGAGCCGGACGAGGTCCTGGAGGCGATGGAGGTGGGTCCGGCCCAGCGCGCGGTCTCGCTGGAGGCTCCGATCGGCGGGTCCGAGGACGGCCAGGACCTGGGCGACCGGATCGGTCTGGAGGACCAGAACCTGGCCAAGGTCGAGCTCCAGGACGCGCTCGCCGGGGCGCTCCGCCACCTCACCCCGCGCGAGCGCGAGATCATGGTCCTGCGCTTCGTCGACCAGCTGCCCCAGACCGAGGTGGCCCGCCGGCTGGGCATCTCCCAGATGCACGTGAGCCGCCTCCAGCGGGCGGCACTCGCGCAGCTGAAGCGGGAGCTCCCGGAGGGAGACTCCACCCTGGGGCCTCCATCCTGAGCCGGGGGCCGCGGCCCGGGCCGGGGGCGGCCCGGGGCGTCCGGCGGGCGACTGCTAGAATCCGGCCACCGTCCCTGCTGTGGTGAGCCGGTGCGCCATCTCACAATCCGCGATCGTTTCCTCGACTTCTTCACCGCCCGCGGGCACCAGCGCATCGCCAGCGCCTCGCTCGTGCCGGAGCACGACCCGAGCCTGCTCCTGGTGAGCGCGGGCATGGTGCCGCTCAAGCCGTACTTCCTCGGCCAGCGCCTCCCTCCGGGACCGCGGCTGGTCTCCTGCCAGAAGTCGTTCCGCACCAGTGACATCGAGGAGGTGGGACGGACCCCCCGCCATGACACCTTCTTCGAGATGCTGGGCAACTTCAGCTTCGGCGACTACTTCAAGGAGGAGGCGATCGGACTCGCCCGGTCCTTCCTGGTCGACGACCTGGGCCTCGACCCCGCCCGCCTCCACCCGAGCGTCCATCCCGACGACCAGGCGGCGCGGTCGGCGTGGACGGCGATCGGCGGCGTTCCCCCGGACCGGGTGGTGGCGCTCGCGGACAACTTCTGGCAGGCGGGGGACACCGGGCCCTGCGGTCACGACAGCGAGGTCTACTACGACCTCGGCCCCGCCGCCGCCCGCGGCCCCGACGACCGTCCGGGGGTGGGCGACCGCTTCCTCGAGCTGTGGAACCTGGTCTTCATGGAGTACGACCGGGACGCCGACGGCGGGCTCGCCCCCCTTCCGCGCACCGGGGTCGACACCGGGATGGGGCTGGAGCGGATCGCCATGGTGCTGCAGGGGGTGGACTCGATCTTCGAGACCGACCTGTTCCGGCCGCTGGTCCTCCATTTCGCGGAGCGCGCCGGCCGCGACCCGGAGGCGGCCCCGGCCGCGGACCGGCGCCACCTGCGGGTCCTCGCCGACCATTCCCGGGCGGTGACGATGCTCCTCGCCGACGGGGTCGTGCCCGGCAACGAGGGTCGCGGGTACGTCCTCCGCCGGCTGGTGCGGCGCGCGCTGGTCCATGCCCGCGGCCTCCGACTGGAGGGGGGGCTGGTGCCCGCGGTGGCGGTGGTGGAGGAGGGGCTGGGCCGCGTCTACCCGGACCTGGGCCCGGCCCGACCGGCCGTGGAGGCTCAGCTGGCGGCCGAGGAGCGCCGCTTCGAGGAGACGCTGGCGCGCGGCCTCGAGCAGTTCGACGCGGCGAGCGCCCGGGCCACCGCCGGAACGGTCGCGGGGGCCGACGCGTTTCGACTCCATGACACGTACGGATTCCCCCTGGAGCTGACGGTGGACCTCGCCGCCGAGCGGGGCCTGGAGGTCGACCGGGCCGGCGCGCTCAGCCTGCTGGCGGCCCAGCGCGAGCGGGGCCGCACCGCCCGTGCGGGGCCGGGCGGCCCGACCGGGGGCGCCTGGGAGGGCCCGGCCGCGGGCCGGGCGACGCCGCCCGCCGACCGTCCGGCGACGGCCGCGGTCCCCGACGACGTGCTGGAGGCGGAGGGACGGGTGCTGGCGGTGGGCCCGGGGCCCGACGGGACGCTGGAGGTGTGGCTGGACCGCAGTCCCTTCTACCCGGAGGGCGGCGGCCAGGTGGGCGACCGCGGCTGGATCCGCTGGCCCGAGGGCGCCGCGCGGGTCCTCGACACGAGGCCGGCCGGGCCCGGCCGCATCCACGTCGTGCGGCTGGAGCGGGGCGCGCTCACCCCGGAGACGGCGGTCACCGCCAGCGTCGACCCGGACTGGCGCGCCCAGTGCGCTCGCCACCATTCCGCGACCCACCTTCTCAACGCCGCGCTCCGGGCGGTGCTGGGGCCGGCGGTGGTGCAGCGGGGCTCGACGGTCGGGCCCGAGCATGCCACCTTCGACTACAGCAGCCCGGCCCCGCCCACCGCCTCCGAGCTGGACCGGGTGCTCGATGGGGTCGCGGCCGCGGTCCGGGCCGACCTGGAGCGCCGGGTGGAATGGCTGTCCCTCGCGGAGGCGCGCGCCAGCGGCGCGGTGGCGCTGCCCGACGAGGCCTACGCCGACCGGGTGCGGGTGGTGAGCTTCGGCGAGGTGTCCCGGGAGCTCTGCGGCGGCACTCACGTGCGCCGCTCGGGTGAGATCGGAGCGGTCCTGCTCACCGGGGAGCGCAGCATCGGCAGCGGCGTTCGCCGGGTCGAGCTCGCCGCCGGCACCGCCGCCGACCAGCGCTGGCGCTCCGAGCACGACGCCCTCCGCCGCGCCGGCGTCGCCCTGGGGGTGCCCGGACTCGAGGTGCCGGAGCGCCTGTCCCAGCTGCTGGCGGAGGTCCAGCGCCTGGAGCGGGCCGGTCGGGACGCTCGGCGGGCGGCCCTCGGGGAGGCCGGGGCGGCGGTCCGGGAGGAATGGGTGGGGTCCCAGCGCCTGGTGGTGCGGGAGCTCGCCGCCGGCGAGGCGGCGCGCGAGCTGCGGGAGGCGGCCGACCGCCTCCTCGACGGGCGCGACTCCGCGGTGGCGCTGGTCTTGGCCGGAAACCGCCTGGTCCTCAAGGTGACCCCCCCGCTGGTCGCCGACGGCATCCGGGGCGGCGCCCTCGCCCGGGCGGCCTGCGAGGCCGCCGGCGGGCGTGGGGGCGGCAGCGACCAGCTCGGCTCCGGGGAGGTGGATGCCGGCCGGCACGAGCAGGCGATCGGGGCGGTGCGCGCGGCGCTGGCGGCGGATGGCCGGGGCGGCGACCGATGAGCCCGCGCCTCCCCGTCATCGGCGGCCGGCCCCGGGCCCGCGGCCACTGGACCGCGCTCGACCTCGGCAGCGCCGAGGTCCGGGCGCTGGTGGTGAAGCGGGAGGAGGACCGCGCCGTGGTCCTCGGGGTGGGCCGTGCCGAATCCGACGTCCCGCTCCCGCCCGGCGGGTCGGCGCCCGAGCTGGCCGAGGTGGTGGCCGCGTGCGACCGCGCGGTCGAGGCCGCCGAGGACATGGCGGGGGTGGTGCCGACCCGGGCGGTCATCGGCCTGGCCGGTCCCCAGGTGCGCGGGTTCACCACCTCCGTCGCCCGCGCCCGCCGCCGCCCGACCGAGCGGGTCAGCGCCCGTGAGCTGGACGACCACGTCGAGGGGGTCCAGCATCGCGCCCTCGCGGAGGCCCGCGCCGCGTTCGCGGACGAGGCGGGGGCGGCGCCGCAGCAGGTCCGCCTGGTCCACTCGACCATCACCGCCCTGCGCGTCGACGGCGCCCAGGTCGCCGATCCGCTCCGCTACCAGGGCGAGCGGCTCGAGGTCACCGTCTTCAACACCTTCGCCCTCGCCGGCCAGGTGGCGAGGGTCGAGCGGATCGCCGAGGAGCTCGACCTGGAGCTGGCCGCGACCGTCGCGGTGCCGTACGCGATCGCCCGTGCCGCCACCACGCAGGAGAGCCTCGAGCGAGGCGCGGTGTTCATCGACGTCGGGGCCGCCGCGACCCAGGTGGCGCTGGTCCGGGGCGGTCTCCTGGAGGCGACCCGGGTCTTCGGGCTCGGCGGGCGCGCCTTCACCCGTAAGCTCGCGGCCGACCTCGGGTGCACCCCCGAGGCTGCCGAGCGGCTCAAGCTGGAGCACGCCCGGGGCGAGCTCCAGGGTGAGGAGCGCACCCGGGTCCACGGCTGCCTCGCGGAGACCGCCGAGGTCCTGGCCCAGGGCGTGGCGCTCACCCTCCACGACCTCGCCCAGGGGACGACGCTCCCCGACTCCGTCCGGCTCTGCGGGGGGGGCGCGCTGGTGCCCGAGGTCGCCGAGCAGCTGACCATCCTCCGCTGGACGGAGTACCTGCCGTTCCTGCAGGCGCCCGCCTTCACCGTCCTCGGTCCCCACGAGCTGCCCGGCGTCCGCGACACCACCGGCATGCTCGCGTCCTGCGCCGATGTGGCGGGGATGGGGCTGGCCTACCATGCCGTGGTCCGGGAGGAGCCGGAGGCGGATCTGCTCACCGGTGTCCTGCGGCGGGTCCAGGAGGCGATCGGCACGTGAGCACCCCGCCCACCTACCTCTACGTCGAGCCCGGCGACGAGATCACCGACCTGGTCGACCGGCTGCGCCGGGCCGGCGCCGCCACCGAGCTGGTCTTCATCCTGCCCGAGGGAGCCCGCGCCCTGCGCACGCCGCTCGACCTCCAGCTGCTCCAGCAGTACGCGCGGGGATTCGGCAAGACGGCGACGATCGTCGCCGCCGACCCCAGGGTCCAGCGCCTGGCCGTACGCGCCGGCTTCACCGCCTACGGGTCGCTCCCCGGCCCGCCTGGCCCGGCGGCAACCGGCCCGGGGGCGCCCGGCCCGGCGGAGGCAGGCCCGGCGGGGGCAGGCGGGATCCTGCCGCCCCCTCCCGCCGCCCCGCCCCGGGGGCGGGGCCCGGTCCCGCAGGAGCCGGCATCGGAGGCGGAGCTGGCGCCCCCGGCGCGGGGCACCGTCGATCCCCCCCCGCGGCGCGGCCGCCGCCTGCGCGCGACCGCGCTCGGGACCGGGGCGGTGCTCTTCCTGGTGGGGATCCTCGCGATCCTGCTGCTGCTCCCCTCCGCGACGGTGGTGGTTGTGGTGCGGGCGACTCCCCTCCACGACGCCGTGACCCTGCAGGGCACCACCAGCCCGGCCCAGGCCACCCAGCTCGACT
This sequence comes from Candidatus Dormiibacterota bacterium, assembly GCA_027306655.1. Taxonomy (GTDB): domain Bacteria; phylum Chloroflexota; class Dormibacteria; order Aeolococcales; family Bog-877; genus DAHUZL01. The sequence continues at coordinate 50,488 of DAHUZL010000143.1, forward strand.
CGGTCGCCACCCAGTCGCTCCTGACCCCGCTGGAACAGGCCCAGTACCGGGCGGTGCCCACCGGCACCCGACACCTGCCCGGGGCGGCCGCGACCGGGCACGAGACCCTGGCCAGCGACGTGCCGGTCCCGCTCCAGATCGTGCTCCAGCCCGGGACCCGGTTTGCCACCTCCGGCGCCCACCCCGAGGTGTTCACGGTGCCCGCCGCCGTGACCGTGGTCATCCCCGCCTGCAGCGGCAGCTGCGGCTCCGGCCAGTACGGGCCGCCCAGCCAGCCCTTCCCGATCACCGCCGCCGCGGTCGGGAGCCAGGGCAACGTCACCCCGGGCGCGGTCGTCACCTGGGTCGACAACCCCTGCCTGGCGAGTCCGCCCCCGGCGCAGTGCGCGATCTTCTCGCCCCCCCTGTCGGGGACGTCGTTCGCGGCCGCCAACCCGGAGGCGACCAGCGGCGGGCGCGATCCGACCAGCGTGACGATCTTCACCGGAGGCGATCTCGCCCTGGTGCGGCGCACCGATCACGCGCTGACCGTGCGCCTGATCCAGCGGGTGCGCCACGACCTGCTCGCCGCCGCGGGGTCGTCGCTGATCATGGCGAGCGGCCCGAGCGGGTCGGGGGTGGCGGTCACGGTCACCCAGCCGACCTATCCCCTGGTGGGGGCGGTGGGCGCGCCGGAGACCCTCACCGTCACCGCCACCGGCGCGGCCACCGCCTACAGCCTCCAGGCGGCGCGACAGGCCGCACTGCGCGACCTGCTCAGCAAGATCCCGGTCGACGGGGAGCTCCTCGGGCGACCGCGGATCTCGGTCCCGACCGTGGTCCAGGCGGCCCCGGGTGGCTCCCTCACCCTCCAGGCCACCGTCACCAGCTCCTGGGCGCCGCGGCTCGACCTCGCCCCCTACGGCGGCGACCTGGTGCTCAAGAGCCCGGGCTCGGCGCGGGCCTTCCTCCTCTCGCGGGTGCCGTCGGCGGCGTCGGTGCTGATCCGCCAGAGTCCCTTCGCGCTCCCCTGGCTCCCCCTGCTGCGCAGCCGGATCCATGTCGTGCGGCTGGCCCGGGCCGCCGGCGGGGGGGCCGCCGCCTGAACCCGACCCACCGCCGCTGCCCGCCGGGGCGCGTGCTGGCGATCGACCCCGGGCGCGTGCGGCTGGGCCTGGCGCTGTCCGACCCGACCGGGCGGGTCGCCCTTCCCCACGCCACCTGGCCCAGCCGCGGCCCGGGCGCCGACGCGCGCGCGATCGCGGCCCTCGCGGCGACGGTCGGAGCCACCCGGATCGTCTGCGGCCTGCCCCGCCGTCTGGACGGCTCGGAGGGGGTGGCGGCGGCGGCGGCCCGGCGGCTGGCGGCGGCGGTCGCGGACGCCAGCGGGCGGGCGGTGGAGCTCCACGACGAGCGGTTCACCACGGTGGCGGCGGAGCGCGCCCTGGTGGCGGGTGGAGAGCGTCGGGCCGCCCGCCGGCTCGCCGTGGACCGGGTGGCGGCGGCGATCCTGCTCCAGGGCGTGCTCGGGGGCGCGGGCCGGGGCCAGCTGGTCGTCCCGTCCGGGGCGGCCACCGCCGGGGAGGGGTGACGGTGGGTCGCCGCGGATGGGCGGTGCTGGCGGCGGTGGCGGCGCTCGGTCTGGTCGTGGTCGGCCTGGGCCTGGTCGCCCGCGGCGAGCTGGAGCCGGTCCAGCCCACCCACCGCGAGCGGGTGGTGATCGCGGTCCGGCCCCGGGAATCCCTGGACCAGGTGGTGACCAGCCTGAGCCGCGATCGGGTCCTGCGCAGCGGCCTGGTCTTCGGGTGGTATGCGCGGCTCCGCGGCCTGCCTCAGGGCCTCCACCCCGGACGTTTCGTCCTCGACCGGGGGATGGGCGCGTCGGAGGTGATCGCGGTGCTCCTGGGCCCCTCCCAGCCGGCGCCGCGCACGGTCACGATCCCCGACGGTCTGAGCGCCGCCCAGGTGGCGGCGCTCCTGCAGCGCCAGGGGGTGGTGGCGGCCCGGGACTACCTGGCCCAGGTCGCCCACGGCCTGTTCGCCGGCGAGCGGCCCCTGCCGGGAACCCCGGCCGGCGCCAGCTGGGAGGGGATCTGCCTGGGCGACACCTTCCAGCTCGCCCGGGGCTCGTCCGCGCACGCGCTGGTGGCGCTCCAGCTCCAGGACTTCGACCGCCGCCTGCGTCGAGCGCTGCTGGCGGGGGCCGCCGCCGTCCACCTCACCCCCTACCAGGCGGTGGTGCTGGCGTCGATCGTGGGGGCGGAGGCGCCCTCCTCGACCGACCGTCGGCGGATCGCGGGCGTCTTCTTCAACCGGCTCAGGCTGGGGATGCCGCTGCAGAGCGACGTGACGGTCCTCTACGCCCTGGCCGAGGCCGGGCTGCGTCCCGGTCGCCCGCTGCAGACCGGGGTGGCCTCGCCGTACAACACGTACCTGCACCCGGGACTGCCGCCCGGGCCGATCGCCAATCCGGGCGTGGGGGCCGTCCTTGCGGTGCTCCACCCGCTCGCCTCCCCCGACCTCTTCTTCGTGGCTCTTCCCGACGGCCGGGTCCTCTATGCCGCGACCGCCGCCCAGCACCAGCGCCAGGTCCAGGAGGCTGGGCTCGGGTGACCGGGGCGTGGGTCGTGCTCTGGGGGGTGGCCGGCGGGCTCCTCGGCTTCGCGGTGGGGCGTGCCTGCCTGGTCCTGGAGCGGTCGGAGCGGGTCGGCGACGACGCTGCGGCGGGCGAGCGGATGGGCCCCACCTGGATCGAGGGGTGGATGCTGCCGGCGCTGGGCGCGATCGGCTTCGCCGCGTTCGCCGACGCCCAGGGGGTGACCTGGCGCCTGCTGGTCCACAGCCTGTGGCTGCTGGTCCTGCTCCTGGTTCTCGCCTTCGACTTGAAGCATCGGCTCATCCTCGACGTCGTGACCTTCCCAGCCCTGGTCCTGGCGATCCTGCTCGCGCACTGGTCGCCCGGCCTGAGCGCCACCAGCGCCATCGCCGGCGCCCTCTTCGCGGGGATCGTGCTGCTCCCGCTGGCCGTGGCCAGCGACCTGCTCCAGCGCGGGGCCGGCTTCGGCTGGGGCGATGTCAAGCTGGGGATGGTGATCGGGGCGATCACCGGGATGAGCTTCAACCTCAACGGGCTGCACACCCTCTGGGCCCTGATCGCGGGCGCGCTGGTGGGTGGGGTGGTGAGCGCGGCCCTGCTCGCCAGCCGGCGGCTCAGCCTGCGCGACACCATCCCCTACGGCCCCTTCCTCGTCGTCGGGGCCGGCCTGGTGCTGTTCTTCCTCTGACCGGGGCGGGGACGCCGGCGCCGCCGAGCGGCCCCCGGGCCGCCCATAGAATCGAGCCATGTTGCGCCTCCTCACCGCTGGCGAGTCGCACGGCCCGCAGCTCACGGTGGTCATCGACGGGCTGCCCGCCGGGCTGCGCATCGCGGTGGCCGGGATCGACCGGGACCTCCGCCGCCGCCAGGGGGGCTACGGCCGCGGGGGCCGGCAGCGGATCGAACGCGACCACGCCCAGATCGTGAGCGGCGTGCGCGGGGGACGCACCCTGGGGTCGCCGGTCACCCTGGTGGTGGCCAACCTCGACTGGGACAACTGGCGGCGGCCGATGCAGGTGGAGGCAGCGGGCTTCCAGCCCAAGCCGGTGCGCCGGGTGCGGCCCGGGCACGCCGACCTCGCCGGCGTGCTGAAGTACGACTTCGACGATGCTCGCAACGTCCTGGAGCGGGCCAGCGCCCGCGAGACCGCGGCGCGGGTCGCGGCCGGCGCGATCGCCAAGCGCTACCTGACGGAGGCCCTCGGGGTCACGCTCCACAGCTACGTCACCCGAATCGGCGCCGTGGCCGCGACCGTTCCCGCGGTGGTGGAGCCGGCCGCGGTGGAGGCGTCGCCGGTGCGCTGTCCCGACCCGCTGGCGGCGCGGGCCATGGTGGCGGCGATCGACCGCGCCCGCGCCGAGGGGGACACCCTGGGCGGGTGCTTCCGGGTCGAGGCCCGCGGCGTCCCCCCCGGGCTCGGGTCCCACCGCCAGTGGGACACCCGTCTCGACGGCCGGCTCGCCCAGGCGCTGTGCAGCATCCAGGCGGTCAAGGGGGTCGAGATCGGCGATGGCTTCGCCGCGGCCGGCCTGCCGGGGTCGAAGGTGCACGACGAGCCCTGGTACGACGCCGTGGGGCGCCGCTTCGCCCATCGCACCAACCGGGCCGGCGGGGTCACCGGGGGCATCAGCAACGGCGAGGTGGTGTGGTGCACGGTGGCGGTCAAGCCGATCAGCACCCTGCTCCGCCCGCTCCGCTCGGTCGACCTCGCCACCAAGGCCGAGGTGAACGCCCACTACGAGCGCAGCGACATCTGCGTGGTGCCGGCGGCGGCCGTCATCGGCGAGGCGATGATGGCGTGGGTGCTGGCGGAGGCGACCTGTGAGAAGTTCGGCGCCGACTCGATCACCGAGCTGCGCCGGAATGTGCGCGGCTACCGCGCCCGGCTGCGGCGGCGATGACGCCGGCCCCCGCGCGGGTGTTCCTCTGCGGCTTGCCGGGCAGCGGCAAGAGCACGGTCGCCCCGCTCCTCGCGGCGCTGATCGGGTGGCGCGCGGTGGACCTCGACGGGGTGGTGGAGGCGCAGGTCGGTCACTCGGTCGGGGAGATCTTCGCCACCGCCGGGGCCCGGTCCTTCCGGGCCGCCGAGCGGACCGCCCTCCTGGCGGTGCTGGGCGAGCAGCGGGTCGTGGTGAGCCTCGGGGGAGGCGCCCTCGACGACCCCACCAGCCGCGACCGGGTGGCGGCGGCCGGCGACACCCTCTGGCTGGACGCGCCCGACGCGGTCCTGGCCGCGCGTTGCGGGCGGGAGCCGGGCCGCCGACCGCTCCTCGCCGGCGACCCGGCGGCCGCCATCCTCCGCCTGCGGGCGCGCCGCGAGCCGATCCTCCGGGCGGCGGGCGCGCGGATCGACACCGCCGGGCTGGAGCCCGACCGGGTGGCGGCGGCCTGCCTGGCCCGGATCGGACGGACGGCGGAGGACCGGGGGTGATCCGGGTCGACGTTCCGCTGGGGGCGCGCGCCTACTCGGTGTGGGTGGGGGCCGGCGCTTTCGGCCGCCTGGGGGCTCTCGTCGGTGAGCGGGGCGGCGCGTCGGGCTTCAGCGCTGCGGCCCTGGTGGCCGACGCCGGGCTGCCGGCCGCCCTGGCCGACCGAGCCCAGGACCAGCTCCGGGGGGCGGGCCTGGCGGTGGTTCGCCTGGAGCTCCGGGGCGAGCGGGCGAAGCGGCTCGCCACCGTGGAGCGGCTCTGCACCGCCTTCCGGGAGGCCGGTCTCGACCGCGAGGCGGTGGTGGTGGCGCTCGGCGGCGGGGTCGTCGGCGATGTCGCCGGCTTCGCCGCTGCCGTCTACCTGCGCGGGATCGCCTGCCTGCACTGCCCGACGACGCTGCAGGCGATGGTGGACAGCGCCATCGGCGGCAAGACCGGCGTCAACCTCGCCGCCGCCAAGAACCAGATCGGGGCGGTCCACCAGCCGGTGGCGGTCCTGTGCGATCCGGAGCTGGTGCGGAGCCTCCCCCGACGGGACCGTCGGGCGGCGTTCGGGGAGATCGTCAAGTACGGTATGGTGGGCGATCCGGCGGTGCTCGCCCGGCTCGGCGAGCTGGGCGGCGACGCCGGAGCCGCTGATCCCGCCTCCCTGGAGCCCCTGATCGCGCGCTGCTGCGCCTGCAAGGCCGAGCTGGTGGCGGGGGACGAGCACGACCAGGGGAGGCGCGCCATCCTCAACTACGGGCACACGATCGGCCATGCGCTCGAGTCCACCCTCGGCTACGGCCGCCTCCGCCACGGGGAGGCGGTCGCCGTCGGGATGCGGGTCGCCGGCCGGCTGTCGGTCGCGGTGCGCGGCTGCCCGGCGGCCGACATCGCGGAGCAGGACCGACTCCTCGCCGACTTCGGCCTGGGCCGTCTGCCGCGGGGCGTGGCGGCGGATCCGGCGGCGATCCTGGCCGCCACCCGGCACGACAAGAAGGTCGTCGGCGGTGAGCCTCGCTGGGTGCTGCTGGACCGGATCGGGGCCGCCCGGGGGGGTTACCGAGTCCCCGCCGAGCTGGCGGCGTCGGCGCTGGCCGGGGTGCTGGCGCCGTGACGGCCGCGAGCGGGGCCGCGGACGTCCGGCTGGTCCTCTGCCTCAACGGCCCCAACCTCGCCAGCCTCGGCCGCCGCCAACCGGACGTCTACGGGACGCTCACCCTGGAGCAGGTGCTGGAGCGGGTGGAGCGCCGGGCGGCGGCGCTGGGGGCCGAGCTCCGCTGCGTCCAGAGCAACCACGAGGGCACCCTGATCGACGAGCTGGAGCGGGCCGACGACGCCGCCTGCGCCATCCTCAACCCGGGCGGGCTCTCCCACACCAGCTGTGCCCTCCGCGACGCGGTGGCGGCCTTCGCGCGCCCGGTGGTGGAGGTCCACCTCACCAACGTCCACGCCCGGGAACCGTTCCGTCGGCGCCTGGTCACCGCCGCCGCCGCCCGCGGCGTCATCTGCGGGCTGGGGGCGCACGGCTACGAGCTGGCGCTGGAGGCGGCCCTCCGGCTCGCCGCTGACGCCGGGGCGCCGCCGTGATCGACGCCGGCGACCTTCGCCCGGGCCACACCATCGAGCGCGGCGGCCAGCTGATCGAGGTGCTCACCTTCGAGCACATCAAGCTCGGGCGCGGCACCGCGGTGGTGCGCACCCGGCTGCGCAACCTCGACACCGGCTCGGTGACCGAGGAGACGTTCCGGCCCGAGGAGCGCTTCCCCCGCGCCCGGATCGAGCGCTCCCAGGTCCAGCTGCTCTACCAGGACGGCGACCACCAGGTGGTGATGGACACCACCACCTTCGACCAGTTCCCGCTCACCGCGGCCCAGATGGGCGACGCCCTCCGCTACCTGCGCGAGAGCGACCATCTCACCCTCCTGCGCCACGACGAGCGCGTTCTCGGTGTCGAGCTGCCGATCACGGTGGAACTGACCGTCACCGCCACCGACCCGGGGTTCCGGGGTGACACCGCCACCGGCACCACCAAGCCGGCGACCCTGGAGACCGGGCTGGTGGTCGACGTCCCCCTGTTCGTCAGCGTCGGCGATCGGCTCCGGATCGACACCCGCTCCGGCCGCTACCTCGAGCGGGCGCCGTGAGCGCGGTCCCCGGGACCGGCGTCCCGCCCGGCTGAGTCTGGGTGGCCTCGCGCCGGCAGGCACGGGAGCTGGCGCTGCGGGTGCTGTTCGCCCTCGACCCGAGCGGTGCCGGGGCGGCGGCGGCGGTGGCCCGCGCGGCCGCCGAGATGGGGGTCGACGAGCGGGGCCGCCGGTTCGCGCTGGAGCTGGTCCTGGGGGTGGTGCGCGACCGGGCGGCGATCGACGGCCGGCTGGCGGCCGCCTCCGACCACTGGGCGCTCGACCAGATGGCGCAGGTCGAGCGGACCATCCTGCGGATGGCTGCCTTCGAGATGGGCGAGGACGGTCCCACCCCGGTGCGGGTGGCGATCAACGAGGCGGTGGAGCTGGCCAAGGCCTATGGCGGGGCCGAGGCGGGCCGCTTCGTCAACGGGGTCCTCGGCCGGCTGGCCGCCCCGCTGCCGCTGCGGGGAGCCGGGGAGGTGGGCGATGAAGGTCCTCCAGGTCGGTGAGCTGAGCGCCCGCCTTCGGGCGACCCTGGAGGACGAGCCGTCGCTCCAGGACGTCTACGTCGAGGCCGAGATCGGCGACTGCAGCCGGTCCGCCGCCGGCCACTGGTACGTGACCCTCCGCGATGCCCGGCCCGGCCAGGCGGAGCGGGCGGCGGTCTCGGCGGTTCTCTTCCGGGGGGCGGCGGCCGGGCTCGCCTTCGAGCCGGCCCGGGGGCAGCGCGTGATCGCCCACGGCCAGGTCGCCCTCTACGCGCCGCGCGGGCAGCTGCAGCTGGTCCTCGACCGGCTGGAGCCGGTCGGGGTCGGTGCGCTCGCGATCGCCTTTGCCCAGCTCGTGGCCCGTCTCGAGGTCGAGGGCCTGCTCGCCGCCGAGCGCCGCCGGCCGCTCCCGTTCCTGCCTCGGCGGGTCGCGGTGGTGACCTCGACCACCGGCGCCGCGATCCGGGACGTCCTCCACGTGCTCCACCGCCGCTGCCCGATCGTGGAGGTGCTTGTGGTGCCCACCCTGGTCCAGGGCGACCTCGCCCCCGGCCAGCTGGTCCGGGCCCTGCAGCTGGCCCCCCAGCCGGGTGTGGAGGTGGTCCTGCTGGTCCGCGGCGGCGGGTCGCTGGAGGATCTCCAGGCCTTCAACCACGAGGCGGTGGCTCGGGCGGTGGCGGCGGTGCCGGTCCCGGTGGTGGTCGGGGTGGGCCACGAGACCGACACCACCGTCTGCGACCTGGTCGCGGACCGCCGGGCGGCGACGCCCTCGGTGGCGGCGGCGCTGGTCGTCCCTGACCTCTGGCAGCTGCGCGAGGAGGTCCAGCTGCGCCGCGCCCGCTGGCGGCGGTCGGCGCTGGGCCAGGTCGGGCGCCGGCGGCTGACCCTGGAGGCCCGGGCGGCGCGGCTCGGCCGGCTCAGCCCGCTGCGGCGGCTGGTCGCGCGCCGCCAGGACCTCGATCGCGCAGCAGTCCGGCTGGCCCGGGCGGTGGCGCGCCGGGTCACCATCGACCGGGACCGGAGCCGGTCCCGGCGCGACCGGCTCCGGCGCGAGGCGGCGCGGATCACCCGGGCCGCGCGCGAGGGGCTGGTGGCGCGGTCCGGCCGCCTCGAGGCGCTCAGCCCGGTGGCGGTGCTGGCCCGCGGGTACTCGATGACGTGGGATGTGGGCCGCCACCGGGTGGCGCGGACGGCCGCCGAGCTCAGCCCCGGCGACCGGATCCGCACCCGGCTCGGGGCGGGTATGGTGAGCAGCACCGTGACCGGAGTGGAGCCGGAGGAGAGGGCGCATGGCTGAGGCGGCACCGGCCGACGGCCTCACCTACGAGGAGGCCGCCCGCGAGCTGGACCGGCTGATCGCCCGCCTGGAGGACGACGAGGTGCCCCTGGAGGAGGCGCTCGCCGTCTACGAGCGGGGCGTCACCCTCCTGCGTCGCTCCGGCGAGCTGCTGGACGGGGTGGAGCGCCGGGTGAAGGCCCTCGGCCTTGGCGAGGGAGACGAGCCGCGCGAGGAGCCGTTCGCCCTGGAGGAGGTCACCGGCGACGGGCCGGCGCGGTGACCGCGCTCCTCCACAACGGCTACGTCTGGGCGCCCCTCCTGGCCTGGGCGGTGGCGCAGATCCTGAAGGTGGCGACCGAGTCCGTCCGCGTGCGCCAGCTGAGTCTGCACCCGCTCGGGAGCTCCGGGGGCATGCCCAGCTCGCACACCGCCATGACCGTCTGCCTCACCACCCGGCTGGCCCGGCTGCTCGGGACCGGGTCGCCGGTGTTCGCGACCGCCGCGGTGCTGACGATGGTCGTCGTCTACGACGCGACCGGGGTGCGCCGGGCCGCCGGCAACCAGGCCCGGGTCCTGAACCGCGTCCTCGACGACCTGCGCCAGCATCTGGGGCTTCGCCACGAACGCGTCCTGGAGCTGCTCGGGCACACCCCGGTCGAGGTCCTGGTAGGAGCGGCCCTCGGCGTCGTGGTCGGGATGCTGGTGTGACGGCGGCGGCGGAGCCCTACGTCAGCCGGGCGGGGCGCAAGCTGGCCCACGCCCTCGACGCCTTCCAGGTCGACCTCGCCGGCCGGACCGTGCTCGACGCGGGGGCGTCCACGGGCGGCTTCACCGACTGCTGCCTCCAGCGAGGCGCCGTCCAGGTCTATGCGGTCGACGTCGCCTACGGGTTCCTCGCCTGGCGGCTCCGCCAGGACCCCCGGGTGGTGGTCCTGGAGCGGACCAACCTGCGCACCCTGGCCGACCTGCCCGGGCCCGCCCCGGACTGCGCCACCCTCGACCTCTCCTTCATCGGCCTGGGGCTGGTCTGGCCGGCGGTTCTGCGGCTCCTGACCCGGCCCGCCCTCGCCCTGGTCCTCATCAAGCCGCAGTTCGAGGCCCGGCGCGACCAGGTGCCCCGGGGCGGGATCGTGCCGCCCGCGACCGGCCGGGCGGTGGCCCAGGCGGTCCTGGCGGGCCTGGCAGCGGCCGAACCCGGCACCGTCGCCCGGGGGCCGATCCCGGCCGACCCGCCGGGACGGTCGGGCACGGTCGAGTGGTCGGCGCTGCTGGAGCTGGCCGCCCCGCCGGCGGTGTCCCGGTGACAGGGTCCGCGATCGGATTCCTGCTCCATCCCCGGGTGCCGCCCGACGAGCCGCTGCTGGCCGCCGCCCGGGAGCGGGCGGGCGCCCACGGCTATCGCACCTGGACGGCGCAGCAGGCGGTGGCCGCGACATTCCGCGCCGAGCGGGCGGACACGGCCCTCCTGGTGTCGGTGGGAGGGGACGGCACCCTCCTCTACGCGGCGCGGCTGGCGGCCCCCTGCGGCCTGCCCCTCCTCGGCGTCAACCGCGGCCAGCTGGGCTTCCTCACCGACATCCAGCTGGAGCAGCTGCCGGCGGCGCTGGACGACGTCGCCGGGGGCCGCCACCGGGTGGACCACCGCCATGTGCTGGTCGCCGAGCTCGACCCGGCCGGCACCGGCCCCGGTACCCGCTGGCGCGCCCTCGCCGTCAACGAGGTGGCGGTGAAGGCGATCGGGGTCACCCTGGCGCGGCTGCGGGTCACCGCCGCCGAGGAGCTGGTGGGAGCCTTCGACGCCGATGGGCTGGTGCTCGCCACCAGCACCGGTTCGACCGCCTACTCGCTGTCCGCCGGCGGGCCGCCGGTGCACCCGGCGGTGGCCGCGATGGTCCTCACCCCGATCAATCCCCACGCCCTGGTGAGCCGCTCCGTCATCCTGCCCGACGACCGGGAGGTGCGGATCGTGGTCGAGCGCGGGCCGGTCCAGATGGCCGCCGACGGCCAGCACCCCATCGAGCTGGAGCGCGGGGCGTCGGTCCTGGTCGGCCGCGGGCCCGACCTGCTCCTGGTCCGGCCGCCCAGCGCGCCGGGCTACTTCGATCGGCTCCGCAGCACCACCCGCTTCGGGATGGTGCTCAAGACCGGGGCCGACCTCCTGGAGCCGCAGCCGCGCTGGCCGCAGCCGGTCAACCCCCTCGACCAGGCCGGGGGCTGACCGGGTGCTGGTGGAGCTCGGGGTGGCGGACCTGGCCGTGATCGAGCGCGCCACCCTGGAGCTCGGGCCGGGGCTCACCTGCCTCACCGGCGAGAGCGGGGCGGGCAAGTCGGTGCTGCTGCGCGCACTCGAGTGCGCCGGCGGCGGCCGTGCCGACCCCGACCTGGTGCGCACCGGCTCGGACCGTGCCAAGGTGCGCGCGGTGTTCGATCGGGTGGGGCCGGCCATCCAGGCGGTGCTCGCCGACCACGGGGTCCCCGCCGACGAGCCGGTGGTGGTGGTTCGCGAGTTCGGCCGGGAGGGACGCCCGCTGGCACGCATCAACGGCTGCCAGGTCCCGCCGGCGCTCCTGCGCGCCGTCGCGGAGTCGGAGGTGGAGGTGGTGCAGCAGGGCGCCCCGTCGCGCTGGCTGCTCCCGAAGGCCCACCTGGACGCGGTCGACACCGTGATCGGCGAGGGCGGCCGCCAGGCGCTGTCCCGGGTCGGGGCCCTCCACCGGAGGTGGCTCCTGGCGCGGCGGGCCGCGCGCTCCGCCGCGGAGCGGCGAACGGGGCGGGCCGCGGAGCTCGAGCGTGCCCGCCACGACCTCGCCGAGCTGGAGGCGGTTCGGCCGCTCCCGGGCGAGGACCGCGTGCTCCTCCAGGAGCGCGAGCGGCTTCGCCGCGGCGCCCAGCTCCGCGAGGCGGCCACTGCGTTGCTCGCCGCCGTCGCCGGCGGCCTGGACCCCGACGGCGGGGGCCACCGCTCCGCCCGCGACCTGGTCGCCGGCGCGGCCCGGGCGGCCCGTGCGGTCCGGGGCGTGGATCCCCAGCTGGACCAGTGCGCGGACCAGGCCGAGTCGCTGGCCGAGGAGCTGGCGGGCCTGGGGTCGGAGCTGCGGCGAGCCCTGGAGCGCCTGGAGGACGACCCCGCCCGCCTGGCGGCGGTGGAGGAGAGGCTCGCGGTCCTGGAGCGGATCGCCCGCCGCCACGGCGGCGATCTCGTCGCGGCCACGGAGCGGTGGGCCGAGGCCGCCGAGGTGGTGGCGGGCGCGGAGACCGGTGCCCAGGAGGCATCCCGGTGGGCGGCCGAGCTGGAGCGAAGCGGGGCCGCGCTGGGCGACGCGGCGCTGGCCCTGCACCACCGGCGCCGCGCCGCCGCGGACCGTCTCGCCGCCGCGGTCGCCGCCGACCTCCGGCTGCTGCTGATGCCGGCGGCGCGGGTGACGATCACCCTCGCCACCCGACCCGACCCGGACGGCGTCCCGGGGCCGGCCGGGGAGCGGGTGGCCTGCACCGCGTCGGGGATCGACTCCGCGGTCCTGGCCCTGGCCACCGCACCCGGGGAGGACCCCCGGCCCCTGGCCGAGGTCGCCTCCGGGGGCGAGCTGGCCCGCCTGGTGCTGGTGCTGCAGGCTCACCTCGCCGCGGCGGGCGGCACCCCGACCGTGGTGTTCGACGAGGTCGACGAGGGGCTCGGGGGGGAGGCGGCGAGCCGGGTGGGCGAGCACCTCCGGCGCCTGGCCGCCCACCGGCAGGTCCTCTGCGTGACCCATCAGGCGTCGATCGCCGCCCGGGCCGACCGCCACCTCGTGGTGGAGAAGCGGCTGCGCGCCGACCGCCACCAGAGCGGGGTCCGTGAGGTCCAGGGCCGGGAGCGGGTGACCGAGCTGGCCCGGCTGCTCGCCGGCGCGGTCGCTCCGGCCGCCGGCCGCGCCCACGCCGCCGAGCTGCTGCTGCGCCTGGGCCCGCCGGTGGCCGCGGGCCCGGGCGCCGAGCGGCCGGCATGAGTGAGCCGGCCCCGCCCCCGGTCCCGGCGGAGCTGGCCGCCCTGCTGGAGGGGGCCCAGCGCGGGGGGGGCGACCTCGCCTCCGTCCCCATCGCCGAGCTGGCGCGGTCGGTGCGGCAGCGGGTCGACGGCGAGGGGTCGGTCGGGGACGACGATCTGGCGGAGCTGGTCCTGGGACTGGTCCGGCTGCTGCGGCTGAAGGCGGCCCGCGTCCTCGCCGGCGAGCCGCCGGCGTCTCCCTCCCCGTCGGCGCCGGAGCCGCCGGACGACCCCGAGGCCCGCCTCGCGGAGGCCCGGCTCTTCCGGGCGGCCGCCGACGTGCTGATCAGCGATCCCGCCGCCGGGCCACAGGCCTTCCTGCGGGTGCTGGGCGTCGTGGTGGAGCCGCGGGTCGAGCTGCGGGTGCCCCCCGAGGCGCTCGCCCGGGCTCTGCGCGCGGTGCTGGAGCGGCTGCCGGTCGCGCTCACGATGTCGGCGGTGCCGCTCACCCACTCGGTGGCGGCCAAGGTGCGGGAGCTGCGATCGCGGCTGGCCGCCGGGGCGCCCTTGGCGTTCGCCGAGTGCTTCGAGGCGGCGCGCGACCGCCTGGAGGCGATCGCGTACTTCCTGGCGCTGCTCGAGCTCGTCGCCAGCGGCGGAGCCCGCTGCCTCCAGGATCGCCCTGGTGGTCCGATCGTGGTCGAGCGTGGCTGAGGCGGTCGATTCCGACCCCGAGGCTGACCGCGGGGATGCCCCCGGGGGGCCGGCCGACCCCGCGGGCGACGAGGCGGCGCGGGCCCGGGCCCTGGAGGCGGTGCTCTTCGTGCGGGCCGAGCCCATGGGCCTGCCCGAGCTGGGCCGCATCCTGGCGGTGCCGGAGGGCGCGGTGCGGGCGGCGGCCGAGGACCTGGCCGATCGCCTGCGCGGCAGCGGCCTCATGCTCCAGGCCCACGCCGACGCCCTCCAGCTCGCCACCCGGCCCGAGGTGGCGGCGGTGGTGGAGCGCGCCCTCCATCCCGAGCTCCCCGGCCGCCTCTCCCGAGCCGCCATCGAGACCCTCGCCATCATCGCCTACCGCCAGCCGGTCGCCCGAGCGGCCCTGGAGGGGATCCGGGGGGTGAACTGCGATGCGGTCCTGAGCAGCCTGGAGCGGCGCGGACTGGTGGAGGAGGTGGGGCGCGACCCCGGTCCGGGCCGGGCGCGGCTGTTCGGGACCACCCTCCGCTTCCTCCAGGTGGTGGGCCTGGAGCGGATCGAGCACCTGCCCCCGCTCGCCGATCCTCGCCCGCCCCCCGGGGATGGAGGCTAGCGCCATCGGTGCCGCGGCGGAGCCGGGCGAACGCCTCGGCTCCTACCTCGCCCGCCGCGGCGTCGCGTCCCGTCGCGAGGCGGACCGGCTGGTCCGCGAGGGGTGGGTGCGGGTCAACGACCGGGCGCCGTCGGGCGCCGGCCAGCGGGTGCGCGCGGAGGCCGACCGGGTCACGGTCCGGGGACGGCCGGTGCCGGCGGCGCCACCGGCGCTCGTGACCTTGGCCCTGAACAAGCCGGTCGGCGTGGTCTCGACCGTGCGCGACCCCGAGGGACGTCCGACGGTCGTGGATTTCGCCCCCGGCGGGGTCCGGGTCTTCCCGGTCGGCCGCCTCGACCTGCGGTCGCGGGGGCTGGTCCTGCTCACCAATGACGGGCGGCTGGCGCTGCGCCTCACCCATCCCCGCTACCAGGTGGTCAAGCTCTACCGGGTCGCGGTCGCCGGCCACCCGCGCCCGGAGCAGCTGGAGCGGCTGGGGAGCGGGGTGGTCCTGGAGGACGGGCCGGCCCGGCCGCTTGCGGTGCGCCCCGCCGGGCGCTGGCGGCACGGCGCGCGGATCGAGCTCGGCCTCGCCGAGGGCCGGTCGCACGAGGTGCGCCGGCTGCTGGCGGCGGTCGGGCTGGCCGTCGTGGACCTCCAGCGGGTGGCGATCGGTCCGCTCCGCCTCGGCTCGCAGCCGGAGGCGTCGGTGCGGGAGCTGGGCCGGGGGGAGCATCGCCGCCTGCTCCGCGCGGCCGGTCTCGGGCCGTGACCAGGGGCCCGGTGGTGACCATCGACGGCCCGGCGGGGGCCGGCAAGACCACCGTGGGGCGCGAGCTGGCGTACCGGCTCGGCCTGCCCCTCCTCGACACCGGGCTCTTCTACCGGGCGCTCACGGTCGCCGTCGGGAGGGCGGGTGTGGGGGTGGGCGACCGGGTCGGGGCGGAGGCGCTGGCCCGGTCGGTCCGGATCGCGGTCGCCACCGACCCCGATCCGTCTCCCCGGGGCCCGCTCGCCACCGTGGACGGGGAGGATGTCACGGCCGAGCTCTTCGACCCGGGTCGGGCCGAGCTGCTCGCCTGGCTCGCTCAGCTGCGAGGGGTGCGACGGGCGTTGCTGCCCCCGCAGCAGCGGCTGGCCCGCCGGGGGGCGGTGGTCCTCGGCCGCGACGCCGGCAGCGTCGTCGTCCCGGCCGCCCTGTGCAAGCTCTACCTGGACGCCAGCCCGGCCGTCCGCGAGGCCCGCCGGGCCGCCGAGCTGCGCGGGCGGGGACGGGCCGCCGGCGCGGAGACGCTGCGCCGGGAGGTGACCGAGCGCGATCGCCTCGACCGATCCCGCCGCGAGGCGCCGCTGCGGGT
Organism: Candidatus Dormiibacterota bacterium; assembly: GCA_027306655.1. Taxonomy (GTDB): domain Bacteria; phylum Chloroflexota; class Dormibacteria; order Aeolococcales; family Bog-877; genus DAHUZL01. The sequence goes on from DAHUZL010000143.1 coordinate 65,980, forward strand.
GCCCCGGGACGCCACCATGATCGTCACCGACCGGATGTCGGTGGCGGAGGTCGTGGACGCCGCCCTGGAGGCGTGCCGGCGCGCCGGCCTCGCGATCCGCTCCCACGCCCGCCCGGGGGCGGAGCCGGGCGCCCTGCCCCCGGGCGGCTACGCTTGACGGACGTGGACCCCCCATCCGGCGGCGTGGCGCCCCGGTCGCCGGATTGGGTCGCCTTCGACCTCGAGACCACCGGTCTCAGCCCCCGCGGCGATCGGATCATCGAGATCGGGGCCGTCCGCTTCACGCGCGAGGGGGTGGTCGACACGTTCGCCACCCTGGTCGACCCCGGGGTGCCCATCCCGCTCGCGATCCAGCGGCTCTGCGGGATCGACGACGGGATGGTCGGGGCGGCCCCGCCCGCGGAGGCGGCGGTGGGCCGGTTGGCGGAGTTCGCCGGGGGGGCGACCCTGGTCGCCCACAGCGCTGCCTTCGACCTCGGCTTCTGCGCCGCGGTGCGGCCCGACGACTTCGCCCGGCGCGGTTGCGTCGACACCCTGGAGCTGAGCCGCATCCTCATGCCCGCGGCCCCGAGCCACAGCCTCGGCGAGCTCGCCCGAGCGCTCGGGCTCGGGCACGATCGGCCCCACCGGGCGCCCTCCGACGCCGACGCCACCCGGCTGTTGCTGCTCCACCTCCTGGAGCGGGTGGCGGCCCTGCCCCCCGGGGTGCGGGAGCGGATCGCCGCCCGCTGTGCCGGCCGCGCCTGGGCCACCGGCGCGCTGCTGGCCGCCGCCGCCGGGGGGGAGGAGGCGGGGCCGTCCGCGCCGCCGGCCCCGCCCGCCCCGGAGACGGCCGCGGCGCCGGACACCCCGGACGGCGGCGGGCGTCTGGACCCGGTCCGGATCGCCGCCCTGCTCGGACCCGACGGACCGCTGGCCGGGGACGGGGACGGCTACGAGCTCCGCGAGGGCCAGCAGCAGATGGCGATGGCGGTGGCGCAGGCGTTCAACCGCGGCGGCACCCTCCTGGTCGAGGCCGGCACCGGGGTGGGCAAGTCGCTCGCCTACCTGGTGCCGGCCCGCGAGTGGGCGGCGCTCCGGGGCGAGCGGGTGGTGGTCGCCACCCACACCGTGCCCCTGCAGGAGCAGCTGGCGCACCGGGACCTGCCCGCTTTGGAGCGCTGGCGGCCGCTCGGGGTGCGCTCCGCCCTGCTCAAGGGGCGCGGGCACTACCTCAGCCTGCGCCGCCTCGACCGGTGGCTGGCGGCGACCGACGGGCCGGGGGAGGAGCGCGGCGACCTCGACCGGCTCCGCTTCCAGCTCCGCTGCCTGGTCTGGGTGGCGGAAACCCCCACCGGCGACCGCGCCGAGCTGCGCCTCGGCGGGCCCGAGGCCGCGCTCTGGGACGAGGTCGGCTCGACCGTGGACGACTGCCTCGGTCCCCGCTGCGACAACTGGCAGAGCCGTCGCTGCTTCATGGTGCGGGCGCGGGCCGGCGCCCGCGATGCCGAGGTGCTGGTGGTGAGCCACGCCCTGCTGCTCGCCGACCTCGACAGCGGCGGCGCCATCCTGCCCCCCTACCGCCACCTGGTGGTGGACGAGGCCCACCGCCTGGAGGAGTCGGCCACCGCCGGGGCGGGCGTGCGCCTGGGGGCGGCCGATGTCCTGCGGGTGATCGACCGGCTGCCGGTGGGGGCGCCCGGCGGGGGGGAGGGGCCGGGCGACGATCTTGCCGACCGGTTGGGGGCGGCCCGCGGCCATGCCGTGCGGGCGTTCGGGGCCTGCAAGGGCCTCCTCACCGCGGTCGGTGGCGGGCCCGACGGCGGCCGCGGGCGGACCCTGGCCCTCACCGACCAGGTCCGGCGCGGACCGCTCTGGCCGGCGGCGGCGCGCGCGCTGGGGCAGATGGCCGAGACCGCCTGCGATGCCGCCGCGGCGCTGCGCGCCGCCGATCCGGCGGCGGTCGCCGACCCCGCCCGCTGGCCGCAGCCGGCCAACGCCGGCCGCGAGCTCCAGGTCGCCGCCGAGGCGCTGGAGGGGGTGACGGCCGCCACCCGGCGCGTGCTCGCCGCCGCCTCCGACGCCGGCGCCGCCGAGGTGGCGTGGCTGGAGCTGGAGGGCGGCGAGCAGGCGGTGCTCCGGCTCGCCCCGGTGGCGGTCGGGGAACGGCTCCGGGCGCAGGTCTTCGACCGCTGCGACACCGTGGTGCTGACCTCGGGGACGCTCACCGTGGGCGGCTCCTTCTCGTACCTGCGCAGCCGGCTCCAGCTCCTGGCGGCGGAGGAGCTGGTGCTCCCCTCCACCTACGACTACCTGCGCCAGGCGGTGCTCTGCCTGCCCCGGCCGATGCCGGCCCCCGAGGACCCCCGCCACACCGAGGTGCTGACCGAGGTGGTGGCCGACGTCGCCGTCCGTCTCGGCGGACGGACCCTGGTCCTCTTCACCGCCTTCGCGGCGCTGCGGGCGGCCCACGCCGCGCTCCGTCCCCGCCTGGAGGCGGAGGGCCTGGTCCTGCTCGGGCAGGGGCTGGACGGGACCCGCCAGCAGCTGCTGCGGACCTTCCGGGCCAATCCCCGCACGGTGTTGCTCGGCTCGGCGACCTTCTGGGAGGGGGTGGACGTGCCCGGCGACGCGCTCCAGTGCGTGATCATCAACAAGCTGCCCTTCCCGGTTCCCTCCGACCCCCTCTACCAGGCTCGGGCCCGCGGCTGCCGGGACGCCTTCCGCGAGGAGGCGCTACCCCAGGCGGTGCTGCGGCTGCGCCAGGGGTTCGGCCGGCTGGTGCGGACCACCACCGACCGGGGGGCGGTCGTCCTCGCCGACCCGCGGGTGCTGACCCGCGACTACGGGGCGGAGCTGCTCGCGGCGCTGCCCCGGGCGGCGACCGCCATCCGCCGCCCGGAGGCGATCGGCCCCACGATCCAGGACTTCCTCGCCGGGCGCGCGCTGGGGCCGGAATGACGGCAGGGTCCCTTGCCCTGACCTGCCTGCAGACGGCCCCGCGCCTCGGGGACGTGGGCGCCAGCGCGGCCGACCTCGCCGACGCGATCGCGGAGGCGCGGCGCGCGGGGGCCGACCTGGTGGTCACCCCCGAGCTCAGCTGCTCCGGCTACTTCCTGCGGGACCTGGTCCCGGAGGTGGCGGTGGCCGAGGACGGCCCCGAGCTGCTCGGCCTGGCCCGCGCGGCCGGCGACCAGTGGGCCCTGGTGGGGGCGGTGGTGGAGAGCCCCGACCACCTCTTCCACAACGCCGCCGTGCTGGTCGGACGGGGGCGGGCGCGGGTGGTCCACCGCAAGGTCTACCTCCCCACCTACGGGCTCTTCGACGAGCGCCGCTACCTCGCCGCCGGCGACCGGTTCGAGGTGGTCGACCTGGCCGGACGGGACGGCGAAACCTGGCGTCTGGGGCTCTGCATCTGCGAGGACCTCTGGCACCCCTCGGCCCCCTGGCTGCTCAGCCTGCAGAGGATGGACCTGCTGGTCTGCCCCGCGGCCAGCCCGGGACGGGGGATGGAGCCGGGGGACGGCGGGCTGGGGTCGGCGGCCTCGGTCCAGGCGATGACCCGGACCTACGCCGAGCTGCTCACCTGCTTCCTCGTCTACTGCAACCGGGTCGGAGTCGAGGACGGGGTGAGCTTCTGGGGCGGCAGCCGGGTGCTGGGCCCGGACGGGGCGCTCCTGGCGGGGCCCCTCGCCGACGACCGGGGCCAGCTGACGGCCGCCCTCGAGCGGGGCCACCTGCGGCGCGCCCGGATCGCCTACCCGCTCCTGCGCGACGAGCGGCCGGGGGTCGTCCGCGCCACCCTGCGCCGGCTTCGCGGCGGTGCCGGGCCGCCGGGGTGAGCGGCGCAGCGGCGGCCGGCGGGCCGGATCCCCTCGCGATCGACCCGGGGCGGGTGGAGCGGATCCTCTGCCGCTTCCTGGTGGAGGAGATGACCAAGGTCGGCTTCGACCGCGCCGTGGTGGGGCTCTCGGGCGGCGTCGACTCCGCCCTCGCCGCGTGGCTCTCTGCCCGGGCCCTCGGCCCGGAGCGGGTGCTGGCGGTCAGGATGCCGTACCGGGCCAGCGACCCGCGCAGCCTGGCCGACGCCGACCTGGTGGTGGCGGCGACCGGGGTGGCAGCCCGCACCATCGACATCTCGCCCCAGATCGACTCCTACTTCGACCAGGTTCCCACCGACGACCGCCGCCGCCGGGGCAACAAGATGGCCCGCGAGCGGATGGCGGTGCTCTACGACCTGTCCCTGGTCGAGGGGGCGCTGGTCGTCGGCACCTCGAACAAGACCGAGCTCCTGCTCGGGTATGGCACGGTGTTCGGGGACATGGCGCACGCCCTCAACCCGCTCGGGGACCTCTACAAGACCCAGCTCTACCAGCTCGCCCGCCACGCCGGCCTGCCCGAGCCGATCCTCGCCAAGGCCCCGAGCGCCGACCTCTGGAGCGGGCAGTCGGACGAGGAGGACCTCGGCTTCACCTACGCGGTGGCCGATCGGCTCCTCTACCAGCTGGTCGACGAGCGCCGGACCCACGAGGAGTGTGTCGACCTCGGCTTCCCGCCGGAGCTGGTGGCCCTGGTCCGGGAGCGGGTCCGCCGGAACCAGTTCAAGCGCCGCCTGCCGATCATCGCCAAGCTCTCCCGGCGCACCATCGACCGGGACTTCCGCTATCCCCGTGACTGGGGACGGTGAGCCCGGGCCGTTGGCCGGGGCCGGCACCCTCCACGTCGTCGGGACCCCGATCGGCAACCTCGGGGACGTCAGCCCCCGGGCGGCCGCGACCCTGGCCGCCGTCGGGCTGGTGGTGGCCGAGGACACCCGCCGGACCCGGCCGCTGCTCACCCACCTCGGCATCCACGTCCCCTGCTGGGGCCTGCCCGCGCCCCAGGAGGAGCGCCGCCTCCCCCGGGTGCTGGAGCGCCTCCAGCGCACCGACGTGGCGCTGGTGAGCGACGCCGGGATGCCCACGGTCAGCGACCCGGGGCGGCGGCTGGTGGCCGCGGCGCGGGCGGCCGGACATCAGGTGGTGGTGGTGCCGGGGCCGTGCGCCGCGGTGACCGCGCTCGCCGGCAGCGGGCTGCCCGCCGATCGATTCGGCTTCCTCGGCTTCCTGCCCCGAAGCCCGGGGCGCCTCCGGCGGGCGGTCGCGGAGGCGGGGTCGGGGACCTTGGTCTTCTACGAATCCGCGCTGCGCCTGCCGCGCACGCTCGCCCTGCTCGCCCCCCAGCTGGACCGGCGTACGGTGGTGGTGGCCCGGGAGCTGACCAAGCGCCACGAGAGCTGGGAGACGGGCACCGCGGCCGAGCTGCTGCTGGCGTTCGCGGCCCGGCCCCCGCGGGGGGAGTGCACCGTGGTGGTCGGGCCCACCCCCGCCGCCGGGGCCGAGCTCCCGTGACCGAGCCGATCACCCTGGTGGACGCCCACTGCCACCTCACCACCCTGGCGGAGGGCGGCCAGGACCTCGTCCCGGTCCTGGCCCGCGCCCACGCCGCGGGCGTCCACCAGGTGGTGACGAGCGCCGACGGAGTGGAGGAGGGGCGGCGGGCAGTGGCGCTGGCGGAGCGATTCACCGAGGTCTACGTCACCGTCGGCTGGCACCCCAGCCGGCCCCGCCCCCCCGACGACCTCGAGACGTCGGCGCTGACGGACCTCCTCCGCCACCCCAAGGTGGTCGGGGTGGGGGAGATCGGCCTCGATCACCTCGCGCGCCCCGGGATCCCGGTGACCCCGGCCTCGGTCCAGCTGGAGCAGTTCCGCCTGCTCCTGGACCTGGCCCGCGACGCCCGGCTGGGGGTGGTGGTCCACGACCGCCTCGCCCACGACGAGATCCTCACCGAGCTGGGCCGCCGCCGGGACCAGGCGGCCCTGCTGCACTGCTTCAGCGGCGACGCCGGCCTGGCCCGGCGGGCGGCCGGGCTGGGGCTGATCTGCTCGTTTGCCGGGATCGTGACCTTCCGGAATGCGCCGGGGCTGCGGCAGGCGGCGCAGGCGGTCCCCGCCGGCCACCTGGTGGTGGAGACGGACGCCCCCTTCCTCAGCCCCGAGCCCTACCGCGGGCGTCCCAACGAGCCGGCCCGGGTGGCCGTCACCGCGGCCCGGATCGCCGCGCTGCGGGGGGAGTGCTCGGCCACCGTCGCCACCGCGGCGACGGCCACCGCCCGCACCTTCTACCACCTGCCCGAGCCGTGACCGGGGCCGGCCCGAGGCGGCGGTCGTCACTCGACCTCACCCGTCCCCAGACCGTGCGGGCGGTCGCGCGCCGCTTCGGGGTGCGGGCCCAGGCCGCCCTCGGCCAGCACTTCCTGGTCGACCCCGCCGCCCGTGACCGGATCGTGGCCGCGGTGGGGGCGGGCCCCGGGACCGTGGTCCTGGAGGTCGGCCCGGGGCTCGGGACCCTCACCCAGGCTCTCCTCGGCGCCGGGGCCGCCGTGGTCGCGGTCGAGATCGACCCCGCCTGCGTCGCCGCGCTCCGCCTCACGCTCCACCGCCGTCCGGGCGTACGGGTGGTCCTGGCCGACATCCTGCGCTGCGACCCCGCCGGCCTCGGCCTGGGTCCGGCGTACCGGGTCTGCGGCAGCCTGCCCTACTCGCTGACGGGCGTCCTCCTTCCCCGGCTGCTCGCCGCCGATCCCCCCCCCGAGCGGATCGCGGTCGTGGTCCAGCGCGAGGTGGCACGCCGGCTGGCGGCGCCGGCCGGGCGCTGGTCGCTGGCGACCCTGGCGGTGCGGCTGCTCGGGACGGTGCGCTGGGAGGGCGACCTGCCGCCGGAGGCGTTCTGGCCGCGGCCGGACGTCCACAGCAGCCTGGTGGTGCTGGAGCCGCGGCCGGCGGCGCCGGCAGCCGAGCGCGCCCGCGCGCTCGGCCTGGCCCGGCTCGCCTTCCAGGGGCGTCGCAAGCAGCTCGCGGTCGGCCTCGCCCCCGCCCTCGCACTGACCCCCGGGGCCGTCCGCGCCTGGCTCGCCGGCCTCGGGATCGAGCCCACCCGGCGCCCCGGGACGCTGACTCTGGAGGAGTGGCTCCGGCTCGGAGGGGGGACGCCGCCGGGGCACCGGGAGAGCGGCGACCCTTTGCTATAGTCGCCGCCATGGCGTCTCCGGCGCCCGACCCCGGCGTCGCGGCCGGCCTCGGGACGGGCGATATCGCCGGGCTCCGCCAGGTCCTCCAGAACCGCAATTTCCGCCGCCTCTGGCTCGCCCAGGTGGCGGCCCAGCTGGGCGATAAGTTCTTCGCCTTCTCGCTGCTGCTCTCGATCTACGCCCTCACCGGGCAGTACATCAGCGACGCGGTGCTCCTGCTCGCCTACACCATCCCCTCGGTTTTGCTCTCGGTCCCCGCCGGCCTCACCGCCGATCGCCGCGACAAGCGGCGCCTGATGATCGGGGCCAACGCCAGCCGGGCGGTGCTGGTGCTGCTGGTGGCGGTGCTGGAGCTGACCGGGGTGGCGCAGCACCAGGCCGCGCCGCTGTACCTGATCACCCTGGTCTTCGCCGGGGCGGGCCAGTTCTTCGCCCCCGCCGAGGCGGCCAGCATCCCGGTGCTGGTGCGCCGGGAGGAGCTGCTGGCGGCGACGTCCCTGTTCACGATGACGGTGATCGTCACCATCGTGGTGGCGGTGCCGGCGGCGTCGCTGGCGCAGCGGCTGCTGGGCCTGGAGGGCCCCTACTACCTCGGCTGCGCCCTCTTTGTGGCGTCGACGGCCTGGATCTGGGCGATCCGGAGCCGGCTGGAGGGCGGCCCCCAGCTGGCCAGCGCGATCGACCGCCAGGGGCGCTCGCTCCGGCACGACCTCCGCAGCGCCTACGCCACGGTCCGCGACGACCGCCTGCTGCGCTTCGCCTTCGCGGTGCTGACGGCGGCGCTGGTGGTGGTCTTCACGATCTTCGCGCTCTCCGCCGGGTACATGGTCCACGTGCTCGGCCAGCCCGCCGCCAACAGCTACATCCTGCTGGTGCCGGCGACCGCCGGGATGGTGCTGATGGGCACCGTGGTGGGACGCTCCGGCGCCGCGGTGCATCGCACCCGGACGGTGGCGCGGGGCCTGCTCGCCACCGGGGGCGCCATGCTGGTCCTGGGCGTCCTGCCGCAGGCGCTCGCCCACGTCCACGTGGTCGGCGCCCTCATCCCGATCGCCGTCGGGCTGGCGGTGGTGTTCGGCCTCGGGCTGGGGGCGGTGCTGATCCCGGCGGTCACCCTGATCCAGGAGCAGACCGACGAGGCGACCCGGGGCACGGTCTTCGGCGGCGCCTTCGTCGCCATCAACCTCGCGATCGCGGTGCCGCTCTTGGTGGCGGGCCTGATCGCGGACGCCGTCGGGGCCAGCGTCGTGATCGCCGCCCTCGGGCTCCTGCTCATCGCCAGCGCGGTGATGGCGAACCGTCACCAGGCCCCGGCCGTCAGGCCGCGGCCGGGACGGGACACCGGTAACGGGGGTGTACCGGAGCCTTGAAGAATCGACCGCTCGGGCTCAGCGCCGGGGCGGGCGGGGTTGAATGGGGGCGCCCCCGGGGGGGCACCGCCCACGATGGAGGATCCCGGACCATGCGAGCGATCGTCACCTGTGAGGGATGCGGGTACCGCCAGACGGTGGCGCGCCAGCTCGACCGGCCGGAGTCCTTCCACCTCATCTGCCACGGCTGCGAGCGCACGCTCCTGGTCAGCGTCACGGCCATCGACATGCGCACCGCCCGGGCCCACGGCGCCGTCCCCGCCTCCCCGCAGCCGGCCGCGCCGCGCCGGGTCGCCTGAGCGGTCGGGCGGGTCAGACCGCCAGCCGGGAGAGGCCGCTGGGCAGGTCCTCTCGGAGGCCCGCGAACTGCGCCAGGGGGGCCTCCGCCCCATCGAAGTTGAGGGTCAGCTGGCGGGCCAGGGGTACCACCCGGCCCCGCTGCGCCCCTGCGCGGAGGCGCGCCCGCCGGCCCGGGTCGAGGCTGCTGCAGCGAACGCTGCAGTAGCGGGCGGTACGCTTGTGGACGGAGGCGGCGCAGCCCGGGCGGGCGCAGGCGCGAGCCGGGGGGGGGATCGGTGGGGGGGCCTCGGAGGCGGTCACGGGGGCCGATGATACGCTCGCCCGCGGTCGCCCTGTCAAGCACGATTCCCCATCTTTTCCTGGCGAATTCGCCGCCGCAGGGGAGCCCGACTTTTCCCCACCATCCCCACCAATGGTGTGGAAACGGTGCATACCCGGCGTGGGCGCACCAGGAGTCGAACCTGGGACCTCTACCGTGTCAAGGTAGCGCTCTAACCACCTGAGCTATGCGCCCGCGCCCGGCCCGAGCGCCGCCGTCGCGGACGCAGGCGGGGCCGGGACGTGGGCCGGATTATAGGCCGGGCGGCGCGGCCGGCCTCCGTACAATTGCCGGGCCATGGCCCCCTCCGACCGGGCGCCGGCGGGCGACCCCGCCGGCCCCGCCCTCGACACCCTGCGTCACAGCGCCGCCCACCTGATGGCGGCGGCGGTGGTGGAGCTCTTCCCGGGCACCGCCTACGCCATCGGGCCGCCCGTCGCCGACGGCTTCTACTACGACTTCCTGCTGCCGGGGGGGCGGCGTCTCACCCCCGAGGACCTCGGGCCGGTGGAGCGGCGGATGCGCGAGATCGCGGCCCGCCGGCCGGCCTTCGAGCGGGTCGAGTGCAGCCGCGAGGAGGCGCTCCAGACGTTCACCCGTCTCCGCCAGCCCTTCAAGGTCGAGATCGTGGAGGGGCTGCCCGCCGGCGAGACCATCAGCTGCTACCGGACCGGGGACTTCTTCGACCTCTGCCGGGGGCCCCACGTCGCCGACGCCGGCGCCATCCCCGCGTTCCGGCTGCTCCACCCGGCGGGGGCCTACTGGCGCGGCGACGAGCGCAACCCGATGCTGCAGCGCATCTACGGCACCGCGTTCTTCTCGGCGGCGGAGCTCGAGGCCCACCTGGAGCGGCGGCGGGAGGCGGAGCGTCGCGATCACCGTCGCCTCGGCCGCGAGCTGGAGCTCTACTCCGCCGATGAGGAGCTGGGCGGGGGCCTGATCCTCTGGCATCCCCGGGGTGCGATCGTGCGCGAGGCGATCGAGGATCACTGGCGTCGAGCCCACCGCGCCGACGGTTACGACCTCGTCTTCTCCCCCCACATCGCCCACGAGCAGCTGTGGGTGACCAGCCACCACCTGGAGTTCTACGCCGACGACATGTACGGACCGGTGGAGGTGGAGGGGCAGCGCTACCGGCTGCGGCCGATGAACTGCCCGTTCCACATCCTCATCTACCGGTCCCGCACGCGCAGCTACCGGGAGCTGCCGCTCCGACTCGCCGAGCTGGGCACCGTCTACCGCAATGAGCGCAGCGGCGTCCTCCACGGCCTCCTCCGGGTGCGCGGGTTCACCCAGGACGACGCGCACATCTTCTGCACCGAGGCGGAGGTGGAGGAGGAGCTGGCCCGGGTGGTGGCCTTCTCCCACGCGATGCTGGCCACCTTCGGCTTCCACGACCTGGAGGTCGCTCTCAGCACCCGGCCGGCGCGGGCGGCCGGGGACCCCGCCCGATGGGAGTGGGCGGAGGCCATCCTGGCCCGCGCCCTGGAGCGCCGCGGGCTCGGCCACCGGGTGGACCCGGGCGGGGGCGCCTTCTACGGACCCAAGATCGACATCTCGGTGCGGGACGCGCTGGGCCGAGCCTGGCAGTGCGCCACGGTCCAGTTCGACTTCATCCAGCCCGAGAACTTCGGGCTGGAGTACGTGGGGGCGGACGGCGCCCCCCACCGTCCGCTGATGGTCCACCGCACCCTTCTCGGGTCGATGGAGCGATTCCTGGGGGTGCTGATCGAGCACCACGCGGGCGCCTTCCCCCTCTGGCTGGCCCCGGTCCAGCTCCAGCTGGTGACGGTGGGCGACGACCAGCTCCCCTATGCGCGCGAGGTGGCCGCCCGGCTCGTCGCTGCAGGGATCCGGGCGGAGGTGCCGGATCGGCCCGGGGAGCGGATGCAGGCCAAGATCCGCGACGGCGAGCGCCAGAAGGTGCCCTACCTCGGGGTGATCGGGGCCCGTGAGGTGGAGGCCGGCACCGTCAACCTGCGCGCCACCCGCTCGGAGGAGCGGACCCCGGTCACCATCGCCCAGCTGGCCGACCGGCTCGCCGCCGAAGCCCGGCCCCCCCGGCTCGGGGCCTGAGCGATCGCGGCGTCATGGTAGGATCGCACCTCGCGCCCCCCGACCTCCCCGGCGTCCACGAGCCCGGCCCCGAGCTTGGCCCGTGCGAGCGGGACGACCCGGGGGGTGATGCCCCGCCCAGGAGGACCCGTCGATAGCGTTTCGCGAACTGCGGATCAACGACCAGGTGCGCACCGCGCAGGTGCGCCTCTTCGACGACACCACCGGTGAGCCGTTCGGGGTTGTCCCCCTCACCGAGGCGCAGCGATTGGCCCGGGAACGGGAGCTGGACCTGGTCGAGGTGGCTCCCCAGGCCCAGCCGCCCGTCTGCCGGCTGCTCGACTACGGGCGGTTCAAGTTCGAGGCCCTCAAACGCGAGAAGGACGCCCGTCGCGAGCACAGCGTCATTCGACTCAAGGAGATGAAGCTCCGACCGAAGATCAGCGAGCACGACTTCCAGACCAAGTACGGCTACGTCCGCCAGTTCCTGGCGGAGGGCGACAAGGTCAAGCTCACCATCATGTTCCGCGGCCGCGAGCTGGTCCACCAGGAGATCGGGCGCAACCTCCTGCTCCGGATCGCCGACGAGGCCAAGGACCTGGCCCAGGTGGAGCGTCACCCCCTGCTGGAGGGGCGCAACATGATCATGATCCTCAACCCCGTCAACAAGCGGCCGCTCAAGGGAGGCGTCCAGGTCCATGCCGAAGATCCGGTCCCATAAGGGGACCCAGAAGCGGTTCCGGGTGAGCGGCACCGGCAAGCTGCTGCGCCGCAGCGCCTTCCAGTCCCACCTGCTCGAGCACAAGTCAGCCAAGCGCAAGCGCGGCTACGCCCGCCAGCACCCGGTCGCGCCCAGCGACCGGCGCCAGATCCGGCGCGACGCGCCCTACCTCGGCGCCTGAGCGATGGCCCGGGTCAAGCGGGGCGTGCCGGCGCGGCGCCGACACAAGAAGCTGCTGGACCAGGCGGAGGGGTTCAGCGGTACCCACCGGCGCCTCTACCGCCCCGCCAACGAGGCGGTGCTGCACGCGCTCGCGTACCAGTACCGGGACCGGCGCAAGCGCAAGGGCGACTTCCGCCGGCTCTGGATCGCCCGCATCAACGCCGCCTGCCGGGCCCACGGGCTGCGCTATTCCGAGTTCATCCACCGGCTCCAGGCGCAGGGGGTGGGGGTGGACCGCAAGCAGATGGCGGAGCTCGCGGTGCGCGACCCGGCGGCGTTCAGCCGGCTGGTGTCGCTGGCACGGGGGCCGGCCGCCGGCTCGTGACCCCCGAGGCCCTGGCCGCCCTGGCCGAGGACGCCCTGGCCGCGATCGCCGGCGCCGCCGACCCGGACCAGCTGGAGGTGGTGCGCCGGCGGGTCCTGGGACGGCGCGAGGGGGCGCTCACCCGCGCCGGGGCGGTGGTGGCGACCCGGCCGCCGCCGGAGCGCCCGGCCCTCGGCCGAGCCTTCAACGAGGCCAAGGGGCGCGTGGAGGTCGCGCTCGCGCGCCGGTCCGGCCAGCTCCAGGCGGACGCCCTGGCCCGCAGCGCCGACGGCGAGTGGGTGGACATGACCGTGCTCGACACCGAGGCGGAGCGGGGCCGGCTCCACCCGGTGACGCGGGTGCTCCGCGAGATCGAGCACATCTTCCGGGGCCTGGGCTATTCCGTCGCCGAGGGCCCCGAGGTGGAGACCGACCGCTTCAACTTCGAGCTCCTCAACATCCCCGAGGACCATCCCGCCCGCGACGGCCAGGACACCTTCTACCTCAGCGACACCCTGCTCCTGCGCACCCACACGTCGCCGGTCCAGATGCGGACGATGCTGGGCCAGCCGCCGCCGATCCGGGTGATCGCGCCGGGGCGCACCTACCGCCGGGACAACCCCGACCCCACCCACTTCCCGATGTTCCACCAGGTGGAGGGTCTGGTGGTCGACGAGGGGATCACGGTGGGTGACCTCAAGGGCACCCTGCTCACCTTCGCCCGCTCCATGTTCGGGGCTCGGCGCGAGATCCGGCTCCGCCCCAACTTCTTCCCGTACACCGAGCCGAGCATGGAGGTCGACGTCTCCTGCTTCGTCTGCGACGGGGCCGGCTGCCGCACCTGTCACCAGCGGGGGTGGATCGAGATCCTGGGATCGGGGATGGTCCATCCCCAGGTGCTGCGCCACGGCGGGGTCGACCCGGACCGCCACCAGGGGTTCGCCTTCGGGATGGGCCCGGAGCGGATCGCGATGCTGAAGTACGGGATCGAGGACGGTCGCGAGCTCACCGTCAACGACGTCCGCTTCCTTCACCAGTTCTGAGCCCCGGATGCGCTTCAGCTGCAACTGGCTCCAGGACTTCGTCGACTGCGCCGACGTGCCCACGGCCCGGCTGGCGGAGCGCCTCAGCGCGACCGGGACCGAGGTGGAGCGGGTGCTGGAGTGGCCGGGGGGACCCCCGGGGGTGGTGCTGGCGCGGGTGGTCGAGCTGGAGCGGATGCCCCGAAGCGACCATCTCTGGCTCACCCGGGTCGACGCCGGCGGGCCGGAGCCGGTGGCGGTCGTGTGCGGCGCCCAGAACCTGGGGCGGGGAGCCCTCGTCCCCTGGGCTCCCCCCGGCACCGTCCTGCCCGGCGGGACCCGGCTCGGGCTGCGCCGGATCCGCGGCCACCCCAGCTCCGGGATGCTCTGTTCCCCGGCGGAGCTGGGACTGGGCGCCGAGCGGGAGGGGATCCTCCTTCTCGACGGGGACGCCGCCGAGCCGGGGACGCCGCTGGCGGACGTGGTCGGGGCGGACCGGGTCCTGGAGCTGGAGATCACCGCCAACCGGCCCGACTGCCTCTCCCACCTCGGGGTCGCGCGCGAGCTGGCCGCCGCCCTGGAGCGTCCGCTGCGACGGCCGGACTGCACCCCCCCGCCGCGGTCGGGCGAGGCCGCGCGCGAGCTGGTCCGGGTCGCGATCGCCAACCCGGACGGCTGCCCCCGCTACTGCGCCGAGGTGGTGAGCGGGCTGCCCGACCGGCCCGCCCCCCTCTGGATGCAGCAGCGGCTGCGGGCGGTGGGGATGCGTCCGCTGGGGCTCATCGTCGACCTCTCCAACTACGTGTGCCTGGAGCTGGGCCAGCCCCTGCACGCCTTCGACCTGGAGCGGGTCCGGCCGGGGGGCGACCCCGTCCTGGTCACGGTGCGGCCGGCGCGAGCGGGGGAGGCCCTCCTCGGGCTCGACGGTGTGGAGCGGGTGCTCGACCCCCCGACCGTGGTCATCGACATCGGCGGGGTGCCGTCGGCGATCGCCGGCCTCATCGGGGGGATGGCCGGCGCGGTGGTGGCCTCGACCTCCTCGATCCTGCTGGAGGCGGCGTGCTTCAGCGGATCCGCCGTGCGCGGCGCCTCCCGGCGCCTCGGGCTGCGCACCGAGGCCTCGGTGCGGTTCGAGAAGGGGCTGAGCCCGGAGCTGGCCCCGGTGGGGGCCGCCCGCTTCGTTCACCTCGCCCACCATCTGGGGGGAGCGCGGGTTCACCCGGGTCCGATCGATCTCCACCCCGGCGCCCGCCCGCCGGGGCCCCCGATCAGGGTCACGGGCGAGGCCCTCGGCCGCGCCCTGGGCATGGCGGTCGCCGCCCCGGAGGCGGCGCGAGCCCTCCGGCGGCTGGAGTTCGCGGTCCAGGAGGTGGGCGACCGGCTGGCGGTGCGCCCGCCGCCCGATCGGCTCGACGTCACCATCGCCGCCGACGTCCTGGAGGAGGTGGGCCGCAGCCTGGGCTACGACCGCGTGCCCGCGACCCTGCCCGGGCGCCGTTGTCCTGCCGGGACGGTCGCCTCCCCGGCGGCGCGCGAGGCGGTCCGCGAGCTCGCCCTGGGAGCCGGGTTCGACGAGGCGATCACGGTCAGCCTGACCGCCCCCCTGGTGGCCGACCGGCTCCGCCCCCTGGCCCCGCCGTGGCCTCCGATCGAGGTGCGCAACCCGCTGGGGCCCCAGGGGAGCGTCCTCCGCCTGAGCTGCCTGCCCGGCCTCCTCCAGGCGGCCGCCGCGAACCAGGCGCGCGGGGCCGAGCGTGTCCGGCTCTTCGAGATCGGGCGCGCCTTCTGGGGCCCGTCGGCGGCGGAGCCGCCCGAGGAGCCCCTGCTGATCGGGCTGGTCGACCATGTCCCCGGCGGCGACGCCGACGAGGCCGCGCGGCGCCTGCGCCGCCTGGTGGCGCTGGTGGTGGGCGTGGGGGGCCGGTGCGCCGACGGGCCGCCCGAGGTCCGCCAGGGGAGGGTGCCCGGCCTGCACGCGGCTCGGGCCGCCGAGCTATGGGCCGGGGGGCGGCGGGTCGGCGCCGTCGGCGAGCTCGCCGACGGGGCCCGGGAGGCGCTGGAGCTGCGCGGTCGGACCGTGGTCGCCGAGCTCCGGCTCGACGGATGGCTCCTCGCGGGTGGCCCCGCACCGCAGGCCCGGCCGATCGCGTCGACCCCCGCGTTGGTCGAGGACCTGGCCGTGATCGTCCCGGCGCGGGCCGCGCTGGGGCCGGCTCTCGCCGCCTTCGCCGGGGGCCGGGTGCCCCATCTGGAGTCCTGGCGGCTTGTCGACGAGTACACTGACGCCCGACTCGGCCCGGCCCACAAGGGCTGGACGTTCCGCCTCGTCTACCGCGACCCCGCCCGCACCCTGACCGGGGCGGAGGGGATCGGGCTGCGGGCGGCCGCGATGGAGGTCCTGGCCGAGGCGGTCGGAGCGCGACGGAGGGAGAATGCGTGAGCCTAGCCTTCAGCCTGGTCGTGCTGCTGGTCTTCGCCGCCAACTGCATCCTGGGGTGGCGCTACGGCGTGCTGCGGCGGATCGTCCCCTTCGCCTTGTTCTACGTTCTCGCCGTGCTCGCCTACCTCGGCGGCACCTACATCGCCCAGGACTTCGGGCACGCCCTGGGGCTGGACCCGCTCTACTGGAACGGGCTGGTCTTCGGCGGGCTGGCGGCCCTCGGCGCCCTGATCGGGGAGCTCCTGGGGTTCCTCTACCGTGACCAGCTCCGCCGGATCGCGACCTTCGCCGCGGACAGCTTCCTGGGCTTCGTGCTGGGGGCGATGGCGTCCCTGTTGGAGTGCGGCACCCTGATCCTGGTCGCCCTCGCCATCGGCAGCCCGACCGCCGACGCCGCCCTCCTGCCGCCCACCCGGACCGACGTGTCCCAGGCGGTGCGCGCCTCCGTCCTCGCCCAGCCGGTGAGCGGGGCGGACGGATTCGTCCGCTACGTGATGCGCTTCGCCGTCCCCGCCCACCTCGCCTCCCACCTGGCCCAGATCGACGCCTGAACCAGCCGCCCGACCCCGGACGGGCGCTCCCGCGCTCCTTCGCCGCCCGCCCCTGCCTGGAGGCCGCCCGGGCCCTCCTCGGCCAGTGGATCTGTCACGACTGCGCCGGATCGCTGCGGTGGGGACGGATCGTCGAGGTGGAGGCGTACCTGGGCGAGACCGATCCCGCCTCGCACGCCGCCCGCGGCCCCACCCCGCGCAACCGGCCGATGTACGGCGAGCCCGGCCATGCCTATGTGTACCTGGCCTATGGCCTGCACCCCTGCCTCAACGTCGTGACCGAGGCCGCCGGCCGGGCGGCCGCCGTGCTGGTCCGGGCGCTCGAGACGGGATCCTCGTCGCCCGGGTGGTCCCCGGTGCGGGCTGATGGCCCCGGTCGGGCCTGCCGTGCCCTCGGGGTGGACCTCCGCCACGACGGCGCCGACCTCTGCCGGGCGGGGCGCGACCATCTCTGGCTGACAGCCGGGGAGCCGGTGCCGGACGGCGACGTCCTCTGGGGCCCCCGGGTGGGTGTCGCCGACCCCGCGCCGTGGCGGGCCGCCGACGCGCGCAGCGCCGCGGTGTCGCGTCCGCGTCCCCCGGGGCGGAGCCGCCCGGCGCGCGCGGGCGGGCCGGACATGAAGGCGGGCCGACCCACAGGTCGGCCCGCGTCGTGATTCCGATCCGATGGATCGGCCCCAGCCAAACGGCCGGGCTCTGCACATCGCGCGCTGGATGCGCCCCCTGCCGGGCCCTGCCCGACCCCGGGCGGCCCCGCGTTTGCGGGACACCACGCTGCCGGGCCCGGTGGGGCCGACTACTCCGCTCGGGTGTGCCTCAGCCGGTGCCACGCGGTTCGCACTGGACATGCCCTCCAACTCGAACCGGTTCCTTGGGCTCACTCTAGCACCATCTCCCCCGCCGCGGACGGGTCCGCGAGGCGCTCGATAGAATGGCGCCCTGCCCCCCTTGGACGACGGCGCCGACCGTCACCTTCGCGAGCTGCTCGACGGCACCGTCGACTGCGTGCCCGGTGAGCAGCTGGCGGAGCGGGTCCGTCGCGGAGAGCGGCTGCGGATCAAGTGGGGGATCGACCCCTCGGCGCCGGACATCCACCTCGGCCACACCGTCCCGATGCGACTCCTCCGGCGCTGGCAGCGGCGCGGTCACCGGCCGGTGGTCATCATCGGCGACGTCACCGCCCGCATCGGCGACCCCAGCGGCCGCAGCGCGACGCGACCCCAGCTGGAGCCCGAGGCGGTGGAGGCCAACGCCGCCACCTACCTCGACCAGCTCTTCTGCCTCCTCGACCCGGCCGGGGTGGAGGTGCGCCGCCAGAGCGAGTGGTTCCAGGACTTCGGGCTGGAGGGGATGCTGCGGCTGGCCGGGTCGGTGACGGTGGCGCAGCTGCTCCAGCGCGACGACTTCGCGAGCCGGATGGGCAGGCAGCACCCGATCGGGCTCCACGAGCTGTTCTACCCCCTCCTCCAGGGCTACGACTCGATCGCGGTGGCGGCCGATGTCGAGCTCGGCGGCACCGACCAGCTGTTCAACCTCCTGCTCGCCCGCGAGCTCCAGGCGTCGGCGGGCCAGCCCCCCCAGGCGATCGTCACGGTGCCGCTGCTGGAGGGCCTCGACGGCCACCGCAAGATGAGCAAGTCGCTGGGCAACGCGGTGGCGGTGAGGGCACCGGCGACCGAGCAGTACGGGCAGCTGATGTCGCTGCCGGACCCGAGCGTCGGCCCCTACCTGCGGCTGGTGACCGACCTGCCCGAGGCGCGCCAGACCGCGCTCCGGGAGGGGATGGCCGACGGCTCCGTCAATCCCCGCGCCGCCAAGGCGGAGATGGCGCGGGCGGTGGTGTCCGTCTTCCACGGGCCCGAGGCCGCCGCCCGCGCCGCCGCGGAGTTCGACCGGGTCCACCGCGGGCATGGGCTGCCCGCCACCATCCCCGAGGCCCCGGTGCTGACCGGGATGGAGCAGGACGTGCGCCAGGTCCTGGTCCTGGCCGGGCTGGCGCGATCCCGCGGCGAGGCGGCTCGCCTTGTCACCCAGGGCGGGGTGACCCTCGACGGGGCGAGGGTCACCGACTGGCGCATCCCGATCGCCCCCCCGCCGGGGGCGGTTCTCCAGGTCGGTCCCCGCCGCTTCGTCAGGCTGGGCCGGGCCGGTTGACGGGCGCCGCGGCACGGCCCGCGCCGGGACACCCCCGAGACGCTGGTAGCCTACACGGGAGCCGTGAGGCGGTGCTAGAGTAGTCGAATATCTGTTCGCCGGCTGATCCACGCGCCGTCGGCGCGCGCCGGCGAGGTCGGGAGGTGAGCGGTGTCTGGGCACTCGAAGTGGGCCGGCATCAAGCACAAGAAGGCCCTGGTCGACGCCAGGAAGGGGCAGACCTTCACCCGGGTCGCGCGCGAGCTCACCGTGTCGGCACACGAGGGGGGGGCCGACCCGCAGGGGAACTTCCGGCTCCGGCTGGCGATCCAGAAGGCGCGCGAGGTCAACATGCCCCAGGACAACATCGAGCGCGCGATCAAGCGCGGCACCGGGGAGCTGGCGGGCGAGGCGATCGAGGAGATCCGCTACGAGGGGTACGGCCCCGGCGGGGTCGCGATCCTGGTCGACGCCGTCACCGACAACCGCAACCGGACCGTGGCGGCGATCCGCAACCTGTTCAACCGGTCCGGGGGCAGCCTCGGGGAGACCAACTCGGTCGCCTGGCAGTTCGCCCGCACCGGGGTGGTCAGCGCCCCGGCTGACGGGCGGGACGCGGAGGCCCTCGGGCTCAGCGCGATCGAAGCCGGCGCCGACGACGTCCAGATCGAGGCCGGCCTGCTCGAGGCCTACGCGCCGCCCGAGCGGCTGGAGGCCGTGCGCCAGGCGCTCCAGGAGGCGGGCGCCACCGTCGACCGCGCCGAGGTGACCATGCGCCCCGCGACCCTGGTCGAGGTGGACGCCAAGACCGGCCCGGCGGTGGTCCGACTGCTGGAGGCGCTGGAGGAGCACGACGACGTCCAGGCGGTGCACTGCAACGCCGCCCTGCCCGACGACGTCCTCGCCGGCGTCTGAGCCGCCGCGCCCCGTTCCGGTGCCCCCGCCCCGGCCGCCCCACCCCCGCTCGTGCCCGCTCCCCCAGTCCCCATGCTGGTCCTGGGCCTCGACCCCGGCCTCGCCCTGACCGGCTACGCCCTCGTCGAGGGGCGGCCGGGGTCGCTGCGGCTCCTGCGCGCGGGAGTGGTGGCGACCCGGGCCGACGACCCGGAGACGGCGAGGCTGTGTCAGGTGGTCCTGGGCGTGCGGGCGGTGGTCGCCGGGGCCCCGATCGACACCGTCGCCGTGGAGCGGCTCTACTTCTCGCGCAACGTCCGCACCGCGATCCAGGTCGCGCAGGCGCGCGGGGTCGTGCTCTACGCGGTCGCGGAGGCCGGCCTCCCCGTCGCCGAGTACACCCCGAGCGAGGTGAAGCGGTCCGTGACCGGCAATGGGTCCGCCCCCAAGGCCCAGGTGGCGCGGATGGTGGTCACCCTGCTCGGCGGCACGCCGATCGTGGGGCCCGACGATGTCACCGACGCCTGCGCGGTCGCGGTCTGCCACCACCATGCGGCCGGGTTGCGGCTGGCGGTGCGGGAGGCGCGGCTCGGAGTGCCCGGGGTCCCGGCGTGATCGCCAGCCTCCACGGCCCGGTCCAGGCGGTCGAGGCCGAGTGGGCGGTGGTCGACGTCGCCGGAGTCGGCTACCGGGTCTTCGGGCACCCCCGCACCCTCGCCTGGCTTCGGTGTGAGACCGGCCCGGTCACGGTCCACGTCCACACCGCGGTGCGCGACGACGCCATCACCCTCTTCGGGTTCGCCACCCGCGAGGAGCTGACGTGCTTTCGGCTGCTGATCGGCGTCGAGCGCGTCGGTCCGCGGGCGGCGCTCGCCATCCTGGGCCGGGCCGAGTGGCCCACGCTGGTGCGCACCATCGCCGCCGGCGACCCGGCCCTGCTCGCCTCGGTGCCCGGGATCGGCGCCCGGACGGCGGCGCGGCTGATCCTGGAGCTGCGCGGAAAGCTGGACGGGCTCGCGGGCGTTGCCGACCAGGCCCCGGCGCCGGTCGCGGTCGACCGGCTCACCGCGCCCGCGGTGGCGGCGGTGGTGGGGCTCGGCTTCCCCGCGACCGTGGCGCGCGGGGCGGTCCGCCGGGCGGTGGAGGCGTTCGGCCCCGACGCCGGGCTGGAGCAGGTGGTCGCCCTGGCGCTCCGCGGGCTGGACCGGGGTGTCGCCGACCCATGATCGGGTGATGGACCCCGACCCGACGCTGCTCGACCCCGCGCCGGCCGAGGACGAGCCTGAGCTCGACCGTACCCTCCGGCCCCGGAGGCTGGCGGAGTTCATCGGGCAGGCGGCGGCCAAGGAGCAGCTCCAGATCCTGGTCGGAGCCGCCCGTCGGCGGGGGGAGCCCCTGGAGCACTGCATGTTCTCGGGGCCGCCCGGCCTCGGCAAGACCACCCTGGCGGCGATCCTGGCCGCCGAGATGGGAGTGGCCCTGCGCATCAGCAGCGGTCCGGCGATCGAGCACCAGGGCGCGCTGGCCAGCATCCTCACCAACCTCGGCGCCCACCAGATCCTGTTTATCGACGAGATCCACCGGCTCCAGCGGACGGTCGAGGAGAGCCTGTACCCGGCGATGGAGGACTTCACCTTCGACTTCGTGACCGGCAAGGGAGCCGGCGCCCAGGCGCTCCGGCTCCAGCTGAAGCCGTTCACGGTGGTGGGGGCGACCACCCGCTTGGGCCTCCTCTCCGGACCCCTCCGGGAGAGGTTCGGCGCGGCCCTCCGGCTCGAGTTCTACGCCCCCGACGAGCTGGCGACGATCCTGGAGCGCTCCGCCCGCCTGCTCGAGGTCGAGGTGGAGCCGGACGCGATCGCCTGCCTCGCAGAGCGGTCGCGGGGCACCCCGCGGATCGCCAACCGCCTCCTCCGCCGGGTGCGGGACTTCGCCGATGTGCGTGCTGGGGGGCGCGTGACCGCGGCGGTGGCCACCCAGGCCCTCACCCTGCTCCGGGTGGACGCGCTCGGGCTGGACGCCGTCGACCGCCGGATTCTCCGCACCATCTGCGAGGGCTTCGGGGGCGGCCCGGTCGGGCTCGACACGGTGGCGGTCTCGCTGGCCGAGGAGGCCCAGACGATCGAGGACGTCCACGAGCCCTTCCTGATCCAGGCCGGGCTGATGGCGCGCACCCCGAGGGGACGGGTCGCCACCCCCCGCGCCTTCCGCCACCTCGGCCTGGCGGTGCCGACTCCGGAGGGCGAGCGACCGCCGACCCTCTTCGAGCCCTGAGGGGTGGCCGAGGAGGCCCCGCGCGCGCTCGACGCCTACGACTACCGGCTTCCCCCGGGGGCGATCGCCCAGTCGCCCCGCCGGGACCGCGACGGGGCGCGGATGATGGTCCTGGACGGGGCCACCGCCGCCGACCACCGGGTCCGGGACCTGCCCGCCTGCCTGTCTCCGGGCGACCTGCTCGTGCTCAACACCACCCGCGTGCGCGCGGCGCGGCTGAGGGGGCGGGTGGGGGCGGAGCCGGCCGAGCTCCTCCTCCTCTCGGCGCCGGGCCCCGGCGGCGTCGCGGACGCCCTGGTCCGTCCGGGCCGCCGCCTGCGGGCCGGCGGGGTCGTCCAGGGGCCGAGCTGGCGGGCGCTGGTGCTGGGGCCGGCGCCCGGCCACCCGGGCGCGCGCCGGGTGGCGATCGCCACCGAGCCTGGCGTGGACCTGGATGCGGTCGGGGAGATGCCGCTGCCGCCCTACATCCACGCCCCGCTGCGCGACCGCGCCCGATACCAGACGGTGGTCGCCGCCGGGCCGCCCGCCTCCGCGGCGGCGCCCACCGCCGGGCTCCACCTCACGCGGGCGCTGCTCCAGCGCTGCGCCGAGCGGGGGATCGGGGTGGCCCAGG
This sequence comes from Candidatus Dormiibacterota bacterium, assembly GCA_027306655.1. Taxonomy (GTDB): domain Bacteria; phylum Chloroflexota; class Dormibacteria; order Aeolococcales; family Bog-877; genus DAHUZL01. The sequence continues at coordinate 88,248 of DAHUZL010000143.1, forward strand.
TGTCCCTCACGATCGGACTCGCCACCTTCGCCCCGATCCGCTGCCCCGACATCGCCGACCACCCGATCCACGCCGAGGCCTTCGACTGCCCCCCGGAGGCGGCGGCGGCGATCGGGGAGTGCCGGGCCCGGGGCGGGCGGGTGGTGGCGGTCGGGACCACCGTGGTGCGGGCGCTGGAGTCGGCGGCCGCCGGCGGGGGGCTGGTGCGCGCGGGGGCGGCGGTGAGCCGCCTCTACCTGCGCCCCGGTCACCGCTTCACCGTCGTGGACGGGCTCCTCACCAACTTCCACCAGCCCCGGTCCTCGCTGCTGGTGCTGGTCGCGGCATTCTGGGGATGGGAGCGGGCCCGGTCCGCCTATGGGGTCGCCCTCGCCCGTGGCTACCGCTTCCTCAGCTTCGGGGACTGCATGCTCGGGTGGCGCACCCTGTGAACGGCCCGCCCTTCCGGGTCACCGCGCGCCAGCCCGGGGGTCAGGCCCGCTGCGGGATGCTGCGCACCCGCCACGGGGAGGTGGCCACCCCGGCGTTCATGCCGGTGGGGACGCGCGGCCCGGTGCGGGCCTGCGATCCCGACGAGGTCGCCGCCACCGGGGCCGCCATGGTGCTGGCCAACGCGGTCCACCTGGCCCTGCGGCCGGGATCGGAGCGGATCGCCCGCCTGGGCGGGCTGCATGCGTTCATCGGGTGGTCGGGGCCGATCCTCACCGACAGCGGCGGCTACCAGCTGGTGAGCCTCGATCGCCTCGCCGCCGTGGACGACGACGGGGTCCGGTTCCGCTCCCCGTACGACGGGGCCAGCCTGCGGGTCACCCCCGAGCGGGCGATCGCGATCCAGCGCGAGCTGGACAGCGATGTGTGCATGGTGCTCGACCACCCGGTCCCCTTCGGGGTCGCCCCGGAGGTCGCTCGGGCGGCCACCCGGCGGACCCAGCTCTGGGCCGTCCGCTCCCGGGCCGCCCACCCGGGGGACCGCCTGCTCTTCGGCATCGTCCAGGGCGGCTTCGACCCGGAGGACCGCGCCGCCGCCGCCCAGGCGGTGGCCGGCCTGGGCTTCGACGGCCACGCCCTGGGCGGCCTGGTCCTGGGGGAGCCGCCCGAGGTCCGCCGGCGAGCGGTGGCGGCCGCCCTCGCCGCTTTGCCCGAGGCCGGGCCCCGCTACCTCATGGGCCTCGGCACCGACCGGGACCTGCTCGACGCGGTCGCCCTCGGGGTCGACCTCTTCGACTGCGTCCTCCCCACCCGGCTGGCCCGCAACGGGGTCGCGCTGACCCCCTCGGGACGGCTCGCGCTGCGGCGGCCCGAGTTCGCCGATGACCCTCGCCCGCTCCAGCCCGACTGCGGCTGCCCCGCGTGCCGCCGCTTCGGTCGCGGCTTCCTCCGCCACGGCATCCAGGTGGGGGAGATCCTGGCCCATCGCCTGCTCAGCCTCCACAACCTGACCCATCTCGGCACGCTGATGGCGGAGCTGCGGGCCGCGATCACCGAGGGGCGCTTCGACGCCCTCCGCCGCCGCCGGCTCCGGGCGCTGGCCGGAGGCGGGAGCATGGGGCCGGGGCCGGATCCTCCCTACAATGGGGCGCCGTCGCGGGCCGCCGCCGGTCCGTCCGCCATCGAGGAGTGAGCACAGCCCGTGGTCCGGATCACCAAGTGGTGGTTGGCGCTGGTCATCGCGGTGGTGGCGATGGCGGTCTTCGTCGACGGCTACGCCTACGTGTACCGCTACGCGGTGGTCCACGTCCCGGTTGGACGTCCGCTGCCCCACAACCGTCCCCCGACCCTGTTCGGGGACCAGCTCTACTTCCACAAGGGGCTCGACCTCCAGGGCGGCACCCAGCTCACCATCGCCATCTGCCAGGGGCCTGACAACCCGCCCGGGATCGGCTGCCGGGTCGGCCTGCCGCGGGGCAAGACCCTGGCCCAGGCGCAGGCGGCCACCCTCACCATCCTTGAGCGGCGGGTCAACGCCCTCGGGGTCTCGGGTGCCCAGGTGCAGGCCCAGGGCACCGGCCAGGTGCTGGTGACGCTCCCCGGGGTGGATGTGACCCAGGCGCTGAGCACCCTCGGCACCACCGCCCAGCTCCACTTCGCCACCGCGGTGGCGGGGACGCCCACGGTCAACGGCGACCCCACGGCGGGCATCCCCTGCACCACCCCGACCTGCATCGACCAGCAGCAGCTGGTGGACCCCAGCTGCTTCCCCGCCGGCCATCCCAAGCTGAGCTGCCAATTCAATAACCCGGCCGACTACCCCATCAGCGCCACCGGCCTGCGCTACCACTGGAAGGTTGACCCCCGGATCACCGCCAGCGACCTCAGCTCGGCCGCGGTGGGGAGCACCACCGGGGGCGGCTACGCGGTCAACCTCACCTTCAACGGAGCGGGAGCCGCCCAGTGGCTCACGCTCACCACCAACGCCTGTGCCCACAACCCCGACTGCACCCAGAGCGGGGTCGGGGGCGCCTGCCCGGCGGCCGTGCCGCCGCTCTCCCAGGTGGCGATCTTCCTTGACGGCCAGGTTCTCACCGCACCCTGCGTCGAGTCGCCGAGCAGCAACCAGACCCAGATCACCGGCAACTTCACCTTCAATTCCGCCCAGCAGCTGGTCAACCAGCTCAACGCGGGCGCGCTGCCGGCCCAGATCGCGCCCGCCCAGGTGACCACGGTGTCGGCCACCCTGGGCCGGCAGTCGGTGCAGCGCAGCCTGGTCGCGGGCGCGTTCGGGATGGCCCTGGTGATCCTGTTCATGCTGCTCTACTACCGCTTCCCCGGCGTGCTCGCCAGCATCGCGTTGCTCGGCTACGGCTCGATCGTGCTGGCGGTCTTCAAGCTGATCCCGGTCACCCTCGACCTGCCCGGGCTGGCGGCGTTCGTGCTCAGCGTGGGGATGGCGGTCGATGCCAACGTGCTCATCTTCGAGCGGATGAAGGAGGAGCTGCGCCAGGGCCGCAGCCTGGCCCTCGCCACCGAGCAGGGCTTCAAGCGGGCCTGGCCGGCGATCCGCGACTCCAACATCTCCACCAGCATCACCTGCGCGGTGCTGTACTTCTTCGGGTCGCCGCAGGTCAAGGGGTTCGCGCTCACCCTCTTCATCGGCGTCGCCGCCAGCATGTTCTCGTCGATCATCATCACCCACTCCATCCTCCACTACGCCCAGCGCTGGTTCCCCTTCGCCCGCAACCCCAGCCTCTACACCCGGCTGCTGCCCGCCGACCGGATGGCCCAGGCGATGGCCCCGGGCCGACGCTTCGACATCGTCACCCACCGCAACCTCTTCTTCGGGGCCTCGGTGGCGGTGATCCTGCCCGGGCTGCTCACGATCCTGATCGCCGGCTTCCGCCTCGGCATTGATTTCACCGGCGGCGACCAGGTCACCGCTCGGCTCCTCCACGGTGCCTCCGTCACCAAGGTCCTGCAGGTCGTCCGCGACGTGGTGCCGACCGCGCAGCCGCAGGTGCTGGCGGCCTCGGGACACAGCTACGTGGTCCAGACCCTGCCGATCCCGGCCGCCGAGGTGGCCCAGGTGGTGCACGCGCTGGACAACCACTTCGGCATTCCCCACGATGCGGCGGGCAACCCCTCGGTCAACGAGACCACCGTCGGCCCCACCATCGCCAGCGGTCTGGTGGTGAGCTCGGTGGTGCTGGTGATCATCGCCAGCCTGCTGATCGCGGGGTACCTCGCCTTCCGCTTCTCGCAGAGCCAGGTCCAGGCGCGCCGCTTTGCGATCTGCGCGCTGACGGCGCTGCTCCACGACGTCTTCGTGCTCGCCGGGCTGTGGGCGATCGTGGGCCATTTCTCCCAGCTGGGAACGGTCAACACCCTCTTCGTCACCGCCCTGCTGACGGTGGTGGGCTTCTCCGTCCACGACACGATCGTGGTCTTCGACCGGATCCGGGAGAACCTCCGGGTGGTGGGAACCCGGATGACGTTCGAGCAGATCGTCAACCTCTCGGTGGTGCAGACGCTGGCGCGCTCGCTCAACACCTCGCTGACGGTCTTGTTCGTGCTCCTCGCCCTCTTCCTCTTCGGGGGCACCACCACCCAGGGGTTCGTCCTCGCCCTCCTGATCGGGATCGCGTCCGGCACCTACAGCTCGATCTTCAATGCCAGCACCCTGCTCGCGGCCTGGCGCCAGCTCGATCGGCGGCATCCGGCGCGGGGCGGGGCCCCGGGGCGGGCGCTGCCGGCGGCGGCGCGCGACGCCTAGCCGGACCGCGGCGACCGCGGTGGGGCCGGTCGACCCCACCCGGGAGCTGAGCGGCGCGATCCGGGGGGTGCTGGAGCCGACCGGGCTTTGCCTCTGCGACCTGGAGTTCGCCACCGGGCCGGGGGGCGGGCGGCTGCGCCTGGTGGTGGACCGTCCCGGCGGGGTGACCCTGGACGAGTGCAGCCGGGCCAGCCGCTTGGTTTCCGCCTGGCTCGACGCCGCCGATCCCCTCCCCGGCCCGTACACCCTGGAGGTGAGCTCACCGGGGGCTGAGCGCCCGCTCACCGATGAGGCCCAGCTGGTCGGGGCGATCGGGCACCGGGTCCGGCTCGAGCTGGAGGGGGGACCCCTCCCCGCGCGGCTTGTGGTGGAGGGCTGGCTGGTCGCGGTCGCGCCGGACGTCCTGGAGCTGGAGGTCCGCCCGGGCCGGCGGCGAGCCGGCGCGCGCCGCCGGGTCGATCGCACGGTGGTGGTCGCCGCCCGCCGGCTGGTCGATCTGTGACCGCGGAGGCGCCGGCGCCGCCGGCGGCGGGCGAGCTCGGCCGCGCCCTGCTCGGGCTGCGGCAGGCGCACGGACTCGACCACGCGACCGTGATCGCAACCGTGGAGCAGGCGATCCAGGCCGCGTGGCAGGGGCAGCGGTCGCCCTGGCCGGGGGCGGAGCCGCGCCTCGACGCCGCCAGCGGGCGGCTCCGCCTCCGCCTGCCCGCGACCGTGGTGGCAGGGACCGCCCTTGGGCCGGCGGAGATCGCGCTGGCGGACGCCCGGCGGCTCGACGCCGGGGCCGGCGTGGGCCAGGTGGTGGTGCACGAGGTGGACGCCCCCCGTGAGGTGCTGGCGGCCGCGCTCCGGGTCGCCAAGGCCGCGCTCGCCACCCGGGTGCGCGCCGCCGATCGCGGGCGGCTGCGGACCGAGGCGCTCTCCCGGCGCGGCCAGCTGGTCGACGGCATCGTCCTCCGGGCCCGGCGGGGCGCGGTCCAGCTCGGGGTCGGTCCGCTGGAGGTCGAGCTGGCCCCGTCGGACCAGCTCCCGGGCGAGCGGCTGGTCCGGGGCCAGCACCTCAAGGTGGTCGTCCTCGAGGTGCCGGAGCCCGGCCCGGGAGCGCCCCGGCCGGTCCGGGTGTCGCGGACCGATCCACTCCTGCTCCGGCGGATGCTGGAGATCGAGGTGCCGGAGCTGGCCGACGGCACCGTCACCCTCCACGCGATCGCGCGCGAGGCCGGGCGGCGGTCGAAGGTCGCGGTGGGGTCGAACCGAGAGGGGGTCGACCCCATCGGCGCCTGCGTCGGGCCGCGCGGGGTCCGGGTGGCGGCGGTGACCCGCCAGCTGGCCCCCGAGCATGTGGACATCGTCCGCTGGTCCGCCGACCCGGCCCAGTTCGTGGCGTTCGCGCTGGCCCCCGCCACGGTGCAGCGGGTGGCCCTCGACGAGGCTGCCCACCGGGCCGTGGTCACGGTGGCGACCGACCAGCTCTCGCTCGCGATCGGGCGGGCGGGGCAGAACGCCCGTCTCGCGGCGCACCTCACCGGGTGGCGGATCGACATCCGCGGTGCCGGCCCGGGGTGACCCCGGAGCCCCGGCGGCCGAGCCGCCGCTGCGTCGGGTGCGGCGCCCGGGGTCCCCAGGCGCTGCTGGTGCGCTGCACCGTCCGCGCCGGCGGGGTCGCGGTGGACCCGCCCCGCCACCCCCGGCTCGGCCGGGGAGCCTATGTCTGTGCGAGGATGGAGTGCTGGCAGGCGGCGGCGCGTCGCGGCGCCCTGGCGCGCGCGCTCCGCCTCCCGCCGGCGGCGGTGGACGTCGCCGCCCTCCGAGCGGGGAGGGCGGCGACGCCGGAGCCACCGCCGGATCGACCCGTCGTGGAGGATCGAGCATCGCCATCGTGAAGCAGGTCGCCCTGCCCGCGCGGCTCACTGTGAAGGAGCTGGGCCTGGCCTTCGGGGTCGCCCCGGCGGAGGTCTCCAAGGCCCTCCTCCAGCTCCGGATCCTGGCCAGCATCAACCAGAACGTGGAGTTCGACACCGCGCGGCTGCTCGCCGAGCAGTTCGGCGTCGAGGTGGTGCGCGAGCAGCCCGCGGCGGTCACCGGGGTCGCCGCCGCCGCGCCCGCTCCGGATCGGTCCCCGGAGTCGACCGCCGCGCTCCGGCCCCGCCCGCCGGTGGTCACTGTCCTCGGCCACGTCGATCACGGCAAGACCAGCCTCCTCGACGCCATCCGCCACACCGACGTCGCCGCCGGCGAGGCGGGGGGCATCACCCAGCGGATCGGCGCCACCACGGTGGAGTGGGAGGGGCGCACGCTCACGGTCATCGACACCCCGGGCCACGAGGCGTTCACGGCGATGCGCGCCCGCGGCGCCAACGTCACCGACGTGGCGGTGCTGGTGGTGGCCGCCAACGACGGGATCATGCCCCAGACCGACGAGGCGATCCAGCACGCGCGGGCGGCGGGGGTGCCGCTGATCGTCGCCATCAACAAGATGGACTTGGAGGACGCCAACCCCGATCGGGTGAAGCAGCAGCTGACCGAGCGCCAGCTGGTCGTGGAGGAGTACGGCGGCGACGTGGTGGCGGTGCCGGTCTCGGCCCGCACCGGCATGGGGATCCCGCACCTCCTGGAGATGATCCTCCTGGTCGCCGACCTGCACGAGCCGCGCGCCGACCCTGACCGCCCGGCGGCGGGCACCGTCATCGATGCCCACCTCGACCGCGGCCGCGGTCCGCTCGCCACCGTGCTGGTGCAGTCCGGAACGCTGAGGCTCCAGGACCACCTGGTGGTGGGGGCGGTCGCCGGCCGGGTCCGGGCGATGGTCGACGACCACGGCCGGCCCCAGCGTGCCGCCGGCCCGAGCATGCCGGTGGAGGTGGCCGGGCTCCCCGCGATCCCCCGGGCCGGCGACCGCTTCGAGGTGATGGCGAACGAGCGGGCCGCTCGCGCCCGCGCCGAGGCCCTCCGGCTGGCCGAGGGGGGCAGCGCGGCGCCGGTTCGGCGGGCGGGCCTGGCGGACCTCTCCCGCCAGGGCCAGGGGACCGTGCGCGACCTCGACCTGGTCGTCAAGGCGGACACCCACGGCGCCCTGGAGGCGCTCCGGGGCGTGCTCCTGCGCTTCAGCGATCCCGCGGTCCGGCTCGGCATCGTCCTGGAGGGGGTGGGTCCGATCACCGAGGACGACGTCAATCTCGCCGCCGCCGCCCAGGCGATCGTGGTCGGATTCAATGTCCGACCGGACGCCCCGGCCCGCCAGGTGGCCGACCGCGAGCGGGTCGACGTGCGCACCTACGACGTGGTCTACCACTTGACCGAGGACATCGAGCGGGCCATCCGCGGACTCCACGAGCCCACGTTCGAGGAGATCTTCAGCGGCCGGGCGGAGGTGCGGGCGCGGATCCGGGTCCCCAAGACCGGCTTCGTCGCCGGCTCCCACGTCGTCCTGGGCAAGGTGGTGCGCGATGCGGTGGTGACCGTCCGCCGCGACGGTCGCGAGATCCATCGCGGGAGGATCGCCTCCCTGCGGCGGTTCAAAGACGACGTGCGCGAGGTCAGCGAGGGCTACGACTGCGGCATCGACCTCGGCGACTACCAGGACTTCGAGGTCGGTGACGTGCTCGAGGTGTCGGTGGTCCAGCAGCGGAACGCGTGAGCTGAGCGCGCGTGGCGCCGTCGGTCCCGTCCCCGACGCATCGCGTGGAGCGCGTCAATGCCCAGCTCCGCTCCGAGATCGCCCGCTGTCTGGTGCACGACGTGAAGGACCCCCGGGTCGCGATGACGACGGTGGTCCGGGTGTCGTGCAGCCCCGACCTCAGCCGGGCGATGGTCCGGGTGAGCGTCCTCGGCGACGACGACCGGCGCCGGGAGACGGTGGCGCGGCTCACCCGGGTGCGGGGATTCGTCCGCTACCGGCTGGGCACGCGTCTCACCAACCTGCGCCGGATCCCGCAGCTCACCTTCGTCCTCGACGAGTCGATCGCCTACGCCGTCCACATCAGCCAGGTGCTGCAGCACCTGCCGCCGAGCCGGCTCCCGGAGGAGGAGGCGTGACCAGCCTGGACCCGACCACGGTGGCGGCGATCGGCCGGGTGCTCGCCGACGGCACCGACTTCCTCTGCGTCGGCCACCAGGATGCCGATGCCGACTCGCTGGGCAGCCTGCTCGCGATGAGCGACGTCCTGGAGCGGCTCGGCAAGCGGACCTATCCCTGGGTGCCCGCGCCGGTGCCCGGCCAGCTCCGCTACCTGCCCGGATTCGCGCGGGTCAACCAGCAGGACGCTCCCCCCGGCGCCGCCGTGCTGGCCTTCGACGCCGGCAGCCCGAGCCGCTTCGGCGACCTGCGGGCGCGGATCGAGCGCGCCCCGGTGGTGGTGGTGGTGGACCACCACCGCAGCAACCAGGGCTTCGGCACCGTCGCCCTGGTCGACCCCGATGCCGCCGCCACCGGGGAGCTGCTGCTGCGCCTGCTCCGGCAGCTGGGGATCCCGGTCAGCCCGGCGGCGGCCACCAACCTGTACGCCGCCCTCCTCACGGACACCGGCGGGTTCCGCCACGACAACACGACCGGCGACGTCCTCGCCGCCGCCGCCGAGCTCGCCCGGCTCGGGGCCGACCCCGGGTGGGTCGCCCGGATGGCGTACAAGTCCCAGCCGATCACCACCCTGAGGCTCCACGCGGCGGTGACCGCCGCGGCCCGACGGGAGTGCGACGGCCGGCTGCTCTGGGGCGAGGTCACCCGGCGGGTGCTGACCGAGACCGGGGCCGGGATGGAGGAGACCGAGGGCCTGATCGACATCCTCCAGAGCCTCGACACCCTGGTGGTGGCGCTCCTCTTCAAGGAGGCGGGCCCCGCCGTCACCAAGGTGAGCGCGCGCACCCGCCCGGGGGTGGAGGCACACCAGCTGCTGGCGCCCTTCGGGGGCGGTGGCCACGCCCGCGCGGCCGGGGCCGAGCTGGCCCGTCCCCTGGCCGACGCCCGCGAGGCGGTGCTCCAGGCGGCGCGCGAGCTGGTCCGCCCGGCCGGGCCCCCGCCGGTGCCGGCCCCCGATGGCGCCGGCGCTGGGGCCGGGTGGTGAGTGCCGCGGAGGGGGTGACGGCCGGTCCCAGTCCGGCCCCGACCGGGAGCGGTCCGCGGTCCGCTCCCGGGGGACGCCGGGGCGGCCCCCGGGTGACCGGGATGCTCAACGTCGCCAAGCCGGCCGGGATGACCTCCTTCCAGGTGGTGCGGTCGGTCCGGCGCATCTTCGATGAGCGCCACGTCGGCCACGCGGGCACCCTCGACCCGGTCGCGACCGGGGTGCTGCCGATCTGCCTGGGGCGGGCCACCCGCCTGGTCGAATACCTGCTCAGCGAGGCGAAGACCTACCACGCCGTGATCCGACTGGGCGAGCGCAGCGACACCGGCGACCTGGAGGGGACCGTGACCGCCGGCGGCTCGGCCGAGGGCCTCACCGAGTCCCAGGTGGCCGCGGCGCTGACGACCTTCGTGGGCCGGATCGAGCAGGTCCCGCCGATGCACTCGGCGGTGCGGCACGAGGGTCGCCACCTCTACGAGCTGGCCCGCGCCGGGGTGGAGGTCGAGCGGAAGCCGCGGCCGGTGGACATCCACCGAGCGGAGCTGCTCCGTCTTACCCCGGGACCGGTCGCCCTGGCCGAGGTCGAGGTGGAGTGCGGCCGGGGCACCTACCTTCGGGTGCTGGCGTCGGACCTGGGCGAGCGACTCGGCACCGGCGGGGTCCTCGGATGGCTGGAGCGGACGGCCTACGGGCCGTTCCGGATCGCCGAGGCGGTCGCCCTCGCCGACCTGGAGGCGGCACCCGACCCGGCGGTCCACCTTCTCCCGCCGGAGTCGGCGGTGGCGTCCCTGCCCCGCGTCGAGCTGCTGCCGGCGGGGGCGATGGCGGTGCGACGGGGGTCCGGGGCCTGGCTCAGCCGGCCGGCGGCGCTGGCCCCCGGCGCTCAGGTGCGGGCCCACGCCCTGGACGGTCGGCTGCTCGCGATCGGGGAGGTCCACGGCGGTCACTTTCGGCCGCTCAAGGTCCTCGCGCCGCTGGGCGGGTGACGGGTGGCCACCGGCGTGCCCTCCCGGGGTTGATGGACGTCCGCTTTGGGCTGCCCGGCCTCGGGCCGCCCGCCACCGGGCCTGCGGTGGTCGCCACCATCGGCAACTTCGACGGGGTTCATCTGGGCCACCGGGCTCTGCTGGCGGAGCTGCGCCGGCGCGCCGAGGGGGCCGGCGCCCTCACCCTGGTCTGCCTCTTCGCCCCCCACCCCCGCGCGGTGCTCGCCCCGGCCTCGACCCCGGGCCTGCTCACGACCCTCGATGCCCGCCGTCGGTGGCTGCAGCCGCTGGGGGTGGACCGGGTCCAGGTGGTGGAGTTCACCCGCCGGGTCAGCCAGCTGCGGGCGGAGACGTTCCTCGATCGTCTCCGCGGACGCCATCGGCTGGTGGGCCTCGTGGTCGGCCCGGGGTTCGCGATCGGCCATCGCCGCCATGGCACGGCGGAGGTGCTCGGCGCCCACGGCGATGCCCACGGCTTCTGGGTGGCCGAGGTCCCGCCGACGGCGGACGGCGGGAGGCGGATCAGCAGCACCCTGGTCCGCGAGCGGGTGGCGGCCGGCGACATGGCGGGCGCGGCCCGGATGCTCGGCCGCCCCTTCGAGCTCACCGGCCTGGTCGTGCCCGGCGACCGGGTCGCGACCAGGCTGGGCTTCCCCACCGCCAACCTCCGCTGCCGCCCCGAGCAGCTCCTGCCCGCATTCGGGATCTATGCGGTCTGGGCCCGGCGGGCGGGGGGCCGCTGGTGGCCCGCGGTCGCCAGCATCGGGGTGCGGCCGCACTTCGGCGGCGGCCCGGTGGTGGTCGAGGTGCACGGCCTGGAGCCGCCCGGCGACCTCTACGGCGCCCGGCTCGAGGTGCGGTGTCTGGACCGGCTCCGCGACGAGGCGCGCTTCGTCAGCGACACCGCGCTCCAGGCCCAGATCGCCGCCGACGTCGAGGCTGCAGCCGCCATCCTGGCGCGCGCCGCCCGGCCGGCGGACCCGGACGGCTGAGCGCGCCGGCGCCGGGCCTCAGCGGCGGACCACTCGGCCGCCCCCCGTCCTCTGCGCGGCGATCGCCGCCGCGACCAGGGCCAGCACGATCGCCACCAGCAGGGAGCCGTACTTGCTGAGGGTGTGGTGGCTGGCCAGGATCGACAGGGTGGCGAAGCCGCCGACCAAAGAGCCGGCCAGCCCGGCCACGACCCGGATGGCGGCGGGGATGCCGGTGGTGCCGCGGATGAAGAACGCGCCGATCACGACGCCGATGACGATGAAGGCGATCAGGTGGAGCATGCGGTCAGCGGTCCTCCGTCGGAGAGTGGGCGGGATGGGCGGGCCCGGTCGGGCCCGTCGAGGGCGGGTCGTCGGGGGGCGCGGCGAGGTCGGCCCGGAGCGCGGCGAGGCGGGTGTCGATGGCGGCGGCGCGGGCGCGCAGCGCTCGGGTTCGCTCGTCGGCCCGCTCCAGCCGCGCGCGGGCATCGGCGGGTCCTCCCCCGAGGCCGGTGAGGGACTCCCCGATCCGGACCCGGGCGCGGGCGGTCTGGTACTGGGCCCGGAGGGTGTCCCGGCGAGTCCGCATCGCCTCCACCCGGAGCCGCAGCTGTTCGGCGGTCGCCTGGAGCCGCTCCGCCTGCTGGCGCAGCTGCTGCCGGCTCCGGGTGAGCTGGTCGAGCTGGGTGCGGATGGCCTCGGCGCGGGTGAGGGCGACCCGGGCGAGGTCCTCGCGGCCCTCGCCGAGCGCCAGCCGGGCCTCCGCCTGGAGCCGGCCGTGGCCCAGCTCAAGCTGGGACGCCTGCAGCTCCAGGCGCTTCGCCGCGGTCACCACCGTCGCCACCCCGCGCCGGACCTCCTGGAGGGAGGCGACCTGGTGGTGGTAGGCGAGGTCCATCGCCGCCACCGGGTCCTCGGGGCCGCCCCGGGCGCGGACGGCCCGCCCCCGGAGGGTGCGTCCCACCCGCGCCGCCAGCGGCCGCCCCGCCAGCACGATCAGGACCGCGCCGCCGGCGAGGCCGAGGTCGATGGGGATCGGCATGGGGGACTCTGGCTCGAGACCGGCTCGGGGCGGGCGGGCTGGCGGCGTGTCACCGCGAGAGATCTTACCGGCGCTCCCGGTCGCGCCGGAGCCGGTCGGGTCAGCCGGCTCGGAGGCGGGCGGGCCGGGGGTAGGCGGCCAGGGAGCCGCGCCGGTGCAGGCCGGCCGCCGCCATCCGCCCCCGCACCAGCTGGGGCAGCTGGCGTCGGGCCAGGCGGGCGCCCAGCACCGCCCCCGCCTCGACCACCTGCAGCAGCGCCGGCTCCTCCTCCACCCGGTGGGGAAGCCAGGCCAGGAGGGCGGCCCGCGAGTCGGCCGAGAGCAGGACGACGCGGGGTCCGGTGTCCGGCCCCGCCGCGGGCTGCTGGAAGAGTCGCCGGCCGGCGTCGAGGTGAGCCAGGTCGAGGGCCACCACCTCGCTGGCCCGCAGGCCGCTCCGGTAGAGGAGCCAGACCAAAGCCGCGTCGCGCCGGCCGGCCGGCCCGGGGTCGGCGGCGCAGGCGGAGAGCAGCGCCCGCAGCTCGCCCTGGCCGAGCGCCCGCTGGGGCACTCCGCCGCGGCCGGGCAGTTGGGCGGCCCGGTAGTAGGCCTCGGCGTCCATGAGACGCAGGCACCAGGCCTCGCGGAGCACCCCGCGGAGGGCTCCGAGGTGGCGCTCGACCGTCGCCGGGCGGTACTTGCGGGCGAGCCACTGCACCACCTGGTCCGTGTGCCCCGCCCGCCAGTGCTCCCAGGGTGAGGTCTCGGCTGTGCACAGCCCCTGGGTCGCCACCTGGGCGATCACCTGGAGCGCCTCCAGCTGGGCGCGCCGGCTCGCCGGCCGGAGGGCGGCGAGGTAGGCGGCGAGGGGGTCCCGGTCGCGGGGGCGGTGGCGCATCGGCACCAGGCCCACCCGGTGCAGGCTGACGGTCGAGCGCGGCATGGTCGGTCCTCTGGGCCGCCGACGCGGTCGGCGGCGGCCGCCCCGGCCGGTCGGGGTCGGGGCTATCTACCCATGCCGGCGGGCAGCCGTCAAGCCCGGCGGGGCCCGGACCCCCGGGAATCCCCGAGCCGCCCGGTCCCCCAGCCCGCAAAACGGGTATAAGGGGGGCATGAAGCGCTCGATCGGCTCCGACCACGGCCTCACCCTGCGCATGTTCTTCACGATGCTGCTGCTCGCCCTCGTCTACCTGGTGTTCGTCGGGGTGCTCCTGCGGGTGGGGGTGCCGGTGGCCGCGATCGTGGTGATCGCGGTGGTGCTGCTGGGAGCGCAGTACCTGTTCTCCGACCGCCTCATCCTGGCCTCGCTCGGGGCCCACGAAGTGAGCGAGGCGCAGGCGCCCCAGCTGCACCAGACCGTGGCCCGACTGGCCCAGCTCACCGACATGCCGATGCCCAAGGTGGCGATCATCCAGAGCCGGGTTCCCAACGCCCTCGCCACCGGGCGCAACCCCACCCATGCGCTGGTGGCGGTCACCACCGGGATCCTCGACCAGCTGGACCCGCGCGAGCTGGAGGCGGTCCTCGCCCACGAGCTGAGCCATGTCATCCACCGCGACATGCGGGTGATGGCGATGGCCAGCTTCTTCGCCACGGTGGCGTCGTTCATCGTCCAGTCCAGCCTGTGGTTCGGGGGCGGGATGATGGGGGGCTACGGCGGCGGCGGCGGCGGTGGCGGTCGTGGTCGCAACAGCGAGGGGGGCAACTTCATCCTCATCGTGCTGGTGGCGGCGGTGGTGTGGGCGGTGAGCTTCGTCCTCATCCGCACCCTCTCCCGCTACCGTGAGTACGCCGCCGACCGGGGCTCGGCGGTGATCACCCAGGAGCCGTCGCTGCTGGCCTCCGCGCTCCAGAAGATCAGCCAGCGGATGGATCGGATCCCGAGCCAGGACCTGCGCCAGATGCAGTCCGCCAACGCGCTGATGTTCGTCCCCGCCAGCGTCAAGGGCTCGATCGCGGAGCTCTTCTCGACCCACCCCTCGGTCGAGCACCGGATCGCCCGCCTCCAGGAGCTGGAGCGGCGGCTCGCCCGCTAGGGCGGGCGGCGGGGCGCGGACGATGGGCTTCCTCGACAGCCTCCTCGGGCGCACCCGGCTGCCGCCGGCCAACGAGGACCGGCTCTTCGCGATGAGCACGGCGGCGATCACCCTGGAGTCCGCGGGGGACCTCCGCTGGGCGGGACGCTCGGGGATCGTCTTCAAGCAGCTCCCCCCGGGCCGGTTCCGCCAGGCCCGCGACGACGCCGTCGCCATGGTGCGCCAGGAGGCCCGGTCGGAGGACGACGTACTCGGGCCGGGGCTTCTCCCCGACGCATCCGCCGGCGACGGTGGGGGCGCCGGGCCGGCGGGCGGCGCCCGGGCGCTGCGGGTCGAGGAGCACACCGACGAGCTGGGATTCGACTGGCTGGTCGTCACCGGGGGCGACCTCCAGTCCACCCTGGCCGCCATCCACGGCATCGCCCAGGGCCTGCTCGGCGAGGGCCTCGGCGATTCCCTGCTGGCCACCGTGTTCCGGTTCCAGCAGGGGGAACGGCCGGCGTACTGGGTCTACGGCTACAAGCAGGCCACCTTCTACCCGTTCGT
>DAHUZL010000144.1 GCA_027306655.1 Candidatus Dormiibacterota bacterium
GGCCTACATCTCCAAGGTCAACGCCACCTACAACGCCCTGGTCACGGGGAAGATCCGGCTCCCCGGCGTCTCGATCACGGGCGGGCGGGTCGTCGCCGCCACGGGGCCCGCCGGCGTCGGGTCGACGCGAGGCGGCAAGACCTCGACCGGCGGGGGCGGATTCACCCTCGGCCCGATCACCAGCAAGACCCCGGTCCTGGGCGGCCTCCTGGACCCCGTCGCCTGGTTCCTCAACCCGAAGGGGTGGCAGGTGCATCCCGTCAGCGCGCAGAAGGCGCTGACCCAGGAGACGCAGCTGCTCACCGGGGCCGGCAAGGGCCTGGCGGGGTTCGCCGGCACCGCCGCGGGCGCGGCGACAGGCGCCGGCGTCACGGCGGCCGTGGGCACCGCGGCGACGGGCCTCCAGTCCTTCTTCACGAGCATGTTCACGCAGGACCCCGCGATGGCGATCGCCCTGGGCGCCGCGCTCGCGATCGCCATCGTGGTCGCGCGGCCCAAGGCCAAAGGCGACGTCCTGGCGATCCCGGGCCTCGGCGGCGGGCCGAGCCGCGCGACGACGCCGACGGCGAGCTCCGCCGCGCCGGCGCGGCCGACCGTCGTGACGCCGACGACCCCGGCCGCGCCCGACCCTGCGACGTACCCGGCCTATGACGCCGCGGTGGGCGGCCTGCGCACGCTCGGCTATCGCAAGGCGGAGAGCGAGGCGGCGGTGCGTCGCACCATCCGGCCGCACCACTCGGCCTCCGAGGCGACCGAGGCGGCCGTGCGCGACCTGGGGGCCGCCGCCGCATGACCACCACGCCCCACGCGCCGGCGGCGGCGCCGCGCGCTGAGGTGCGGCCCGGGGCCCGCCTCGCCGTCGTGGCTCGGCCGGAGCCGTCCGCCGCGCCACCGGCGGGACCGCCCCGCGACGCGTCGGCGCCGGACGCCCGCCCCTCCTACTGGACGCCCGAGCGCTGCGCCCGCATTCTGGCGGCCGGCCAGCAGCAGCTGGCGATCGTCTTCGACGACCCCCGGCTCAAGCCCACCCGCTTCACCGTCGACATCCTCGGGCCGGCCGGGGCGGTCGCGATGAACAACTTGCCGGTCCGGATCGACCCGAACGCCGGCACGCCCGGCGCCTGGGCCTGGGTCCTGCTCGCGGGCGTCCTGATCCTGGCGTGGGCGTTGCCCGCCGGCGCCGCGGCCCGTCGCAAGGCCCAGGCGCACCGCGCGCCCGCGGCCGGGGCGGACGAGGGCGACGACCCGGGGCGCGGCGCCCGTCCGCGGGTCGTCGGGACGGGGCAGCTGTGAGCGACCCGGGCTTCGAGCTGGACCCCTTCGAGATGGACCCCGCCGTGGCCGAGGCGATCCTCCGCGAGTATGGCGCCCTGGTCGATCCGGACCCGGCGGCGGACCTGGTCGAGCCGGTCACCGAGGCCGAGCGCCAGATCGTGCTGCGGGCCGCTCGACGCATCTTTCCCGGCGGTGTGGAGGGCGTGATCGAGGACATGGGCTACCCCCGCGCCTGGGCCGCGATGCTCACGCCCTGGCTCCCGATGCTGGCCGACAACCTGGCCCGCGACCTCCGCCAGGAGGAGACGCGGGCCCTCATGCCGCTGCGGCTCGCGACCGCGGCCCGCGTGCTCGCCGAGGAGTCAGGGATCGACCCGCGCGTGATCGCGGCGGCGATGCTCACGCCGGACCCCGTCGACGGCGATGGCGCAGACGACGGGACGGAGCAGGAGGGGCACGCCGGCGGCGCCCAGGCTGCGCCAGAGGGCCCACCCGAACCGGAGCCATCGCGGCCGGCGAACGTCGACGATCTCGCCGCGAACGGCCACGCGTAGAGGATGCCAGACCGGCGTCGCGCCGGCGTGCCCCCGGGCCCGCGCGGGCGCCAGCTGGGGCCCCGCGACCTCACCTTCAGCGGGGCGCGGCAGCTGGAGGTGGTGGCCGGCCCGCGCATGGGCAAGACCACGACGCTGGTCGCGCTGGCCTCCCTGCTCCCCCGCAACTACGTCGTGATCGACACCGGCGAGCGGGGCGACTGGGAGTGGCTGGCCCCGACCGTGACCGATCCCGAAGACCTCCGCTACGAGGCGGTCTGCCGCTGGGTGCCGGATCTCGGGGCGGTCCGCCACCACGACGGCCCGGTCGGGCGCTGCGGGGGCGCCGACGCGTGGTGCCGCGGCTGGCGGGTCCTCCTCGAGGAGCGCAGCGGGGTCGGGCCGGACGGGACGCTGCGGGGCGTCGTCGTGATCGTCGACGAGGCCCGCGATGCCCTGCCGATCAAGGTCCCGCCGATCGTCGACCGCGCCATCACCAAGGGCGAGGGCCAGGGGCTCGCCATCTGGGCCGGGACGCAGTCGCCGTACGGGGTGAACCGGCGCTGGCAGTCCGACGCCGGCCAGCGGTTCCTGGGGCGGATCGGGGGCGCCCAGGAGCGCGGCATCCTGGCGGCCGACTGGGGGGTCGAGATCCCCGACCAGGTCACCGAGTGCCCCGAGGGGTCCTGGTACGTGCACCGCCCCGGGGGGCCGCTGCTCGGTCCGTGGCCGCTCCGGGAGATCCTCCCGGCGGGCATCGTGGCGCGGGCGGCGAAGCTGACCGACGTCGACGAGCGGGCCCGTCGGCGCGCAGAATCCCGGCCCCCGGCCCTCGCCGAGTAGCGCCACGCGGGAAGGGGGCGCCAGCGGTTGCGCCGGCGGGCGCGGGCGGCCACGCTGCCGGCGTGCGACTCGGACTCGTCGGCTCGGTCATCCTGATCCTGCTCGTCCTGGCGGCGCTCCACTACGGCGCGCGGGGCGGCCTTCCCGGCCTGAGCACGCTCGCGGGCGCGACCGGCATCGGAGGCTGAGGCCCGATGGCCGCCTCCCTCGCCTACGCGCCGCTGGTCCTCCCCCCGGCGTACCGCAGGTATTACAGCAACGAGGGGACGATCGGCTACAAGAGCGCCAACAAGCTCCAGATCGACCAGGACGGCCTGCTCCTGGGGCTGCTCGTCCGCTTCGAGGGATCGCTCGTCACCGGCGCGACCGCGCCGACCTTCGCCAATGCCTCCGCCCCCTACCCGTACAACGGCCCGGGCCTCCTCTCGGTCCAGGTCGCGGGCCCGGGGACCCCGGTCCAGCTGTATGGCGAGGACCTGGACCAGTACGTGCGGACCCTCAACCCGCAATACACCGACGACACCGCCCAGATCCCGACCACCTTCGCCGCCAGCACCACCTACCCGCTGTCCTTCGGCTACTACATCCCCATCTGCGTGCGGGACGATGAGTTCCTCGGCCCCCCCGCGGACCACCTGGGCGCGATCTACACCGGCGACGGCAAGGTCAAGGTCCTGGTCGGCATCGGGACGCAGGACTTCGCCACCACCTGGTTCGGAGCGACCGCTGCGGACGCCACCATCAGCGGCGAGTGGGTCGTGACCGGCGTCAAGCTGGCCGCCCCCGATCCGAGCGACGACGCGTCGCTGCTCGGGGCGATCAGCTGGTACCACGCGCTCGAGATCGACACCGACGCCACCATCGCGTCGGTCGGCCAGCAGACCCACAAGCCGGTCATCAACACGCCGCGCGCCTACCTGCGCATCTTCGACATCTTCCGCAACGGCGGGGTCACCGCCGCGGGGCCGGCCTCGGCCGCCTACACCCGGGGGATGATGGCGACCCTGCTCGCCAAGGCCGAGGGCATCATCACCTGGTGGGACACCCTCGACGAGGACACGGTGCTCGCGATCATGTCCCAGGCCTACCGCAAGACCCCGGGCGCCCCGGGCGGCATCTACATCCTCGACCTCAACCGCTCCGGCAGCCGCGATCAGTGGCTCGACGTCTCCCAGCTGACGTCGCTCACCCTGATCGAATCGATGGTGGCCGGCACGACCCTGACCGAGGCCCGCTACGTCACCTTCACCGAGTACGTGCAGCCGTCGCCGCTGGCGCAGCGGTGGTTCAACGCCGCCAGCCCGCAGGTCCTGAAGGCTGTGGAGTCGGCCTAAGATGGCCGCCTCCGTCCGCGTCGTCGGCTACGACTCGCCCTTCGCGACGCCGGCGCAGGCCGCGTGGAATCCCGAGGGCTGGTTCGTCGCCCAGAACTCCGCCCAGGGGTCGGCGGCGACGATGCCGAGCCTGGGCGGCCACACGATGATCCTGGTCGTCCTGGCGCTGGTCCTGCTCGTCGCGATCGCGGTCCACCACGGGCGGCTGCCGTTCGCGGGGGCGGCGGTCCGGGCCGGGCTCTGACCGTGGGCAAGGGCGGCGGCATGCTGGCGACGGTGGCGGGGATCATCATCCTGCTCGTCGTCCTGGTCATGTTCGCCAACCGGGGCGCGCTGAACGTCGGCGCCGGCCCCAAGGGCGCCACCTTCGGCATCGGCTACACCGCGTGACCTTCCTGGTCGTCCTGGTCGTGGCCTTCCTGCTCCTCGTCGTCCTCCAGCAGGCCGTGGGCCTGCGTCCCCCCGCCTAGCGGTCGGCCGCCGTGCCGACCTGGGTGCTCGTGGCGCTGCTCGTGTTCCTGGCCCTCTACGGGACGGCCCGCGTGACCGGACGGTCCTTCACGATCCCGCTGGTGGGGCCCGGCGGTGGCTGAGCGCCACGCGGCCCGCGCCCGGACCGGGCGCTTCCAGCGCGCGCCCGACGCGCCGGCGACGGCGGCGACGGCGGCGGCGTCCGCCGACCGCGCCCGCGTC
>DAHUZL010000147.1 GCA_027306655.1 Candidatus Dormiibacterota bacterium
TGGGTGGCCGGCCCGCTGTGGCCACACGCCGCCAGCAGGACGGCGCAGAGCGCCGCCAGCGCCGGCCGGGGGAGTCGACTCGGAGTGGTCATCAGGTCAGGGGCGGGGCCGGCTGGTCGGCCGGCCGAGCGCCACCGGGACTATAGACGAGCGGCGGCGCCGCCGCGGGCGCCGAGGGAACGGGCCGACCACCGGCGGGGCGATCGAGGGCGAGAGGACGCACGCCCTGGGTGTCCCTCGAGCGGTCGCCCGTCCGCACTCGCCTCTACGATGGGCCGCGACCGGAGTCGGTGCAGGAGGACCCATGCGGGGAGGAGCCGGGCGGGCGGCCGGGTGGCTCACCGGCGGACTGATGCTCGGCCTCGGCCTGGCCCCGTGGGCCGGGGCGGCTTGGCCGGCCTCAAGCCCGGACCGGCCGCGCCCCCTGCCGGCCCGTGTCTACGCGCCCTACGTCGAGACCTGGCTGCCGGGGCTCCTCACCACAATCGCGCACGGGTCGGGCGCCCGCGACCTCACGTTGGCTTTCCTGCAGACCGCCCGTCCCGGCTCGTGCCGGGTGAGCTGGAACGGGAGCACCGACCCGTCGATGGGCGCCGGGCGGTATGTCGCCCAGGCCGCCGCGCTGGTGGCCCTGGGCGGCGCCGTGATCCCCTCCTTCGGCGGCTACACGGCCGACACCCGCGGGACCGAGCTCGCCGACTCCTGCCCCAGCGTGCCCGGGATCGCCGCCGCCTACGAATCGATCGTGAGCCGGTATGGCGTGACCCGATTGGACTTCGACGTCGAGTCGCGCTCGCTCGGGAACCCGGCCGGGATCGCCCGGCGCAACCGGGCGATCCGGCTGGTCGAGCTCTGGGCGGCCGCCCGCGGCTGGCCCCTCCAGGTCCAGTACACGCTGCCGATCCTGCCCTCGGGGCTGGCCCCCAGCGGCCTCGCGGTGCTACGGAACGCCATCGCCGAGGGGGCCCGCGTCGACCTCGTCAACGGGATGGCCTTCGACTACTACGACGGGACCACCAACATGGGTGCCGCCGCGGTCGGCGCCGCGACCGGCTTGGAGCGGCAGCTGGCCGGGCTCTACCCGGGGCGGTCGCCGCACCGGCTGTGGCGGATGGTGGGACTGACGCTGCTGCCCGGCATCGACGACAACCCCGATCGCCGCGAGGTGACGACGCTGGCGGACGTCCGCCAGGTGGCGGAGTTCGCACGGGCCCACGGCCTGGGGGCCCTCTCGATCTGGGCGATCCAGCGCGACAACGGCGGCTGTCCCGGGGCCGTCGACCGCAACCGCTGCTCGGGCATCCGTCAGCCGGGCTACGCAGTCAGCCGCGTGCTGGAGGCGTACGCGGGGTAGGGCCGCGGCGCCGCTCGCGCGGTCGTGGACGGGACCCTATCCGCCGACCACCACCCGCTGCCCGGCATGGAGACCGGAGACAATCGCGGTGGTGCCGTCGCCCGCCAGCCCGATGGTGACCGGGATCGACCGGCGGGCGCCGGTCACTCCGCGCCCCCCGCGCCCGGCGGGTACGACCGTCAGACGGCGAGCGCCTGCTGCCGGCGGGAGCGCTCAAGGGCGAGGAGCCAGGCCTTGCGGTCGAGTCCGCCGCCGTAGCCGGTGAGGGTTCCGTCCGCCCCGATGACGCGATGGCAGGGGACCACGATCGCGACCGGGTTGCGCCCGTTGGCTGCGCCGACGGCTCTCACCGCTGTCGGCCGTCCGATCCGCGATGCGATCGTGCCGTACGACGTCGACTCCCCGTACGGGATCGCGCGCAGCGCGCTCCACACGGCGACCTGGAAAGGGCTCCCCACGAGGTGGAGCTCCAGATCGAACTCGGTCCGCTCGCCCTCGAAGTACTCGCGGAGCTGACGCCGGACCGGCTCGAGGCTTGCCTCGTCCCGCCGCCAGGTGGGTCCAGGTTCCCCGTCCCGGCTGCGGTCCGTGAAGACAAGGCCGGTGAGCCCCACATCGTCCCGGGACAATCGCACCGGTCCGAGGGGGGTGTCGGCGTGACCGTATCGGATGGCGGCGCCGGGCGCGGGGGTGGCGCGGTCCGCCGCGGCCGAGGGGAGGGGGCTCCGGCGCAGGGGATGAGACACGTCCCTCATGATGACCGCCGCCGTGGCCACGGTCTGGCCGGATCCGGACAGGGGCCGGATCTGTCCGGATGTGACCAGCACGGAGCGAGGCGGCGGCCCACAATCGCTCCCATGGACGGTGTCGCGGCGGTGGTCACCACCGGCATCTACTGTCGCCCCGGCTGCGGCGGGCGTCCCCGCGCGAAGAACGTGCGCACCTTCCCCCTGGCGGCGGCCGCCGAGGCGGCAGGGTACCGCGCCTGCCTGCGCTGCCGTCCGTACCGTGCCGAGCCCCGGCGGAGCTGGGCCGGCCCCGAGCTGGTCTGCCGAGCCGTCCAGCTGGTCATCGACGGCGCCCTCGACCAGCGCACCGAGGACGCGCTCGGGGCCCGCCTGGGGGTGTCGGGCCGCCACCTGCGACGGCTGTTCCGGCTTCACCTCGGCGTCACCCCCGACGGACTCGCCCGCTCCCGGCGCGCCCACTTCGCGCGCCGTCTGCTCGACGACACCGACCTCACCATCGCCGCGATCGCCTTCGCGGCCGGCTTCGGCAGCGTCCGGCAGATGAATCGCGTCGTCGGCGACGTCTTCCGGGCCACCCCCCGGGCGCTGCGGGCGCGCCGCCGCTCCAGCGACCGGGTGGCGGCCGACGGCGGCCTCGCGCTCCGGCTGCCTTTCGTGCCACCGCTCGACTGGCCGGCCATGCTCGGCTTCCTGGCGACCCGCGCGATCGGGGGCGTGGAGCACGTCGCCGACGGACGGTACCGCCGCACAGTATCGATAGACGGCGACCCCGGCGTGCTGGAATGGTCCCAGGGTGGCGCCGACCACCTCGTGCTGACCGCGCACCTCCCCCACTGGACGGGGCTGATCCACGTCGCGGAGCGTGCCCGCCATGTGTTCAACCTGGACCTCGACCTGGAGCGGGCGTCCCGCCACCTCGACCCAGACCCAATCATCGGCCCCGCGCTTCGCGGCCGTCCGGGCCTGCGGCCCCCGGGGGTCTGGGACCCGTTCGAGGCCGGCGTGCGCGCCATCATCGGCCAGCAGGTGACCGTCGCGGGCGCCCGGACGATCACGACCCGGCTGGTGGCGCGGGTGGGGACGCCGGTCCCGGGGCTCGGCGCGCTCGGCCTCCACCATGTGTTCCCCACGCCGGAGACCGTGGTGGCCGCCGACCTAGGCGGCCTCGGGCTCACCCCGTCGCGAGCCGCCGCCCTCCGGGCGTTCGCGGGCGCGGTGGCCGGCGGAGCCCTCCCCCTCGACCGCGCCGCGACGTTGGAGCAGCTGGTGCGGGGGGTGACGGCGATCCCCGGCCTCGGACCCTGGACCGCTCAATACATCGGCCTCCGGCTCGGGGAGCCCGACGCATTCCCGGCGACCGACCTCGGGGTGCGTCGGGCCCTCGAGGCGCGGCTCGGGCTACCGGTCAGCGCTCGCGCCGCCGAGGCGCTCGCCGCTCGGTGGCGCCCATGGCGCGGCCTCGCCACCATCCTGCTCTGGCTGGGAGGCCCCGGCCCCGACGTCCGCGACCCGGCAACGTGGGTGCCGGCATGACCGCTCCTCGACGGCCGCCACGTCGGTGTTCCCGGGGACCAGGGTGACCACGGCGCGGTAGGGGGGCGCTGGGCCGGACCGCGTCGACAGCCCGATCGGCCGGGGCGGCCGCCGGTTCGCCCGGGCGAGCCCGAGAGCCGCACAATCACTCCATGCGCTTCGGCCTCGACGTCGCCCAGCAGCGTCTCGACTGGTCCCAGATCGTGGACCGGGTGCGGCTGGCGGAGGCGCTCGGGTTCGAGGGGATCTGGGGCTTCGACCACTTCAAGCCGATGTACGGCGAGGGGCCCGGGAACTGTTTCGAGGGGATGACGACGCTGGCGGCGCTGGCGACGCTCACCACCCGGGTCCGCCTCGGCCTGCTGGTGACCGGCGTGACCTACCGCCACCCGTCGGTGCTGACGGCGGAGGCGATCACGGTCGACCACGTCTCCGGCGGCCGTCTGGACCTCGCGCTGGGGGCGTCCTGGTTCGGCGAGGAGCACGAGGAGCTCGGCATCGACTTCCCAGAGGTGGGCCGGCGCGTCGACCGCCTCCAGGACACGGTCGAGATCGTGCGCCGGCTGACGACCGGCGAGACGGTGTCGTACACCGGCATCACCACGTCGCTCACAGGGGCACGGATGCATCCCCTGCCCGTGCAGCGTCCGCACCCGCCGATCTGGATCGGTGCGTCCGGGATGCAGCGGATGCTGCCTCTGGCCGGTCGCCTGGCCGACGTGTGGCACGGGTTCGGCGACCCGGAGACTCTGGCCAAGCGGTGGGCGGTCGTGGAGCGCGCGGCCAAGCAGGCGGGGCGGGCCCCCGGGCTTCCGGTCCGCGCCAGCTCGCTCTCGATCGAGGGGGACCTCAAGGCGGTGGAGCGGGCGCTCGCGGCGCACGAGCGGCTGGGGACCGCCTACCTCGTCTGTGGCTGGCCGGAGGGGGGTGAGGCGCAGGTGGAGGCGTTCGCGCGGCGGTTCGTGGGAAGCGGCCGGGACTGAGGCACGGTCAGCGGCCCGGCGGCCGCGTCGGACCGTGGCCCCGAGCCGCAGCCAGCCCGTCACGGAGCTCTCGCGACCCCTCACCTGGCCGACTGACGCGCCGGGCGGGCACCAGCGAGAGGTGCCGGTGCGCCCCGGCCGTGTGGGCGACGCCTCGCCCGAGATCCTGAGCGGGCTTCGAACCGGAGCAGGTGATGGTGGGCGGCTGACGCGGGGCGGACCGGTCAGATCACGGGAAGTTGCCGCTGACGCAGATGGCGTAGGTCATGTGGTCCGGCGCCACCGCCGCCAGGTTGGGGAGATCGAAGTTGGTCGTGCCGTTGCCCCCGTACGTGGTGCCCAAAAGGGCAAAGAGCGCCGTGTACTGGACGATTGAGAGTGTCTGGCCGGAGGCCACGAGCTCCCCGGGCGGGACCGCCGCCGCCGCGGTCAGGATCACGTCGCCGATGGTGCACGGGGCGCCGCTCCCGCCGCCGGTGTAGGCGAGGTTGGTGCCGGTCCCGAAGTAGGCGACGTATGCGTCGGCGGTGGGGTCGGTGCCCGACGGCCCGGGGGGACCCTGCGGTCCAGCGGGGCCAGCGGGACCCTGTGCCCCCGCGAGTCCGGCCGAGCCGGCGGGGCCCACGGGGCCCTGTGTCCCCGCGAGTCCGGCCGAACCGGCGGGTCCGGCGGGCCCGGGAGCCCCCGTGGCCCCGGCAAGTCCGGTCGCTCCGCGGGGCCCGGTCGCGCCGGGGCGGCCGGCGGGCCCGACGGCGTTCCAGCTCACGAGCGTCTGACGCCGGCCGCAACGGGGGGGAGTGACGCCGGTTGTCACGTCCGCAAGCTCACGATGGGCACGCGACAGGCACGCGAAGAACTGCTCCGGGCGGGACGCCCCTGAGGCGAGGACCGTGGAACCGAGTCCAAGGCCGGCGACGAACATGACCGCGCCGGCGGCGATCGCGGGTCGAGGGATCCGGGTGAGGCGAGGCTTCATGGCGG
>DAHUZL010000153.1 GCA_027306655.1 Candidatus Dormiibacterota bacterium
CGGCCTCGCCGGCGCGGCCGCGGCCCGTCTGCCGGGGACGCTCCAGGCCCGCTGGTGGCGGGCCGGGATGTCCCTCGCCCGGGGCGGGCGCGGCGCGGGCGCGCCGACGGCTCGGCCGGCCCGGTCGAAGGGGGCCACCCACGAGGTCGTGGTCGACCTGGAGGGCGCGGCAGACCTGGAGGCCGTGGACCGGCTGCGGGCGGCGCGCGACCCGGTCCAGGCGTGGATCGGCGGGCAGCTGCTCCAGGACCCCCTGGCGGTGGCGGGCCCGATGGCGCGCCTGCTCGGCGCCGGCGGCAAGCGCCTGCGGCCCGGCCTGGTGCTTCTCGCCGCCGAGGTCGGGCCCCGCTATGACCCCGACCGGGCGGTGGTCGGGGCCGCCGCCCTCGAGCTCCTCCACGCCGCCACGCTGTGCCACGACGACCTCGTCGACGGCGCCGCCTCGCGACGGGGCGCGCCAACGGTGGCGAGCGACCGGGGCGCCCTCGCCGCCCTCGGGGTCGGGGACCACTACCTCGGCCGATCGGCCGAGCTGCTCTGCGGGCTCGGGGACCCGGCGATCGCCCGGGCGGTCACCCGCTCGCTGGTGCGGATCGCCGAGGCGCAGCTCCGCGAGCTGGAGCGACGCCGGCTCTGGACCGCCCAGCTCGGGCCCTACCGCCAGATCGCGGTGGGCAAGACCGGGGAGCTGCTGGCGGCCTGCGTCGAGACCGGCGCCCGCCTGGGCCGTGCCCCGGCCGCCCACCGGCGGGCGCTGGTCCGCTACGCCCACCAGCTCGGGCTCGCCTTCCAGGCGATCGACGACTGCCTCGACTTCGCCGACCCTGACCGCACCGGCAAGCCCGCCGGCCTGGACCTCGCCCAGGGCCTCTGCACCCTGCCCGTCATCTGCGCCCTCCGCGGACCCGCGCGGCCGGAGATCCTGGAGGCCCTTCGCGGGCTGGACGTCGCCGACCTCGGGCCCGCCACCGACGCGGCGAGCCTCCGAGTGGTGGGGCTGGTGCGTGCGAGCGGAGCCCTGGCCGCGGCCCGGAGCCTCGCCGACGCCTGGGCCGCGGAGGCGCTCGACCAGCTCGGCGGCCTGCCCCCCCGCGCGCGGCGGCGGCTGGCCGCCTTCGCCGACCGGCTGGTGGTGCGCGACCGCTGACCGGCGGGGCCCCGGGGGTCCGATCCCGGGCCGGCCGGTTGCCGGCCCTCCGCTCCCTACAATGGCGCGGATGTGCCCGACGGTCCGCTCGCGCCCCGCCGCCGGGCTGGGGCCACGACCGACCGGGCGCCGCTGGCGCGCCGCATCGCGCCCCCGCCGGTGACGGCCGTCGTCGTGGCCATCCTCGGGGGGGTGGCGTTGGGGGCGGCCTGCACCGCGGTCCTCCGCGAGGGGCGCGCGGTGACGCTGGCGGCGTTCGGTGTCGCCCAGGTCGCCTGCGGCCTGGCCCTCATCGCCGCCGGCCTGGTGGTGGTCGGGGTGGCCCAGCTCCTCCTCGGGGGGGCGGCCCAGGCGCTCCTGCTGGCCCCGCTCGCCCGGCCGGCGGGCGGCAGGGCCCGTCCCGCCGCCGGTTGGGCCCGGTCCGGGCCGGCCGGGGCGGCCGCCGCGGGCGTGTTCGGACTCCTGATCGCGATCGGGTTGAGCGGCGACCGGACGTTCGCCCATCACCCCGGCGCCGCCCCGTCGGCGGCGCACACCCTCCTGCTCGGCTACGCGGTCCCGGTGGAGCTGGCGGTGGTGCTGGTCGCGATGGTGGCGGCGATCGGGGTCGCGGTCGCGGTCCGGGACGCCCGCGAAGCGGCAGATGACGCCGCCGCGGAGGCGCACCGCCGGCGGGTGGCGGCCCAGCTGGCGCGGGCCGCCCAGCGGTCGGCGGCCCGGGCCGCGCGACGGGGGCTGCGGCCGTGACCGCCGTCGCCGCGGTCACCGTCGGGCTCGGCGCCGGTCTGGTCGCGGTCGGCACCTACGGCGTGGTGGCCCGCCGGGACGCCCTCGGGCAGCTGGTGGGACTCGCCCTCGGCTTCAGCGGCGCGGTGCTGGGGGCGGCCGGCTTCGGACTCGCCGATCCCCAGCGGCGCTCGGTCGGGGAGGTCCTCGGGCTGGTGGTGCTGCTGCTGGCGACCGCGCTGCTCGGCGCCGGGAGCGCCCTTGCCGCGGTGGCCCGGCGGCGGGGGGCCGAGTCCGCCGCCGAGCCGGCCCCCGAGCCCTCCGGGGTGGACCAGGGCGCCGCCTGAGATGTCCCTGCTCAACCTGGGCTGGGCGGTGTTCTTCCTGCCCCTCGTGTTCGTGGTCGTCAGCTACGCGGTCGAGACGCGGCGGGCGATCGCGATCACCTGCACCCTCGGCAGCGCCCTGGCCGTCGTCGCCGCGGTGATCCTGCTCGGCGTCGAGCTGGGCCATGGCCGCCCCACCTACCAGAGCACGCTCCCGATCTTCACCTACCCCGTGATCCAGACCCCCTTCAACGCCGCCAGCCGCACCCTCCTGGCGGCGACGTTCCAGCCGTCGATCGGGATCCTGGTCGACCCGCTCAGCACCGCGCTCGCCCTCGCCGTCGCGGTGTCGGCCCTGGTCCTCCACGGCTTCCTGGTGTCCTCCTCGCGCGCCGCCGGGCAGTCCGTGATGCTCCACCGGGCGGTGGCGCTGGCCGCCGCCGCGGCGCTGGGGCTGGTGCTCGCCCCGGGCTACGTCCAGGCCGCGGGCGCGATCGCCCTGCTCGCCCTCGCCGCCTATCTGGCGGCGGCCGACGATGCCGTGACCGTCGGCCTCCGGATCGCGGCCCGTCGCCTCTTCCTCACCGGCTGGCTGGCGGCGCTCGGACTGCTGCTGACGGGGGTGTTCCTGGCAGCGAAGTTCTCGGGGGCGATCGAGGCCGTCGCCACCGGCGGGCGCCACCCCAGCGCCACCTACCCTGATGGGTTCGACTTCGTGGCGCTCTCCTCGAGGTGGCTGGCGGCGCCCCACGGCACCGTGACCGGGGTGGGGCCGCGCACCCTGGTCCTGGCCGCGGTCCTGGAGCTGACGGTGGGCCTCCTGCTGGTCGCCGCGGTCCCCCTCGCCGCGATCTCCCGACGCGCCACCGGGGCGGCGGGGGTGGCCTGCGCCTGGATCACCGTGGTCGGGATGGGCCTCGGCGGGGTGGCCCTTCTGGCCCGAACCGTGGTCCTCCTCGAGGTGGCGACCCACGTCCTCCCGGTGCTCGGTCTGGCCGGGGCGGGGGGGGCGGTGGCGGCCGCGCTGGCGGCCCTCCGCCCCGGTCCGCTCGACCGCCAGGTGCTCTGGCTGGCGGCCAGCGGGCTGGCCACCGCGGTCGCGGGGATCGGGTTGGGGGCGGTGGCCGGCGCGGTCGCGCTGGTGGGGATCCTGGCGCTGGCGGTCCCCGCCACCCTCTGCGCCCTCGCCGCCGCCGCCGCCCAGCGCGGCGGACGCACGCCGACGCTGGCGGAGCTGCTCGGCAGGGGCGGGGACGCAGGCGCGGGTGGGAGCGGGTGGGTCGGGCGGGCGGCCCTGCTCGGCGTCGGCGCCAGCGCGGGCGCGGCCGGGCTGGGCACCTTCTTCGCCCGCGCCGCGATCCTCACCGCGGCCTGGACGGGACGCCTCCCCGCCGGCCCCACGATCGATCCCG
>DAHUZL010000155.1 GCA_027306655.1 Candidatus Dormiibacterota bacterium
ATCGGCGGTCGGCCCGGCCGGCCCCGGCGTCGTCGGCGCGGCGCCGGCCAGCACCGTCAGCGCCTGGCGGAGCCGGGAGGCCAGCCCCGGGCCGCGCCGGGGACGGGAGGCGGCCGCGCCCTCACCGTGGGGGGCGTCGCGCGTCGCCGCCGGGGCCGAGAGGTCGTCGGGAGGACGCGGCACGGTTGCGGTCATTGTAGGCCCGATCGGGAACGCCGCCCGGCCGCCCTCACCAGCCCCCCACCAGCGTCCGGGCGTCCTCCGGGGTCGCCGCCCGGTGGACCACCGCCCCGGGCAGGATCCGCCGGATCAGGCCCGCGAGGGTGGCGCCCGGCCCGCACTCGATGAAGGTGGCCGCGCCGGCCGCGGCCAGGGCGTGGACGTCGTCCACCCACAGCACCGGGCGCTCCAGCTGGTCCGCGAGCGCCGGGCGGAGCGTGGCCGCGGTGGTGCAGCCGGCGCCGGTGGCGTTGGCGGCGACGGGAACCTGGGGATCTTGGAGCGGGACCGTCGCCAGCCGCTCCCGGAAGGCGCGGGCGGCCGTGGCCATCAGCGGCGAGTGGAACGCCCCCGAGACCCGCAGCGCCACCACCCGCCCGACCCCGAGCGCCTGGAGGTCGGCGCCGGTCCGCTCGACGCCCGTGGGCGTGCCCGAGATCACGGTCTGCCCGGGGGCGTTGTCGTTGGCGACGACGCACACGTGGCCAGCGGCGGTCGCCCGCGCGCAGGCGGCCTCGACGACCGCGCGCGGGGCGCCCAGCACCGCCGCCATCGTCCCGGTCGCCGCGGCCGCCATCAGCCGTCCCCGCTCGATGACCAGCTCCAGGGCCGTCACCGGGTCGAGGGCGCCGGCGGCCGCGATCGCCACCCACTCCCCGAGGCTGTGCCCCGCGACCGCGCAGGGTCGCACCCCCGCCCGGACGAGCGCCTCGGCCACCGCCCACTCGGTGTAGAAGAGCGCCGGTTGGGCATTTTCGGTGCGGCGCAGGGTGGGGTCGTCGGCATCCCGGACCAGGTGGGCGAGGTCGCATCCCAGCCGCCGGGAGGCCGAGAGCAGCTCGACCCCGGCCCCGGCGCCCACCGCGGCCGCGCCCATCCCCCTGGCCTGCGCCCCCTGCCCCGGGAAGACCAGCGCGATCCCCGCCCGCGCCCCGGTCACGCGGTGGCGACCACCTCGCGGCCGTTGTAGTGGCCGCAGTTGCGGCAGAGGGTGTGCGGCGGCCGCAGCTGGCGGCAGCGCGAGCACGGCACCAGGGTGGGCGCTCGCATCGCCAGGTGGGAGCGGCGCCGATCGCGGCGGGCCTTGGGGATCCGTTCCTTGGGGACGGCCATGTCGCGCCGGAGTCTACCAGGCGCCGGCTACCGGACCCGGCGGCGGCGCCCGCGACCGGCCCGCGGCGGCTCCTCCTGGTCAGCGTCGGGGCGACGGCTGGCCGCCAGGGTCTCCAGGCCCTTCCGGACCGTGGCGAGGGCCTGGCCGAGGTGACCCTCCAGCTCCTCCATCGTGTCGCGGACGTACTCGTCGGCCTCGTAGCGCACCCGCCGAGACCGCTCGCGGGCCTCCGACACCATCTGCTCGGCGTCGGCCGCGGCGCGGCGGGCGATCTCGTGGTCGTCGGTGAGCCGGTCGGCCCGCTCCTGGGCGGCGGCCACGATCTGCTCCGCCTGCTGGCTCGCCTCCCGCAGCCGGACGTTGCGCTCCTCCAAGAGCAGGCGCGCCTCCTTGACCTCGTCGGGGAGCCCGACCCGGATGTGGTCGATGGTGTCGAGCAGCTCCTCCTCGTTGACGACGATGTTGGGCGTCAGCGGGACCCGGCGGCTCTGGTTGACCAGGCTCTCCATCCGGTCGAGAAGGTCGATCACGGACAGGGGGTCGGGGTCGAGGTCGTCGTCGGGGAAGTCGGGGCCGTCAGGCATCGCGCTCCTCGTGGTGGGGCTCAGCCGGGTGTGGGGACCGCCGCCGCCGGCGCCCGCAACCGGGTGCGCAGCGCCGTCGCCACCTCCGGCGTCACCATCTCGTCGACAGCGCCGCCGAGCGCAAAGACCTCCTTCAGGAGGGACGAGCTGAGGTAGACGTTGGCGAAGGCCGTGGTCAGGAACACCGTGTGCACCCCCGGCTCCAGCCGCCGGTTCATCAGGGCCATCTGGAACTCGCTGTCCAGGTCCGAGGTCTGGCGCAGCCCGCGGACGATCACGGTCGCGCCCTCCCCGGCGGCGAACCGGACCGCGAGTCCGCTGAAGCGGCGCACGTCAACGTCGCCACCGGGCGGCAGACTGCGGCGGAGCAGCTCGACCCGCTCCTCGGCCGAGAACAGGTACGCCTTCTGGGGATTGTCCAGCACCCCGACCACGACCCTCTCGAAGATCGAGCGGGCCCGTTCGATGACGTC
This sequence comes from Candidatus Dormiibacterota bacterium, assembly GCA_027306655.1. Taxonomy (GTDB): domain Bacteria; phylum Chloroflexota; class Dormibacteria; order Aeolococcales; family Bog-877; genus DAHUZL01. Next base: position 2,391 of record DAHUZL010000155.1, read on the forward strand.
GAGGTGACCGCGGTGGACGGGATCGAAGCTGCCGGGGTAGACGGCCGCGGTCACCGGGCCCTCCGGTAGAAGCTGAGCATGGTGGTGCCGTAGCGGGCGGCACGCGTGCATGCTAGCGTGCCGGCCCGTTCCGGGAGCGCCACCCGGCGGGGATGCTCCAGCACGACCAGCGGCCCGGGGGCGGTCCCCCCCGCCCCGTCGCGGTCGAGGTTGGCCGCGATCGCCGCCAGCACCAGCACCGCCTCCGGCACCGGCTCGGGCCCCGCCTCCGGGTCCGGAGCCCGGTCGCCGTAGGGGGGGTCGCAGACCACCAGCTGGAACCCGCCGACCGGATGCCGCGCCAGCCACGGACGCACGGCGGCGGCCACCACGGTGGCCCGGCCGGCGTAGCCGAGGTGGTCCAGGTTGGCGCGCAGGCACTCCAGCGGCACCCGCTCCCGCTCCACGAAGGTGACCGACCCGGCCCCCCGGGAGAGCGCTTCCAGGCCCAGGCCGCCGACCCCGGCGTACCCGTCGAGGACGAACGCCCCCACGATCCCCGGACCGACGATGTCGAAGAGCGCCCGCCGCACCAGGGCGGTGGTCGGCCGCACCCCAGAGCGGGCGGGGGTGAGCAGCGGCCGCCCGCGGGCCTCGCCGCCCACCACCCGGAGCCGCCCGCCGCGCCCGCCGCCCGTGGCCACCGGCCCATCTTCACGCACCGGCCGCGGCGCCGGGGTCGCGCCCGCCCCCGGGCCGGCGCGGCGACCCGGGGGGCCCCTGGGGTCAGCCCGCCCCGGTCACTCGCTCACGAAGTCGGGGCAGACGAAGCTTCCCGCGACCGTGATGCTACCCGCCGTCACCGGGCTCCTGAGCCGCAGCTGGAGACGGCCGCTGCGCCCGCTGCCGGCCAGCGCCAGGGTGCCGCCCTTACGGCTGGGCACCCACGGCCCCGCGTGCGATCCGCCCTCGACCGACAGCTCGACCGGGATGCCCTTCGAGACCGGCACCGGCCGGATCGTGTAGGTGTGGGGATGGGCGTAGGGGGAGACGGTGA
>DAHUZL010000160.1 GCA_027306655.1 Candidatus Dormiibacterota bacterium
CCGCATCCCTCCCGCCCAGTCCCCGGGTCGGGCGACGCGCCCGAGCCCCACCGCCTCCGTCAGGGCACAGGCGTCATCAACCGACGCGCCGCTGGTTTCTGTCGCGCCCGGAGTCGCCGCGCCCGCCGCCGAACTCGTCGCACCGCGGTTCACGGTGAGTCGCCAGTTTCCGCCCCCAGCCGGCACGCCGGTAGGCACCGTGGTCGCCGACTTCATTCGCGACAACTACATCGAGAACGTCGCATTGGAGCGGGCCGACCCGAGGCTGTTGAGGTATGCGGACGGGGGTAACTATCTGCTCGCTGAGCAACAGCTTGTTCTGAACGAAGCACATAGTCACACCAGGCTACTTCGCATCACAGACCAGTTCAGCGCGATTGAGGTAGGGAGGAAGATAGACCCTGGGGCACCCGCAGTCCACCTAGCGGTGTACGTGGTTGGCATCGAGACGACTCGCAAGGCAACCCCGGGGGGACTGTCTCGGGTGGTCAGCCCATTCCGGGATCTATTCTGGTGTGCGCGAAACCGACTTTCCAGCGGGTACTTGATCGTGGACGACGCGGTGCTCCCGTGAAGCGTTGCTCGGCGTGCTTCCTCGGCGCGGTGATGGCGATGCTGACGCCCGCTTCGGTGTGGGCTCAAGATCACACGCCTCCGGTGACTGTCCAGTGCCGTGCTGGGACCTATCTTGATGTCTTCGGTGGAGTGTGCTTCCGTCCCCGCTCACCGTCGGCACCGACCCGGCCCGCGTACTTCCATCCGTGGTCCACGAGCCAGCCTGTGAATCGGAAGGGCTGCGTGGCCCACGACCAGATCACGTGGGCGGACGGCACGGCCGCGGTTGGGGGCCCCGAGCCCGGGGGCTACGTCTACTACTTCGGCCTCAAGATCCAGAGGGTCCTGTCAGACCCTCGGACGGACTGGGGATGGAACTGGTTCGTCCCCTGCAATCCCAGGAGATCCATGGCGTTCCTCGGTCTCGTCCATATGGGGAGGGCTCCCAACCCGTGCGTGACGGGCACGGCCGCCTGCCGCGCCGGCGTGAGCATCCCTGGATTCCTCGCCGCCGCGCGGGGGGCGGTTCCCGTCGAGCGCATCGTGGTCGACCCGGTGACTGTGGGCGTGGTGAACGTGCGTGTGCTGGCGGCTCTTGACCCCATTCCGATCCCGAAGTCGGTGGAGGTGCGCGTGACCGTGCCGGACCAGGGCGACCTGGATCTCGGCGAGCGCCTGCACGTCATCTGGGTGGTGACAGCAACGCCGGAGCCATGGGAGTGGCAATGGCCGGACCGCAGCCAGTCGGCGGAGGGACGATGGGTTCCGCAGCAGGATGAGCAGGGAGGCCACGTCAACGTCGACCTCCAGTACCTCGTGACCGCGGCGGGATACTGGTCGGACGGGATCACCATTCACGACCTGCCCGGATTCGTGGTGGGGACGATCAGCGTACCGACCACTCGCGCCTACGACGTGCAGCAGGTCCAGCCGGCAACGCTGTAGCGGTCACGAGCGGGGAGGTCGTCCCTGGAAGCGGGGCGGCTGCCCCCCACCGGGCAACGACCGAGGGATAGACTGGAGCCTGCTCACGGCCGCCTAGCTCAGCTGGTTAGAGCGCACGGTTCACATCCGTGAGGTCGAGGGTTCGAGTCCCCCGGCGGCCACCAGTGACCACGTGCCCGAGACCGGATGCCGCGGAGCTTGCCGCTGGCCGCTCGCCCCGGCGTCCCGGCGTGCGATCCTTACCCCCATGCGCAATCCCGGCAGTCGCGAGCTTCGCCGCCGACAGGCCCGCCTGGAGAGCCAGCGTCGGGCGGAGGTCCAGGAGAAGGTCCAGGCCCACGCCCCCGACCAGCGGGAGCGCCTCCGGCGGGGCGGGCTCTTCCTCGGCCTCGCGCCCAGACAGGTGACCCGGCTCGCCCTGGCGGTCACCTCCGGCGCCGTCGTCCTGGTGGCGCTGGGAGCTCTCGCCCTCGTCGTCGAGCTCGGTCAGCACGATCTCCCCCTGGGGGTGGTGCTCCTGGCCCTCGCGGTCTTCTGCGGCGGTGCCGGAGCCTCGGTCATGGCTCCGGCCGTCCCCCCCGCTCGCCGTGACCGCACGGCGCCGGTGGAGACAATCCAGGGTCAGCTGGCCGGGGCCAGCGAGGTCTCCGGCACCCCGGGGCTCTGCCTGGTGGCCCTCAACGTCAATCGGGGCATCCAGGAGTTCCGGGTCCGCCGCGAGCTGTTCGAGAAGCTCCAGGGGGGTGCCGTCACCGTGGGGCTGACGATGACCCCGAACCTCCAGCACGTGACGACCCTGGCCGTGATCCGGCGGGATCGGATGGCCAAGCTCCAGTCGCCGCCGATCAGCCGGGCGATGCGGATCGGCGTCCTGCTCCCGTACCTCTCGTTCGCCGCCCTGATCGGCGGCATCGTCCTGGGGGGGGCGATCGGGGCCCTCCTTCCCCTCGGGACCAGCCCCGCGCACGCGCTGGCGGCCCTGCTGCTGGCGGCCGCCATCGCGGGGGCGGTGGCCCTCGGCCTGCGCCTGTACGCGAAGCGGCTGATGCGGGGGATCGACCTCCCCGCCTGAGCGGGCCACCGGCAGGGAGCGGTCCGGGTCCGGCCCCGGCGGGCCGCGTGCTAGACTCGCCCGGTCCCCCATCCTGCGTCCGGGGCCACCGGGCGCAATCCCACAGGTTTCGGGAGGTGCGCGCGTGGAGCGCGAATACGAGCTCATGTACATCGTCCGGCCGGATCTGGACGAGGACCAGGTCCGGACCGCCATGGATGAGGTGACCTCGATGGTCGCCGGCAATGGTGGCGAGGTGCTGAAGTCCTCCCTCTGGGGTCGGCGCCGGCTCGCCTACCTCGTGGGCGGGTTCCACGACGGCTACTACGTGGTGGCCGACACCCGGCTCCCCGGTGAGCGCCTGGGCGAGATCGAGCGACAGCTGAAGCTGTCTGAAACCGTGATCCGGCACATGCTCACGATCGCGCGGCCGCTTCGTGACGAGGGAGAGCGCCCGCCTCGGGGCCGCGAGCGCTGGCGTGACCGCGAGCGCGGCCGGGGTCGTCGCGGAGGGGAGCAGGCCGACGCCGCACCGGGCGAGACCCCGGGGGCGGACGCGGAGGCCACCCCTGCCGAGGCGACCGGGGAGGGTCCCGAAGCGGCCCCAGCACCGGAGCCGGCGGAGGCCCTGGCGGGGGCCGCGGACCAAGCGGGCACCGTCGAGGGACCTCAGATGGTGGACAGTTCGGCCGCACCCGCGGCCGGCAGGGAGGAGACCGACGTGCCGCACGCCCGTGCCGGTGCCGATGACCTGGACGACGACGACAGCGACGACGCCGAGGACGACGACGACGAGGCGCTCGAGGACGAGGACGACGATGACGACGACGACGGCGAGGAGGCGTGACCATGGCCGGCTCCCTCAACCGCGTCATGCTCATCGGACGGCTCACCGCGGACCCGGAGATGCGCTACCTTCCGAGCGGCCAGCCGGTCACCCAGCTGCGGATGGCCACCAACCGCTACGGCACCAGCACCGACGGGGAGCGGCGTGAGTTCACCGACTACCACGACGTCGTGGTCTGGAACATCGGCCAGCGCAAGCTCGCCGAGATCGCGGGGCAGTACCTCCACAAGGGCAGCTTGGTCTACGTCGAGGGGCGGCTCCAGACGCGCTCCTGGGATGGCCAGGATGGCCAGAAGCGCTACCGCACCGAGGTCAATGCCAACGACATCCAGTTCTTGGAGCCGCGCGGCGCCACCGCCGGCGACGGCGAGGATGGCGGAGCACGCCAGCCGGTGGCCGTGCCCGGGGTGGCTGCCGAGGCGGGCGGCGATGTCGATCCTGACGACATCCCCTTCTGATGTGGGGGCTGAGCATTGATGGCTGAGTACGGGCGGCGTCGGCCGCGCAAGGTCTGCAACTTCTGCCTCGAGCGGATCATCTTCGTCGACCACAAGGAGGTGACCCGCCTGCGCCGCTACATCAGCGAGCGGGGGAAGATCCTGCCCCGACGGGTCACCGGCACCTGCGCGCTGCACCAGCGCCGCCTCACGGTGGCGCTCAAACGCGCGCGCCACATTGCCCTGCTGCCTTTCACCACTGACCAGCGCTGAGGACGGGAGACCGGCACACCACCCCCGGGCGGCCGCGTCGCGATCGTCGGGACCCGGGAGGTGGGCCCGGTTCGACCGGGCGCCCGGGGGACGCACGCTGATCATCGAGGGTCGCGCCGCCAGATTGCCCGCCGATGCGGGGCCCTGCGATGGCTGAGCCCTCACCGGAGGTGCGCCGCCTCGCCGCCCGGTGGCGGGCGCTGGTGCGGAGGCGCGAGGCGCAGGTCGTTCGGGTGGCGGGGGCGGCGACGAGCGGTCCCGGCCACTGGGACCAGCGCGCGGCCGCCTTCGACGCCTGCTCGCGGGCGCACGACCTCGAGCACGACCCCCTGTACAGGCTGCTGCTGAGCGTGGTCCCCGGGCGGCGCCTCCTCGACATCGGAGCGGGGGCCGGGCGGTATGCCGTCCCCCTGGCGGCGACGGCCTCGGCGGTGACCGCGGTCGAGCCGTCGTCGGGGATGCGGGCCCGGCTGTCGGCTCGCCTCGACGAGGAACGACGGGACAATGTCCGGATCGTGGCGGGCGCGTGGCCGGACGCGGCGGCCGCTGCCGGTCATCACGACGTCGCCCTCGTCTCCCATGCCATCTACGGGGCCGCCGACCTGGTCGGCTTCCTCGACGCCCTGGAAGCGGCCGCCCCGCTCCGCGTGGTGGCGATCCGGGTCGAGCCGATGGGCTACCCGGTGGCCGGCCTCTTCGCCCGCCTCCACGGCGAGCCACCGGTGCCCGATCCCACCCTGGCCACCCTCGTGCCGGTCCTCCTCGCCCGCGGGGCGCTGCCGACCGTGCAGTACGGGACCTTTGGCGGGGGCTCCCCCTTTGCCACGCTCGCCGACGTCCAGGCCTGGGCGGCGGAGCAGCTGCGGCTTGCCGCGGACGACCCCCGCCGCGGCGGGCTCGCCGAGCCGATCCGTGCTCTGGTGGCGGAGTCGCCCACGGGCTGGCACTGGCGGGTGCCGCTGCACACCGGGATCGTCGCCTGGGGAGAGGTGGACGGCTCGCCCTCCCACCTGACCCCGTAGACTGGACCGGGATCGAGCGGGCGCCGCCGCGGGCGCGGCCCCGCCTCTTGTGCGGAGGTCGCGTGTCCCTCACGGCGCAGCAGCGAGTGTCGTCACCCCCGCTGAGAGCTGCACCGAGGTGACCGGCGGCAGCGGGCTCGCTCGTCCCGCCCCTGTGGGCCGGCAGCGGACGGCGTGAGGGTGGAGCCCCCAGATCGCCCGCGCATCCTGGTCGCCGACCCCATCGCCGACGACGGCATCGCCCGGCTCCGCCGCGCCGGGCAGGTCGACATCGGGACCTCGATGTCGTCGGCCGAGCTGATCGCCCGGGTGGGTGACTACGACGCGCTGGTCGTCCGCAGCGAGACCAGGGTGACGGCCGACGTGATCGCGGCCGGCCGCCGGCTCCGGGTCATCGGCAGGGCCGGCGTCGGCGTCGACAACATCGACGTCGCCGCCGCCAGTGAGCGCGGCATCCTGGTCGTCAATGCGCCCACCGGCAACACCGTGGCTGCCGCCGAGCACACGATCGCCATGGTGCTGGCCCTGGCCCGCAACATCGCCCCCGCCGCGGCGGCCCTCCGCGCCGGGTCGTGGGAACGCTCGCGCTTCGTCGGCACCGAGCTCCGCGACAAGACGCTCGCCGTCATCGGCCTCGGCAAGATCGGGTTCGAGGTGGCGCGGATGGCGCTGGGGCTGCAGATGCGGGTGGTGGCCCATGACCCCCTGGTGGCCCCGGAGCGCGCCGCCCAGGCCGGAGTCCGCCTGGTCGATCTGGACACGGCGCTCGCCGAGGCCGATGTGCTCACCGTCCACACCCCGCTGACCGACGCTACCCGTGGCCTGATCGGAGCGGCCGAGCTGGCCCGGATGCGTAAGGGGGCACGGGTGGTCAACGTCGGTCGGGGCGGGATCATCGACGAGTCGGCGCTCGCCGCCGCGGTGGCCAGCGGGCACCTCGCCGGTGCCGCGGTCGATGTCTTCACCACCGAGCCGCCCCCTCCGGACCACCCGCTCCTGCGGGAGCCGGGGGTCCTGGTGACGCCGCACCTGGGGGCGTCCACGGTGGAGGCACAGGTCTCGGTCGCGACCGACGTCGCCGACCAGATCGTCTCCGTCCTCCAGGGCGGCTCGGCGCGGTGGGCGGTCAACGCGCCCCAGCTTGGACCCGAGGAGCTGGCGGAGCTCGAGCCCTACCGAGTCCTCGCCCGCCGGCTCGGCAGCCTCTACGCCCAGCTCGGTGGCGGTGGCGTGCGCGCGCTCTCGGTCGAGTATCGCGGCGCCGTTGCCGAGAACGAACCGGCCATCCTCACGGCCGAAATCATCGGCGGGCTGCTGCAGCACTTCACTCAGGACCCCGTCAACGTCGTCAATGCCCGGCTGCTGGCGCGCCAGCACGGCATCGAGGTGTCCGAGCAGCGGAGCAGCGAGGCGGTCGAGTACGCCAGCTCGATCACCCTGCGGGTGGACGGCAGCGGAGTGCACGAGCTGACCGGCACCCTCTCCAACGGCACGCCCCGGGTGGTGCGCCTCGACAGCTTCCACCTCGACCTGGTGCCCGAGGGAACCTTCCTGCTCTTCCACCACACCGACCGGCCCGGGATGATCGGGGCGATCGGGAGCTGCCTCGGCCGGGCGGGGGTCAACATCGCCGAGCTCCAGCTCGGCCGCGCCGAGCCTCGCGGCGAGGCGGTGATGGTGGTGGTGGTCGACGACCCGGTCCCGGAGCCGCTGGTGTCCGAGCTGCGCCGGATCGACGGAGTGCGCTCCCTCTCCGTCGTCGAGCTCTGAGCATGGCCGAGGTCCGGCCATTTCGGGGGCTGCGGTACGACCCCGACGTGGTCGACCTCGCGGCCGTGCTGGCGCCGCCCTACGACGTGATTGACGAGGCGCAGCAGACCGAGTTGTACGGGCGCGCGATGCAGAACGTCGTCCGCGTCGAGCTCGGGCAGGACCTCCCCGATGACGTCCCGGGCGTCCGTGACCGCTACACCCGTGCCCGCGGCCACCTCGAAGCCTGGCGCCGGACCGGGGCGATGGTGAGCGAGGACCGGGCCGCCCTCTACCTCCATGCCCACGCGTTCCACCCGCCCGGGGGCGGCTCGCTGGAGCGGCTCGGGGTCTTCGCGGCGGTGACCCCCGAGCCCTGGGAGGCCGGCGGGGTGCTGCGCCACGAGCACACCCTGAGCGGCCCCAAGCGGGACCGGCTCCAACTCCTGGAGGCGACCGGGGTCCAGGGATCGCCGGTCTTCGCGCTCTGGGAGGAGGGCGACCGCGCGACGGCGGCCCTGCGGCACCACGCCGCCACCACCCCACCCGCGGCCGAGGCGGTGACCGACGGCGAGAACGGGCACGAGCGCCACCGTCTTTGGGTGCTCGGCGAGGACGGTCCAACGGCCGCGGTGGTGGCCCAGGTGGTGCAGACACTGGCCGGCTCTCGCCTGGTCGTCGCCGACGGTCACCATCGCTACGAGACCGCCCTCGCCTACGCGACCGCGCACCCCGAGGCCCCGGCCCGGGTGCTGATGCTGCTCGCCCCGCTCGACGACCAGAGCCACGTGATCCTCGCCACCCACCGGATCGTCCCGCGCGCGTCCCTCGACGCGGAGGCGCTCCGCACCCGGCTCGCGGCCGCCGGCTACGGGTGGGACCCCGTCGCCGACCCCCGGACGGCGCTACGCCGGATGGCGGCCCTGCGGGAGCGGGCGCACGCCTTCGGGGTGATCGCCCCCGGCACCACGGCGGTGCTCCAGCGCGGGCGCCGGCCGGCCGCCAGCCCCCGGGCGGGGCTCGACGTCACGGTCCTTCAGGAGGAGGTGCTGACTGCGCACCTTGGCGTGGACGCCGACGCGGTGGCGGGCGGGCGACTGCGCTTCAGCCGTGACCCGGCCGCGGTGGCGCACGCTGTCGCGGACACGGACGGCCTCGGCTTCCTCGTGAACCCCACCACCGTGGCCGAGGTGGCCGCCGTCGCCCGCGCGGGTGAGTCGATGCCGCAGAAGTCGACCTACTTCTTCCCCAAGGTGCCCACCGGGCTGGTGCTCCTGCCGGTCGACTGAGCCGCCAGCACTGCTTGGGAGCCGGGCATCGTGACGATGTGACCCGTTCGGGCGTCGCCCCCGAGCCGTGCCGGCGCGATGAAGGTCGCCGCGGTGCGATCAATGGGCGAGCGAGCGGCCGAGTGGCCGGGGTGCCGGCGGGTGATCAGCTGTGAGCACAGGGTGGAGCAGACGGCGGTGGAGGGGGGTGAGCTCCGCCGGCCCTGGCCCAGGGGCAGCGCGCCGGACCCGGACCGGGGGCGGCCGGGAGGGCGGCACGGTCAGGCATGGCGGGCGTCGGCCGCCCCCCCGGGGTGGGCGAAGGGCTGCGGCGGCAACGGCCGCTCCCCGTGGACGGCGACTCCGATCCGCTCGAGACTGTGCGAGAACAGGGCCATCGAAGGGGTGCTCCTGTGCCGGGGCGCTCGGTTCAATGCCGTCAGGACGGCGCGAGCATCACGGTCCGGGTTTCCGTGTAGAAGTCGCGAGCGGCCAGACCCTGCTCGCGAGGCCCGAAGCTCGACTCCTTCGAGCCTCCGAATGGCGCGTGGAAATCGACCCCAGAGGTTGGGGCGTTGACGCGGATCATGCCTGCTTGGACTTGGTTGGTGAGGCGCAGTGCTCGCTCAAGGTCACGGGTGAAGATGGACGTGACCAGTCCAAACCGCACCGCGTTGGCGATGAGGATCGCCTCCTGGGACGAGTCGGCTCGGAGCACCGCGGCTACCGGCGCGAAGACCTCCTCACCGGCGAGGATCCCGGACGGGCTGTCCAACTCGACCAGGGTCGGCGCGAGATAGAAGCCCGGGTGATCCAGGGCCACGCCGCCCGTCAGCAGCCGGCCTCCGGCGCCCCCGATGGCGTCGAGGGCGGCGGAGCGGGCACGCTCGTCGATGACCGGTCCCACCAGCGTCTTCGCATCGGTCGGATCGACAACCTGGAGCGCCTCCACGGCGGCCGTGAGGCGCTCGCAGAACGCGGCGTACGCGGGCCGCTCGACGATGACGCGACTCGTCGCGGTGCACTTCTGCCCGGCATATCCCATCGACGCATAGGCAATCGCGGTGGCCGCGTGATCGAGATCGGCGTCTGCCAGGACGACTGACGGGTTCTGGCCGCCCATCTCGGCTTGGACCCTCGCGCCGCGGCCAGCGACCCGGCGCGTGACGTCTCGTCCCACCGCCACCGATCCGGTGAAGGAGACGGCGGCGACGGTGGAGGCCTCCAGCAGGGGACGCGCCGTGTCGGCGCCTCCCAGCACGACCTGGAAGGCGTGATCCGGGAGGAACGGAGCGATGATCTCGTGGAGCAGGAGGGCGACCCCGGCCGCTGCACTCGCCGGCTTGAGGACAGTGGCATTGCCACAGGCGAGGCTAGGGGCCGCCTTCCACAGCGGGATCGCCACCGGGAAGTTCCACGGTGTCACGAGGGCGACTACCCCGAGCGGATGGCGCCGAACCATGAGGAGGGCGTCCGGGTCGGCGGCCGGCAGCGTCTCCCCATCCGGGAGCAGGACCATCTGGGCGTAGTAGCGAAGGATCGCAATCCCGCGGCTGACCTCTGCCCGGGCCTCGGAGAGAGGCTTGCCCACTTCTCGGACGGTGAGGTCCACGACCTCGTCGGCGCGTTGCTGGAGAGCCGCGGCCGCGTCGTGGAGAGCCGTGCCTCGACCCGACGCGGGGACGGTCCGCCAGGCGTCCGCCGCCCGCCGGGCCTGGCCGAGAACCGCGTCCACGGCGCGGTCGTCGGCTGCGGGCCACTCTCCGATGATGTCCGCCGGGTCGTGGGGGTTCACGCTGGTCACGGTCATCGTGCCACCTCGATTGGTGATGCCATCAACGGCGTCCTGGCGACCTCGTGCGGGGGCAGACTGGGGCTCCACCCGAGGGACCGGCGGTCGAGCGAGTCTACGTTGTCTGGATGTCGAGGAGCACCTTGCCGCGAGTCCCCTCCGTGCTACGGAGGGCAGCCACGGCCGCGTCCCACGCCGTCAGCGGGTAGCGGTGCGTGACCAGGAATCCCGGGCGGAGCCGTCCCAAGTTGAGGAGGGTGACGGTGTCATGCCAGGCGCTGGATGTGTAGCTGAAGCTGCCCAGGATGGTGAGGTCGCGATTGACGATGTCACTCGGGACGACTGCCGCCGTCTTCCCGTGCGGCGGCAGCCCCAGCAGCGCGACCGTCCCTCCCCGGCGGGCGGCGGCCAGGGCATCGGCCACCGCATCGACCGAGCCGGCCGCCTCCACGACCAGATCGAATCCAGACCCCGCGGCTTCGGGAGCGGTTTCGAAGCGGTCGGCCCCCGCCGTCGCCGCCAGACCCGCCTGGGCCGGGCGGCGCCCGAGCACCACCGTCTCCGCCGGCGACCAGAGCCCGAGCAGGTGCACCGTGAGGAGCGCTACACTTCCGTCCCCGATGATCAGGGCTCGCTGTCCTGGTCCGACGCCGGCCCGGCTGAGAGCGCGATAGACGACGGCCGCCGGCTCGACGAGTGCGGCGTCTGTGGCGCCCACCGTTGCCTCCACCCGGTGCGCCAGGGTCGAGGGAACCAGCACGTGCTCCGCGGCCGCGCCATCGCGGGTGAACCCCAGCTCGTCGTAGGTATCGCAGAGGTTGGTCCGTCCGGCGCGGCAGCCGACACAGTGGCCGCAGGGCACGACCCCCTCGACCACGACCCGCGTTCCCGCTGGGAAGGCCCCCTGGCCGCCCGCGGCGACGATCCCCGACCACTCATGTCCGAGCACGAGGGGGTACCGCACGTAGGCGGGATCCAACCGCCCGTCGATGATCTCGAGGTCGGTCCCGCACAGACCGACGACGTCGGGCCGGACCAGGAGCTGCCCCGGCCCGGCCACCGGGACGTCCCGCTCCAGGAGGAGCGTCTGGCCCGGTGCCCGAACCACAAGGGTCCTGCTTCGGGAGGCGGCCACCTGGGTCAGGTGGTGCTGGCGCGGCCGGTCCTGGCACCGGCGGTGCCACCCAGCAGCTCGGAGATGCGGTCGGCGTACCTCACAACGGTGGCTCCGATCTGCTCGACCCGCCATCCCGGGAGGTCCCCCTTGATCCCGGTGGCGCTGATCGCACCGGCACAGGCCCCGCCCCGGCCGACGAACGCCGCGCCAGCGCAGAAGACGCCTTCGGCGTCCTCCTCGTCGTCGATGGCGAAGCCCCGACGCCTCGTCAAGGCGAGGTTCTCGAGCAGCGCCTCCACGTCGGTGATGGTGTGCGATGTTCGCGGGATCAGACCCGTCTGGGCACAGACGGCGCGGACCTCGGGCTCGGGCAGCGTGGCCAGGATGGCCTTGCCTGCGGCCGAGGCGTAGGGCACCTCTCGTTGGCCGAGCGGCGTGTAGAAGCGGACGCTGCCCGGTCCGTCGACGCGCTCGATGAAGACCGGGTACCCGCCCTCGGAGATGGCCACCCGGGCGGTCAGCCGGGTTTCGGCCGCCAGCTGCTCCAACAGCGGGCGGCAGAGATCGCCGAGCGGAAGCTGCCGGCCAGCGATGTCGCCGAGCCGGATCAGAGCGGTTCCCAACGTGTAGCGCGGCCCCGGCCTGACGTCGCGGAGATAGCCGAAACGGACGAGGGTGCGTGCAAGGGCCAGGGCAGTGCTTTTGGAGGTCCCGAGCGACTGGGCCAGCTCGCTGAGCGACTGGCCTTCGCCGGACGCCCCTGCCGCGGACTCGACCAACCTGAGCGCCCGGGCCACGCTCTGGACCGTGTACCGGTCAATCGTCCGCTCGGTCGCCCGCGCCTCCACGAAGACGTTCCCCCAAGTGTTCGGTCGGCAGGACCGAACCCCACTCTATCACGGTCCTCCGGAGTGCGGCTTGACATTCAGATCATCGGTGTGGTTGTATACCGCCCGACGATGTTCGCTCCTGCGCAACTCAGGTCCGTCTGGGATGGCTCCCGATGACGGTAGGCACCTTCTCGGGAGAACGGTCGAGGGCCGGTGGGGGTGCATGGTCCCCGGTGGGCGACTCGTACGAGATGGGTGCCCCCTGCCGGCCCTGTCGGTGAGGCGGCGCTGGTGGACGCCCGAGAGGAGGGGAATCGATGACGGGGGCTGAGGTGCTGGCTCGGCACGACATTCCCTCCGAGCTCGCGCCGCCGCCCAGCCGGTGCCGGTTCCCGGATGGGGCCCACTTCCGGATCGAGATTCCGAGCGTGGAAGGCCCGACTGTCCTCCGGGCGGTCGTCGAGGCGGCCGCGGCGGCCGGCCTCACGGTCAACCGCGTCTCCCAGGGCAGCGGGGCGATGCTGCTTTCGGCCGCAGAGCTGAGCGAGATGGCGCGGATCGGAGCGGACGCCGGGCTGGAGGTCTCGCTCTTCGTCGGCCCCCGAGAGGAGTGGGACCTGGGGGTTCAGTCGCGCGCCGCCGACGGCCCCGCCCTGGCTGGCCGCCTCCGTGGATCACGTCAGCTCCGCTATGCGGTGGACGACGTCCTCCGAGCCGTCGACCAGGGCATCCGGGGGTTCCTGGTCGCCGACACCGGGATGCTGGAGCTCGTCGCCGGGATGCAGGCGGCCGGCGAGCTTCCGGCCTCGGTGGTGTGGAAGGTCTCTGCCGTGCTCGCCCCCTCCAACTCGATCAGCCTGTGCCAGCTGGAGCGATTGGGGGGGTCGACCGTCAACGTACCGTCGGACCTCACCCTGGGGCAATTGGCGGAGCTCCGCGCGGCGACGACCGTCCCCCTCGACCTCTACGTCGAAGCACCGGACGCCATGGGGGGAGTGGTCCGCGGCCACGAGGCTGCCGACCTGGTCAGAGTGGCGGCTCCCCTCTACGTGAAGTTCGGCCTGCGGAACTCGCCGCTCCTCTACCCCAGCGGCCTGCACCTGGTCGATGAGGCGATCGCGATCGCGCGGGAGAAGGTGCATCGGGCCAGCGTGGCCCTGGAGTGGATCGACCGCAGCGGCCAGTGCCTGGTCCAGTCCCGCCCGGGAGCTCAAGGCCTGGGCATACCGGAGCCAGCGTGAGGTCTGCCCGTCTCCCCAGACTGACCAGCCCGGGGGCGTCTGCCCCAGCCCGTCGCGCCCTCGGGACTCGGCCACCGTCACACCTATCGAGCAGCAAGCCGGCGAAATTCGATGCCCATTGCACTGGGATATTGGAGGGGACTTGATGAATCATCGGACTCCAGCGAAGCGGGTTGGACCCGCGGCGGTGGCCCTGCTCTCGGCAGGAGTTCTGCTCGCCGCCTGTGGCTCTTCGGCCGCAGCCGTCCGCGCGGTCCCTGCGGCGCGAACCCAGGTCCATCTGACGCTATGGCAGAACTACGGCACCGAGGCCAACGCGACCGCAACCACCAACCTGGTGAATGCCTTCGAAAGGCTGCATCCTGGAATACGGATCAGCGTCGTCGGCCAGCCTGCCAGCAACTACTTCTCCCTGCTTCAGGCTGCGGCCATATCCCGGACCGGCCCAGATCTGGCTGTCATGTGGACTGGCCTCTTCACCCTGCAGTACAAGGGCTATCTGGAGAACCTCAAGTCGTGGGTCCCCAAGGCCGATCTCGCGTCGATGCTCGGGCTGCGCTGGACCGCCAACGGCTTCAATACGGCCAGCGGTCCGTATGTGATTCCGCTCGAGGACCAGTTCTACATCGGCTTTTACAACAAGAAGCTCTTCGCCAAGGCTGGAATCACCGCGGTTCCTCGCACCTGGACCCAGCTCTTCTCCGACTGCAACAAGCTCAAGCTGGCCAAGACCACCTGCCTGTACTATGGCGCCGGCTCTCAGAACCTCGGGGCTGAGTTCTACCCCTGGTATGACCTGAGCTATCTCATGATTGGCCAGTTCTCGCTGACGCAGTGGCAGGGCCTCTTCAACGGAACGATCCCATGGACCAGTCCGGCGGTGGAAGCCCAGCTGGCCAAGTGGCACGAGCTCTATGCCGACGGGTACACCAACAAGAACGTCATCACCTCGATCGGCTCGCTGGTCGCCTTTGAGCATGGCAAATCGGCGATGCTCATCAAGGGCAATTGGGACCTAGCTCAACTGTACCAAGCCATGGGCAGCAACCTGGGGACATTTGTCCCGCCGTTCTCGACCCATCCAGTTAGCGGCGTGGTCCAGTACCCGGGCGATGGCTTTTCGATGACGACCTACTCTCAGCACAAGCCACAGGCTGCTGAGTTTCTCAGGTTCCTCACCACGCCTCAGGCGGGCCGGATCGTGGCCGCCAGCGGGCTGATCCCCGACGTGCGGGGGGTGGCTTCGACCAACCCCGTCAGTCAGCAGATGCTGGCCTTCGCAGCCAAGGACGGAATGGCCACCTACCCAATGCTCGACAATGTGACCCAACCCAACGTGGTCAACGCCGGCAGCAAGCTGATGCCGGAGCTACTGGCTGGACAGATCTCCGTGAGCAGCGCCGCCAGTCAGTTGGAGCAAGCGTGGCGCCAGCTGCCTTTGAGTGAGCGAGGTCGGACCTGGGGAAGCTACAAGCCCTGAGTAGGGCTCACCTCGCGCCGCCTCGGCGCACGGGGCCTTGCCACCGGCGAGGACCCTGTGCGCTGCGGCGGCGGTAAGAAAGGAGGACGCTGCCGGCGATGAGACGAGCGCGAGCGGCCCCGGGCGAGGCTGGTGGCCCGGGGCCGATCGTGGCTGCCGTGGGCGCCGTGCCCAGCGGCGCCGGCCTCGACCCCGTTTCGGCCCCCAACCGGCGGCACCGGTCGGGGCTGCAGAGAACCCGGACTCGGACCAGCCTCCTGCTCACACTGCCAGGGCTGGCGGTGGTCGTGGCCCTGCTCATCGTCCCGATCGGCGAGGCCGTCTACTACAGCATGACGAACTGGGACGGCCTGACGGCCCAGTGGATCGGGCCGAGCACCTACCTCACGCTCTTCCAGAATCCCACCTTCTGGCGGGTGCTGGAGAACAACGGGCTGCTGCTGCTGTCAGTCCCCGTCGCGATGATCGTGCCCCTCTGCATCGCCGCCATGTTGCATGAGCACGTATGGGGCTGGAAAGTCTTCCGCTCGGTGATCTTTCTGCCCACGGCCGTGTCCTGGGTGGTCATCGGCATGGTGGCGGCACGAGTCTTCGCCCCCGGCGGCGCCGTCAACGGGGTGCTCGGAGCCGTCGGTCTGAGGTCGCTGCAGATTGACTTCCTCGGGCACGAGTACAGTGCCCTGGGCGCCGTCGCCGCCACCTTCGTCTGGTCGATGGTGGGCACCAACACGATCATCTTCCTCACCGGCATGTCGACCATCGACCCCGCGATCTACGAAGCCGGGAGGATCGACGGAGCCTCTCGCCTGACCGCGTTTCTCCGCATCACGATTCCCCTCCTGAAACGATACTTCCAATTCAGCTTCGTGATCACCATGATCACCGCATTCACCGCGCTCTTCAGCCTGATATTCGTCATGACCGGCGGGGGTCCCGGCTATGGGACGACGACGCTCGAATTCTTTCTCTACCAGCAGGCATTTGACATCGGCCAGTTCGGCACTGGAGCGTTGATCGGGGTGGTCCTGTTTGTGATCCTCTTCGGGGTGAGTCTGGCGCAGATGCGCTTGCTCCGCGGCGAACACTAGTGGGCAGACCGCAGGGTCGGCCACCGAGCTCGGGCTCGGGGCTGTGGCCTGGAGGGGTTCGGCGGGCCCGCGGCCTGGGGACGAGGTCGGCAGCCGAGCAAGGATGGCATCGACGGCCGCGACTGCTCCGGGACCCAGGCGCGGTCGCGATCTTCATCGCCCTGGTCCTGGTCAGCGGCGTGATGTGCTACCCGTTCATCTTCATGATCGTCAACTCGCTGCGAAGTGAGAACCAATTCCTCAACGGCCAGGGCTTCTCGCTCGCCAGCTGGGGAGCATTGTTCCGGGCTCTGCCGGTGGTGACCGAGCTGCTCAACTCCACCCTGGTGTGCTCGGCCGCGATCGCCATCATCTTGGTGTGCTCGAGTGCCGCCGGCTTCGCCTTTGCCAAGCTGCGATTCAGACGCCAAGCTTTTCTCTTCCTGGCTGTGATCGGGAGCATGATGGTGCCGGTGCAATCGATCATCATCCCTGAGTATGTGAATCTGGCCAACCTGCATCTGGTAAACAACTATCTGGGCCCGATCATGGTGTACGCGGCCCTGGGCACACCGTTCGCCACCTTCCTGATGACCGCCTTCTTCCGCGGCCTGCCGGACGAGTTGATCGAGGCGGGGCTCTGCGACGGAATGAGCCCAGTCGGAGCATTCTGGCGGGTGGCGCTGCCGATGGCCAAGCCGGCGCTGGCGACGGTGGCGGTGCTTCAATTTATCCAGATCTGGGACGACTTCCTGGTGGGGCTGCTGTTCCTGCAGGAGCCGACCAATCGGACCATCACCGTTGGTCTGGGAGTGCTTTCGTCGGGGAGGGTGATCAGCATCCCGATTCTGATGGCCGGATCGCTGGTGAGCGCGGTGCCGGCAATTGTCGTCTACCTGACGTTCCAGCGGTACCTGGTCTCGGGGCTCACGCTGGGGGCGAGCCGGTGAGCGACGCGACGCAACGGATAGCGGGAACGGCGAAGGAGGAATGGACGACGGCCACCGGGAGAGTGCTCGGCGAGGGGCCGACAGGGTGGTGGCGCCCGCGGTACGGGCGACGTGGACCAGCCACTGGGCGTGCCCTCGGCCTGGGTGGCACCGGAGATTTCAGATGAGCCCACTGCGCAGCGGCCGGTGGCTGGACGGGGATGACGAGATTGCCGTGCTCCACCGGGTGGCGATGGCCTCGGCGGGGGCGGCCGCTTCCAGTCCTGGCCCCCATCCGGTGATCGGGATCGCCAATTCAGCCAGCGACCTCAACCCGTGCAATCTGCCGTTGCGCGAGCTGGCGGAGTCGGTCCGCCGCGGTGTCGGTGCTGAAGGTGGGATCGCGGTGGAATTTCCCACCATCTCGCTGGGTGAGGATCTGATGAAGCCCAGCGCGATGCTCTACCGCAATCTCCTGGCGATGGAAATCGAGGAGACGATCCGGGCGTATCCGCTCGACGGGGTTGTGATCCTCGCCAACTGCGACAAGACCGTCCCGGGCGCACTGATGGGTGCGGCCAGTGCTGACGTTCCCACCGTGCTTGTCACCGGCGGCGCCCGCGCCCCGGCCACCTTCAGGGGCCGTCGGATCGGCACCGGCACCGACCTCTGGCGACTCTGGGACGCCCGCCGGACGGGAGACCTGGACGACCAAGCCTGGCACGAGTTGGAGCAGTGCTTGGCCTGTGGCCTCGGAGCCTGCAACACCATGGGCACCGCCTCGACGATGGCCATCCTGGCTGAGGTCTTGGGGCTCATGCTCCCCGGCGCCAGCACCATCCCATCCGGTGATCCGCGGGCCGGACCAGCGGCGTTTGAAGCGGGGCGCCGGGCGGTGGCGGCCGCCCAGGAGGGGATCCGGCCAACCGAGATCCTATCGTCGGCGGCCTTCGCCAATGCCACGCGCGTCCTGCACGCGATCGGCGGGTCCACCAATGCCGTCATCCATCTGGCCGCGCTCGCCGGACGCGTGGGGATCCCCTACCTGCTCGACGACGTGGGCCGATTGGGACGGGACATCCCAGTGCTGGTCGACGTCGAGCCGTCGGGCACCGGCCTGGTTCAGGATTTCGACGCCGCTGGCGGCGTGCCCGCCTTGCTCCGCGAGATGACCGGGCTGCTCGACCTCGAGACCCGTACGGTAGCGGGCGTGACTCTGGCTGACATCGCCGCGGCCGCTCCCGCCGCCACTGGCGCGATCCGACCGCTGGCACGGCCGGTTCGGCCTGGGGGAGCGCTGACTGTCCTCCGCGGGTCGCTGGCACCCGACGGAGCGATCGTGAAGACATCGGCAGCCACGCCCGGGCTGCTTCGGCATCGCGGTCCGGCGCTCGTCTTCCGTGGCTACCAGGACATGCGTGACCGGGTCGATGATCCCGATCTGGAGGTGACGGCCGAGACCGTGCTGGTGCTGGCGGGGTGCGGTCCGGTCGGAGCGCCGGGCATGCCGGAATGGGGGATGATCCCCATCCCCGCCCGGCTCGCGTCGGTGGGAGTTCGGGACATGGTCCGGGTCACGGACGCGCGGATGAGCGGAACCGGGTTTGGAACCGTGGCTCTACACGTCGCCCCCGAGGCCGCGATCGGCGGGCCGCTGGCGCTGGTCCACGACGGCGACATGGTGACCATCGATGCCGAGACCGGCCGGCTCGACCTGGAAGTGACCGCCGAGGAGCTCGCCCGTCGTCGGGCCTTGTGGTCGCCCACCGCCTCTCCCCACCTGCGGGGCTGGCCCGCCCTCTACCGACGCCACGTGCTGCAGGCGCCGCAGGGGTGCGATCTTGACTTCCTGCAGGCCCCGACTCCGGAGCATCGGCGGTTCATCGAGCCCGTGATCGGGAGATCCTGAATTATGAAGAGGCCGGATCGGCGCCCGCGGCCTGCCGCCTCGGCACCACGCGGCCGCGCCGACCCATCCATGCGTGGAGTCTGACTCGAACCGACCCTTGACCCTGTCCGCGGAGGTGGCCCTACCGGCACAGGCCCGTCTGGGCGAGGGCCCACTTTGGGAGAGGGATGAGGCGACCCTGTGGTGGGTGGACATTCTGGCTGCCCGGGTACATCGATTCTCCCCTCGTTCCGGCACCGACGACAGCTTCGAGACCGGCTCGCCGGTCGGGGCGGTCGGCCTGCGGGCCGACGGTGGACTGGTCCTCGCACTCGAAGGCAACTTCGCCACCGCCGACCGCGACGGCCGCCGGTTGGAAGCCGTGACCGGCTTCACCGTGGACACCGTCGCGGTTCGCTTCAACGACGGCAAGGTGGATCCATGGGGAGGATTCTGCGCGGGGACGATGGACCGGTCCGATGAGCGATCACGCGGAGCGCTTTATCGGCTTGGTCCGGACCTCGCCGTAACCGTGCTGAGGACCGAGGTGGCTTGCTCCAATGGTCTCGACTGGACAGACGACGGCCGTTACCTCTACTACATCGACACGCCGACCCGGTCGGTGGATCGCTTCGCGATCGACCCCGAGACCGGAGGGCTGCGGCGGCGCCAGCGAGTGGTGCGGCTGGACGGGCCGGGGATGCCAGATGGGATGGCCCTCGACGGAGAAGGATGTGTGTGGGTGGCGCTGTGGGGAGGCGGCCAGGTGCGTCGCTACACCCCAGGGGGCAGGCTGGACCGAGTCATCACCTTGCCTGTGTCGCTCGTCACCAGCGTGGCCTTTGGCGGCGACCATCTTGACGAGCTCTACATCACCACCGCCAGCGACGAGCTCTCGGCCCAAGCCCGCCGCGATGAGCCCCATGCGGGCGACCTGTTCTGGTGCGCCGCCGGGGTCCGGGGACGACCGTCCCACCGCTTCGGCGGTGGAGGAGCGCTATGAGGACGTGGCCCGGGTCGGTGGAGATCGGGTGGTCCCCCTGAGCGAGGGCACGGCGCGGGGGCCCATCGTCCCCCGCTGTCGCGGCGGGGGGCGGATGGGGGAGCTGACCGGAACGTGCGGGCCGGCCGGCCGACCGCTGGCTGGCAGTGCACCGCCGAGCCTGGAGGTTGGGATGGCAGAGGGTTCCGAAGCCGGCGCCGTGGTCGGGGGCGGTGGGCACCGGTCGGGGGCAGGAGTTCCGCCCAGGCGAGTGCCGAGGCTGCTGGCGCCACGGCCCAGCGCGGCCGGAGGCACCCGGCCGATGGGTCGGCGGTGACCGAGGAATGCGGGGAGGTTTGATGGTGGACCGAGGGTCGAGGCACGCCCACATCGCCGAGGTCATGGGCCGGATTCGGGGTTGGCTGGCCGCAACCGGCTGGCCGGGGGTTGTGCTGACTCAGCCGGCCGCGGTGGCCTGGGCGACCGGGGGGATGAACCCCGCGATCGACCGGTGTGCGGCCACCGACCTGCTCTGGATTGCGGTCGCCTCCGATCGCTGTGCGGTCATCACCACGGTCATAGAGCGCGACCGAGTGGAGGCGGACTCGGATCCTGCGCGCCACGGCTTCGAATTGCTGGCGGTGCCGTGGCACGGCGCATCGCAGTTCGTGGATGCGGCTGTGCTCTTCCTCGACCACCCTGCCGCGGCACTCGCCACTGATGGACACCCTGCATTCGGGGCCAACGTGGGGGAGGCACTGGTGCGATTGCGGCTGGCCCACACCGTCGCGGCACAGGACGCGATCCGGTCGCTGGGGGCGGACACGGTCGGTGCGCTCGAAACCGCGCTCACGGCGTGGGTGCCCGGGGAGGTCGACCGCGCGATCCAGGCGCGCATGGTGGCGGAGCTCGAGCAACGAGGAATCGAGACCGTCGTGGCGTTGGTCTCCGGCGACGACCGTGTCGAGCGGTTCCGGCACCCGATCGCAGCTGACATACCCGTGGCGCGGCTGGTGATGGCGGTGATCGTCTCCCGCCGCGACGGGCTGCACGTCGCGGCGACCCGGCTGGCCTGCGCTGGACGGATCGACCCCAAGCTGGCAGGACGGTTGGCCCAGGTCAGAGCCGTTGAGGCTGCGGTTCTCGACGCGTGCCAGGAGGGATCGACGTACGGGCAGGCGACCGACGGGCTGGAGCGGGCGTACGCGGCCATCGGCGAACCCCAAGCGTGGCGGGAACACTATCAGGGCGGGCCAATCGGCTACGCCAGCCGGGAGTTCGAGTTCGCGCCACGCGAGCGGACGAACCGCTGGTGGGACTGCCCGGTGGAGGTCGGTCACGCGCTCGCGTGGAATCCCAGCCTCTCCGGGGGTGCCAAGGTGGAGGACACCTTTCTGGTCGGCCCCCTGGGGCTGGAATGCGTCACCCGCCCCATCGGCTGGCCGGTAGAGGGAACGGGCGGCGACCGAGGCCAAGAACGTGCGGCAGTCCTCGAGGTGTCCTGACCCCGGCATCCGCGCGCCGTCCAGCGCGGCGGGGCGCCCGGCCCGATGGCTGCGGCCTACGCCCCTCCGCTGGCCGGTGAGGCCGCTCGATCGGGATTGGCACCTGGACTGCCGTCACGGCCGTCGACGGCGCGGGGCGCCCACAAGCCTGCGGGAGGATCGAGAGGGCAAGGGTCCGGGCGGCTCTGGTGGCCAGCCCTTGCGTCTTCTCCCCTTCGAGGGACCTCCCGTGCCGCCCCTCCCCGGCGCCTCTGGAGGCGGCGCGACGCCCCGCCCCGCCTCGACCGCAGGCTCCCTCTGGGGCTTGGGAAGCGAACCGATGGGCGGCCGAGTCCGGCCCATGCTGGCGGGGCCCGCCCCCGGCGATCGGCGTTTGCCCGCCGGCCCGTTCGGGTACGCTGTGATGGCGATGCCCACGTACGTGTACCGGTGCGAGGCCGACCACGAGTTCGAGGCGGTCCAGCCCATCGTCGACCGTCCGCTCTCGGTGTGCGCCGTCTGCGAGGCGCCGGTGCGGCGGGTGGTCATGCCGGTCGGGATCGTCTTCAAGGGCAGCGGCTTCTACAAGACCGACTCGCGGAAGGCGGAGAGCACCCCCGCCGCGAGACCGTCCGAGCCCGCGGCCAAGCCGGCCGAGTCCACCCCGACCTCGGTCGGGGCGCCCGCGCCCGCCCCCGGCCCGACCGCCCCGACGGCGTCGCCCGCCCCAGCCGGCAGGACGGGCGCCCGCACCCGCGCGGGCTCGGCGGGCTCATCGGGTGGCGGGGTCGCCACCACCACCCCCGCCAGCGGCTGAGCCGCTCCGGCACTCCAGGAGGGCCAGATGGCCAACCCCACCCACGTCAGCGACGCCGACTTCCAGTCCGAGGTGCTGCAGGCGGAGCAGCCGGTGCTGGTCGACTTCTGGGCGGAGTGGTGCCCGCCGTGCAAGATGCTGGAGCCGATCGTCGCCGACCTAGCTACCGAGTACGACAATCGGATCAAGGTCGCCAAGCTTGACGTCGATGCCAATCCGGAGACCGCCGGCAAGTTCGGGGTGATGAGCATCCCCACGCTCATCCTGTTCAAGGACGGCAGTGAGGCGCAGCGGCTGGTCGGCTACAAGCCCAAGTCCGCGCTCAAGGCCACGCTCGACGCCGCGCTGAACTGACGCCGCGGCGCGGGCCCCTCGAGGAGTGCCGCCCGCGTCCGCTGCACTGTCCAGCGCCCATCGCCTCGACCGCGGTGGTGGACCTGGCGGTCAGGGGGTGGGGCCGCTCCCGGTCGGCGGGTCGCTCGGCCCCTGCTCACGGGCGCTCTCGACCGCCGTCAGGGCCTGGCGGAGGCTCTCGATCCAGTCGCCCTGGTGGCGCCCGACCAGCCGCACGCACCACGCCAGTGCGTGGCTGCGGCTGCGCGCCACCCCGGCATCGACCAGGGTGTCGAGGACCTGCCGCTCCGCCATCCGGAGCCGGGTCATGACCGGGACGCTGAGGGTCGTGAACAGCTGGCGCTCGCCGGCGATCGTCACCCCCCAGGCGACGTGGAGGCCGAACCGGTGCCGCGCCTCCTCGGCGATGGTGATGCGGGCGGCCCGCGTCTCCTCTCGGAAGCGCCGGGCCCGGGCCTCCCGGGCGGCGGAGGCGGCGATGTCGCTCGCGTCCGGGGGCAGCTCGGGCTCGCCGAGCGGGCCCACCACCAGGATCTCCTCCCGGTCCACCGTGATCTCCGCCGGGGCCGTGAACCATCCCCCCGGGATGCGGCCGAGGAGCCATCCGTGAATCGCGTCGTGGTTCGTTGTCATGCTTACAAGATTACCACAGCCAGCCGTCGACTGCAGACGGCCCGTCGGCCGCCCGGAGACGGTCCGGCCAGGGGATGACGTGACTCGGGGAGGGGTGGAGAGGTGGGGACCCCCGAGAATGGCGGCATGGGCTCTGAATCCCCGTCCCCCGGCTCCCGCAGCCTCTGGCTCGAGACCTCCGGCGATGACCTCACCCCCCGACCGCCGCTGGTGATCGACACCCGCGCCGAGGTGGCGATCCTGGGGGCCGGCCTCACCGGCCTCTGGACCGCCTACTACCTCCTGCGACGGACCCCCGGCCTGCGCGTGGTGGTGCTCGAGCGGAGGGTGGCCGGGTTCGGGGCATCCGGCCGCAATGGCGGCTGGTGCTCGGCCGGCTTCGCCGTGTCACCCGGTGCGATGGCGCGCCGGGTCGGCCCGGCGGCGGCGGTCGCGCTGCACCGTGCCATGACGACGACGGTCGACGAGGTCCTGCGGGTTGCCGCCGACGAGCGGATCGCGATCGAGGCCGTCAAGGGAGGGGTCCTCAGGGTGGCTCGGGGGGCTGGTCAGGTGCCCGCCCTGCACCGGTCGCTCGCGACCGCGACGGCGCTCGGCATCGCCGACGGATGGCGTCTCCTCGACGCCGAGGAGACCCGCGCCCGGGTGCGCATCGCGGGAGCCGTCGCGGCCCTCCGCAGCCCGGACTGCGCTGTCCTCCACCCCGGGCGGCTGGTGCGCGGGCTGGCGCGAGCGGTCGAGCGCCTCGGCGGGGTGATCCATGAGGAGACGCCCGTCGTCGACGTCGTCCCCGGCCCGGGGCCGCAGCTGGTGACGCCGCGGGCGGTCGTCCGCGCCGACCACGTCGTCCTCGCCGGTGAGGCGTACCTCACCCGCCTGCGCCGGTGGCACCGCCAGCTGATCCCCGTCTACTCGCTCATCGTCGCCACCGAGCCGCTCGATCCCGGGCGCTGGGCGTCGATCGGCTGGGAGGGCCGGGAGGGGGTCGCGTCCACCCGGCTCTCGATCGACTACCTCTGCCGCACTGCGGACGGGCGGATCTGCTTCGGCGGTCGCGGGGCGCCGTACCACCTCGGCTCGCGGATCACTGACGGATTCGACCACCACCCCCAGACCCACGCGATGCTCCGGCGGATGGCGCGGGAGTGGTTCCCGGAGCTCCGGGGGGTGCGCTTCACCCACGCCTGGGGCGGGCCCCTCGGCGTGAGCCGCGACTGGATGCCGACGATGTCGCTGGACCGCGCCACCGGCATCGCCAGCGCCCGCGGCTACGGCGGCCAGGGGGTCGCGACGGCCAACCTCGCGGGCCGCGTCCTCACCGACCTCCTCACCCAGACCGACTCGGAGCTGGTGCGGCTGCCGATGGTCGGGCATCGGTCGCCTGACTGGGAGCCCGAGCCCCTGCGCTGGCTCGGCATCCGCTACACCCAGTGGGGGCTCGCCCAGGCCGATCAGCGGGCGGAGCGGTCGGGGCGCGCCCCCACCGGGCGGACCCTGGCCGAGCGGCTCGGGGCGCACTGATGCCCGCCCACAAGGTGGGAACCCAGCATGTGGTCGAGGACCACGACCTCGCCGCGGTCCAGGCGCAGGTGCTGCCGGTGCCGACCTTCCTCGCCCGGACCTCGACCGGGGAGCCGATGCCGGACGTGGTGGCGGTGATCCGCTCCTCCCGCCGCGGGCACTGACGTGCTGGTCCTCGACGCCAGCGATGGCGTCCAGGCGTGCCTCACTGCCGACGGCTTCCGGCCGCTCGCGGATGATCTCAGCGCGCCCCCGCTGTGGTGGTCGGAGGTCGTCTCGGGGCTCCACGAGCTCCGCTGGCGCCGGGCGATCACCCGCGACCTCGCCGATGCGGCCATCGCCCGCCTGCGCCGTGCGCCGGTGCGCGAGCGGACGTTCGCACACCGTCGCTTCGAAGCCTCTGGGCCCGACCGAGCTGTGATCGTGCCCCGCCCCACCGCTTGACCTCCGGACGCGCCCGCCCTACCCTCATCCCGCAGATCTTGAACGGCCGCTCAGGATCCAAAGAGCCCGAGACGGTCGGCAGATGAGGTTGCGCGATGTTCCAGCCGAGGACCCAGGCGCCTCCCCCCGGCACGGCGGGGACCCACCTCATCCGGGACCCAGTCACCCGGGAACCAGCCCGGCGCCGCCCGCGGCTCGCGGCCGGGCTGGCCCTGCTCGCCCTCGGCCTCGCCGCCTGCGGCCAGGTCGGGGCCGGTGGGACCGCCCGGTCCGCCGCCACCGGGCATGCCGGGCCGTCCGGGGTGGTGCGGGTCGCGGTCCTGCCGGGGTCGTCGGCAGACTACATCTTCCCCCTCTACACCTCGGCGGCCGACTACTTCCAGAACTTCTACTGGCTGGAGGCCCTCCTCTGGCGTCCGCTCTACTGGTTCGGGGTGAGCGGCAGGCCCGGCCTCGACCAGAGCCTCAGCCTGGCCCAGTCGACGGTCTTCTCCGATGGCGGCCGGACCGCCACGATCACGCTGAAACCCTACCGCTGGTCGGATGGGCATCTGGTCACCACCCGAGACCTTCTCTTCGACTACAACCTGATCCGGGCCAACAAGGCGAGCGTGCCCTCCTATCACGTGGGCGGCTTCCCCGACAACGTCACCAGCTTCACCATCCTCTCCCCGAGCCGGTTCCGGGTCACCTTCAACCGTGTCTACGGTCGGACCTGGCTGCTCTGGAACGAGCTCGACTACCTCACCCCGCTCCCGCAGCACGCCTGGGACCGCACCTCTCTGTCGGGCGCGGTCGGCAATGCCGACATGACCCCATCGGGCGCGGTCCGGGTGTACAAGTTCCTCTCCGCGCAATCCAGCCAGGTCGGCACCTATGACACCAACCCGCTCTGGAGGGTGGTCGACGGCCCCTGGCGGCTGAAGTCGTTCATCGCGGCGACCGGGTACCTCTCGCTGGTGCCCAATCCCGCCTACTCGGGGCCGGTCAAGCCGACGATCGCCAAGATCGAGGAGATTCCGTTCACCAGTGGCACCGCCGAGTTCGACGCGCTCCGCGCCGGCGCGGTCGACTACGGGTACCTGCCCTTCAGCGACATCAGCCAGGCGAGCTACTTCACCCATCACGGCTACCACATCGTGCCCTGGTGGTGGTACGCGGTGAGCTTCATCGAGCTCGACTTCACCAACCCCCACACCAAGGCGATCATGGGCCAGCTCTACGTCCGCCAGGCGCTCCAGCATCTGATCGACGAGCCCGCCTACATCAGGGACATCCTCCACGGCTACGGGGTCCAGACCTACGGCCCGGTTCCCAACGACATCAGCTCACAGCTGGCGATCCCGGCGGAGCGTCAGGACCCCTATCCGTACAGCATCCCCGCGGCGGCGGGCCTGCTCCGCCGCCACGGCTGGTCGGTCCGCCCCAACGGGGTGGACAGCTGCCGGCACCCCGGCTCCGGGGCCGGCGAGTGCGGCCCGGGGATCGCCCGGGGAACCCAGCTCAGCCTCACGTTCCTGTACCAGGCCGGGACGATCAACACCGTCAACGAGGCGGAGGCGATCCGCTCCAGCGCCCTGGGCGCGGGCATCCAGCTCAACCTGCGCTCGGTGTCGGCGGCCAGTATCCTCACCCTCAACGGGATCTGCCCCCAGTCGCCGCCCTGCAACTGGGACCTCGTCTACTGGTACCCGGGCGGCTGGGATTACGGCACCACCGAGAACTATCCGACCGGCGGCGCGATCTGGGGGGCCGGGCAGTACTACTCGGGCGGGTTCAATCAACCCCAGATGGCGCAGGCGATCGCGGCCACCCACAGCGGAGGGCTGGCGGCCCTCCACCAGTACGAGGCCTACGTGCGCACCGCCCTGCCGGTGCTCTGGACCCCGGTCACGCCCCTGCAGATCTCGGTGATCAGCAATCGGCTCCACGGGGTGACCCCCCAGGACCTCTACGGTCAGATCTACCCGGAGGCCTGGCGCCTGTCGCGGTAGCCGGGCGCGGGCACCGGCGGCTGCGCTCGCCCGCGCCGCGATGGTCGGAGGTCGCGGTGCCGGCTACGCCCCGAGGACCTGGGTCCCGCTCGATTCCAGGGCGCGGAGCTCAGTGACGATGCGCTCGGCGGCGGCCGCGTCGGCGGTGCCGCGCCCGGTCTGCTCGGCGTAGGCCAGCCGCCCGAGCTGGCCCAGAAGGTCATCCGCCTTGCGCCGGGCGGCCAGGTCCTGGACCTTGTCCTCGGCGCGTCCCCGGAGCTCCGACGCCTGCTGCTTGGCCCGGTCCAGGAAGCTCATCCGCGTCCCTCCATCACGACCTCCCCGTGGCCGTCGCCGAGATCCGCGAGCCGGGTCGGCGGCGTCGGGGCGGCCCGCCGCCATCATCCCACGCGCGGGCCGGACCGGGGGCGGAGCGGCCGCGCCCGATGGGCATGACTGGTTGCTTGACAACATGCCCCCGCTGCCCTATAACGCGGGCACGCCCACCCTGAGGGAGGTCTCATCCGTGGCGGTGCGGCCGCTCGCGGCCATCGACCGAGGAGCCCCGGTGGCCCGCCGGGTGGTCGACCAGATCCTGGTCGGGATCCGGGACGGCAGGTTCCCGATCGGGTGCACGCTCCCCAGCGAGCAGGAGATGGCAACCCTGTGCGAGGTCAGCCGGCCGTCAGTGCGGGAGGCGCTCAGCGCGCTCCAGTTCGCGGGGTACGTCGAGTCGCGTCGCGGGGCCGCGACGGTGGTGGTGGCGGCGGACCCGCCCCCCGTTGCCGGCCCGTCGGCCCGGACATCGGCGGACCCCCTCGCGAGCCTGGAGGCGCGCCTGGTGCTGGAACCGGAGGTGGTCGGTCTCGCCGCCCGGGACCCCGACCTGCGCGCCCTCGACGCGGCGGCCGCGCTGGTGGGCGGCATGGGGGTGGCGATCGACGACGACGTGCTCCACCCGGAGAGCGACCTGCGGGTGCACGCCGCGGTGCTGGCGATCTGCCGCAACCCCATCCTGCGGGAGCAGGCGGTCCGGCTTCTGCCCCCGGCGGTGTCCCCGTTCTGGCAGCCGGCCCGCGATCGCGCCTGGTCGGACGGGGCCCTGCCCCGGCTCTGGGCCGGCCACCACCGCCGGATCTTCGATGCGGTGGCGGCGGGAGACGCCGTCCTCGCCGCGGCCGCGTCGCGGGAGCACCTGCGCTCGGTCGCGGCAAATCTGCTCGCCAGCGGAAGCCTCAGCCCCTCGGGCCGACGGCGTCTGCGCGACCTCCTCGAGCGGCACGGCGGCGACGCCGCCGCCCCCCCGCACGGAGTGCCGTGAGCGCTCGCCACAGCTTCCTCGACCACCTCGCCTGTCCCCGCTGCGCGGCGACCCACGCGGCGGAGGCGCGCCACAACCTCTGCGACTGCGGCTCGCCGCTGCTCGCCCGCTACGATCTCGCCGGCCTGGGAGCCGCGCTCTCCCGCGACGCCCTCACCAGCCGGCCCCCCGACCTCTGGCGCTACCACGAGCTGCTGCCGGTCCGGCGCGAGGAGGCGATCGTGAGCCTGGGCGAGCCGATGACGCCGCTGGTGGCACTGCCGGAGCTCGGCCGCGAGCTCGGCCTGGCGCGGCTTGCGGTCAAGGACGAGGCCCCGCTTCCCACTGGGACCTTCAAGGCTCGCGGCGCGGCGGTCGGGGTCAGCCGCGCGCGTGAGCTCGGCATCGACCGGATCGCGATGCCCACCAACGGCAACGCCGGGGCCGCGTGGGCCGCCTACGCCGCGCGGGCGCGGATGGGGTGCGTCATCGTGATGCCGGCCGACGCACCCCTCATCAACCGCGCCGAGTGCATCGTGACCGGGGCCGAGCTCCATCTCGTCGACGGCCTGATCGGCGACGCCGGCGCCATCGTCGCCCGGACCGTGGCCGCGGGCGACGCCTTCGACGCCTCCACCCTGAAGGAGCCGTACCGCCTGGAGGGCAAGAAGACCCTCGGACTGGAGATCTTCGAGCAGCTCGGCTGGCGCGCGCCCGACGTCATCATCTACCCCACCGGGGGCGGGGTCGGGCTGCTCGGGATCTGGAAGGCGGCGGCCGAGCTCCGGGAGCTGGGCTGGTTGACCGGGCCCCTGCCGCGGATGGTGGCGGTGCAGGCATCCGGCTGCGCCCCCATCGTCCGCGCCTTCGACCGCGGTCTGGCCGAGTCCGAGCCCTGGCCGCGGGCGCGAACGATCGCGTTCGGCATCACGGTGCCGAAGGCGATCGGCGACGTCCAGATCCTGGACGTCCTGAGACAGAGTCGCGGCTGTGCCGTGGCGGTCGACGACGACGCCATCCTCCGCGGCCAGGCCGCGATCGGTCGGCGCGAGGGCCGGTTCATCTGCCCCGAGGGG
The DNA here is from genome assembly GCA_027306655.1 of Candidatus Dormiibacterota bacterium. Taxonomy (GTDB): domain Bacteria; phylum Chloroflexota; class Dormibacteria; order Aeolococcales; family Bog-877; genus DAHUZL01. Next base: position 29,076 of record DAHUZL010000160.1, read on the forward strand.
GGGGCGACCGTGGCCGCGGCCCGAGCCCTGCGCCACTCCGGCTGGCTCAAGGGTGACGAGCAGGTGCTGCTCATCAATACCGGGTCCGGGCTCAAGTACCCGGACACGGTCGCGGCGGAGCTGCCGGTGATGCAGCCGGAGGAGTCGATCGTCCGGGCGCCGGCGCGACCGTGAGAGCCAACCGCACACGAGGAGGTCGGTGACGATGAGCGCAGGGGATCGACGCGGGCGGATCGCCGTGCTCCTGGCGGCCGTCGCCGGGCTGATCCTGGCCGGGTGCGGGTCGACCGCGGCGGTGTCGCGACGGACCGCGTACCGTGGCACCGTGACCTACGCGCAGGCTCCCGGGGCCGCGCCCAACTTCATCTTCCCCCTCTACTCGCTCGCCTACTACTCCGGCAACAACATCCACATGTTCCAGGGACTGATGTTCCCGCCCCTCTACTGGTTCGGCAAGCACGGCCAGCCGGTGATCAACTACACGCGGAGCGCGGCCGGGCCGCCGGTCTTTTCCAATCGGGGCCGCACCGTCACGATCACGCTCAAGCACCTCGTCTGGTCCGATGGCCACCCCCTCACCACCCGGGACATCCAATTCTGGATGAACCTCTTGATCGCCGATAAGACCAACTGGGGCGCCTACGTCCCGGGGGACTTTCCCGACAACATCAGCGCCATCGCCTATCCCTCGGCGACCACACTCCGGATCACCTTCAACCGTGCCTACAACCACGGCTGGCTGCTTTACAACGAGCTCAGTCAGATCACGCCGATGCCGCAGCATGCCTGGGACCGGACGTCGGCGAGCGGCCCGGTCGGCAACTACGACCGGACCCGTGGGGGCGCCGTCGCCGTCTACAACTTCCTGGTGTCGCAGGCCAAGGACCTCGCCACCTACAGCAGCAATCCCCTCTGGAAGGTGGTCGACGGTCCCTGGCGGCTGTCGGCCTTTGACCCCGCCACCGGCTACTCCGTCTTCGTCCCCAATCCCCGCTACGACGGCGCGGACCGTCCCCGGATCGCCAAGGTGATCGAGGTCCCCTTCACCAACGACACCGCCGAGTTCGACGCCCTCCGCTCGGGTGCGCTCGACTACGGCTACCTTCCCGTCCAGGACCTTCCCGAGCGCTCGCTGATGGCGGCCAAGGGATACCGCCTGGATCCCTGGATCCTCTGGGGGATCACCTACTTCCCGATGAACTTCACCAACCCGGTGACGGGGCCCATGTTCCGGCAGCTCTACCTGCGCCAGGCGATGCAGCACCTGGTGAATCAGCCGCAGTACATCAAGGACATCTTCAAGGGGTTCGCCGCTCCCACCTACGGTCCGGTCCCGATCGCGCCTCCCAATCCCTTTGTCAGCCGCTACGAGCGCGACAACCCGTACCCCTACAGCGTCGCCGCCGCCCGGCGGCTGCTGCAGGCCCACGGGTGGCGGGTGATCCCCAACGGCGCCTCGGTCTGCGTCCGTGCCGGATCGGCCCCCACCCGCTGCGGATCCGGGATCCGCTCCGGCGCCCGGCTGGACTTCAGCCTCACCTATGCGGCCGGCGTGGTGACGGTGGCCGAGGAGATGCAGGCGCTGAAGTCGGCATTCTCGTCGGTGGGCATCGAGATCAACCTGTCGGTGGCTCCTGCCAGCACGGTGATCGCCGATGCAACCCCCTGTGATCGGAGCACCGGGTCCGGGTGCCGGTGGGACTTCCTCAACTGGGGCGGCGGATGGGGCTACTCGATCGACTACTATCCGTCGGGCGGCGAGATCTTTGCCTGCGGCGCCAGCTCCAACCCCGGCGACTACTGCAACGCGACCACGGACCGGTACATCGCCGACACCCACTCCCAGCCCGGGGCCCAGACGATGGTCACCTACGAGAACTGGGTGGCCCAGCAGGTCCCGGTCCTCTGGGCTCCCACCCCGGCCCTGCAGCTCTCCGAGATCAGCCGCCAGCTCCAGGGGGCGATTCCGCAGCCGGCGATCCGGTACGAGATCACGCCCCAGAGCTGGACGCTCCGGCGCGGATGAGCGGCCAGCGCCGGTCGCGCGCGCGACCGGCGCAGACCGGCGCCACCGTGTCCGGGTCCAGCGGCTCGCCCAGCTCGAGGGGCCGACCGACCAGCAGGTGGCGTTCGAAGGACGGATCCTGCAGGCGCCCGCCCACCCGCTCGTCGTCGATGATCTGCCCGCGGTCCTCCAGCTGACGGCGGGCGCGCTGGGCGCTGGATTTGGCCAGGTCGGCTCGCTCCAGGAACGGCTTGGAGTCCGGCTCCCGAGTGGGATGGCCGGCGAGGGCGTCCACGAGCTGCTTCTGGCTGGGCCTGTATCCATCGAAGCGGTCGGCCAGCGCGCCGCGCTGGGCGACGAGCCCGTCCACCAGGGCGCGCTGCACCTGCGGGATGTCGATCACCGGGTCCTCCCGAACCAGGAAGGCCGCCATCGCGTCCTGGTTGATCACCGGCAGGGCGAGGAGGTCGCCGACGTTCTGCAGGGGGGCGGCGACCCCCACGAACAATCGCTCCATCATGTGCCGGCGCGAACCGCAGAACCCGAGGGATACCTCGGGGAGGTCATCGGTGATCGCCGTGAAGGCGCCGCCCAGGGCGTCGTCGATCTCGGCCACCTGCTGGAACTCGTCAAGGATGAGGGCGACGGGGTGCCGGGACCGAGCGGCGCGGGCCAGCAGCTCGACCGGCCGGCGGATCTTCTCGACGAAGTCGCTGTCGGAGGGGTGAGCTCCAGCGAGTACGTCCAGCCGTCGTGCTGGAGCTGGGGCCGGACCCCGGGCAGGCCGCGCCGCCCGTGCGCGCTGTCTCCGCCGCCCGGATCAGGAGGGAGGACTTGCCGTAGCGGCGCGGGGAGATGACAAAGGCGTTCTGCCCGTCGAGGAGCCGGCGCACCAGCCAGGCGACCTCCCTCTCGCGGTCGCCGGAGCGCTCCCCGCGGACCGGACTGCCGGACAGGAACGGGTTGGGCCCCTCATGAGCAGACGGAGACCGCAGATCGCGGACCGCACACTGCGGTCCGCACACTGCGGTCCGCAGTGTGCCGTCTCTGGAAGCGGTCGGACCGAGGGTCCCGGGCACCCCCCGGGGCAGGTGCGGGGCCCGTTCGCCTCAGCGGGGCCCGCCGACTGCCGTCCCCTCCGGCACCACCAGGGCATCGACCGCGAGACAGCCCGAGGGGCCGGCGACGAGCGGATTGACGTCGAGCGCGGCGATCAGGTCGCCCAGGTCAGAGGCGAGGACGCCGAGCCGGCTGACGGCGAGGGCGACGGCGCCGACATCGGCCGGGGGCCGCCCCCGCACGCCGCCCAGCAGGGGTCGGATGCGGAGCCGGTCGAGCAGCCGGCGCACCCTGTCCGGGTCCACCGGGGGCAGCGCCAGCTGGCGGTCCTGGAGGAGCTCGACCAGGACCCCGCCCGCCGCCACCAGCACCGCGGGACCGAACTGGGGGTCGCGGACGAGTCCCAGGTGGAGCTCGACCCCGGGCCCCGCCATCCGGGCCACCAGCACGCGGGGGCCCAACCGTGTCTCCAGGTCGCGGTAGGCGCGCGTGAGCGCCCGGGCCCCGGCCAGGCCGAGGTGGACCCCCCCCACCTCGGACTTGTGGAGCGCGCCCGGGGCCGCGGTCTTGCAGGCGACCGGCCAGCCCAGCCGCCCCGCGGCGGCGACCGCGGCGGCCGCCGAGTCCACCACCTCGTGTCCGACGGCGGGCACCCCGTAGTCAGCGAGGAGCCTCAGCGCCGCCGCCTCGTCCCACCCCGTCCCGTCGGTGAGCCGCTCCCGCCAGCGGGCCCGCACCGCCAGCGCCACCGGCGGGGACGGCGCGACCGGCGGCCGCCCGAGCCAGTCGCGCCACGCGAGGGCGGCGCGCAGGGCGGTGAGTCCGCTCACCGTCCCCTCCAGGACCGGGATCCCCGCCTCCCGCAGCCGCGCGGCCGCGACCGGGTCGATGGCGCTGGCGCAGTTGCTGAGGAGCGCAACCGGCCGCTCGGTCGTGGGTGCCACCCGGAGCAGGGTGCCGGCGTACTCATGGTTGGGGTCCTGCTCGTGGGTGAGGTCGACGACGAGGGCGAGCAGGGCGGTGGCGGGATCGTCGAGGAGGATCGTGCAGCACTCCTGGTAGAGGGTGTCGGCGGCGTTGCCGGTGCCCCACGCGTCGAGCGGGTTCACCGCCGGCAGGCCCGGCTCCAGCACCGCCGCCAGGCGGGCGCGGGTGGTGTCGCTGATCGACGCGAAGGGGACGTCGACCCGGGCGGCGGCGTCGATCAGCATCGCCCGCTCGCCGCCGGAGTCGTGCACCGCCGCCAGACCGCCGGGCCCGGCCCGCCGACCCGCGGCGAGCAGCTCCACCGTGTCCAGCATCGCGTCGAGGGAGTCGACCCGGAGCACCCCGTGGGCGTCGCAGAGCGCGTCGAACACGCCGTCGGCACCGGCCAGCGCGCCGGAGTGGGCGGTCACCATCTCCTGGGCGAGGGCTTCGCGCCCCACCTTGAGCGCCACCACCGGCACCTCCCGGCGGGCGGCCAGGTCGAGGGCCTGGCGGAAGCGCGAGGGATCGCGCACCGTCTCCAGGAAGAGCGCCACCACCCGGGTCGACGCGCGGCCGAGCGACCAGGCGAGGTAGTCGGCCATGGTGGTGACCAGCTCCTGCCCGCAGGAGACGGCGAGGTTGAAGCGGAGGCGACGGCGGTTGTGGAGGAGGGCGGAGAAGGCGGAGCCGGAGTGGGTGAGGAATGTCACCGGTCCGGGGACGAGGTCCAGCGGCTCGTGGAAGCCGCAGGCGCGCACGCCTGCCTCCACGTGGACGAACCCCATCCCGTTGACGCCGCAGACGGCCATCCCCGCGTCGCGCGCGATCGTCCGGAGGCGATCGATCAGCGCCGGGACGCCGGCGCGGGAGTCCTCATGTCCGCTGGCGAAGATGGCGGCGCTGCGGGCGCCCCGGTCGGCGGCCATCCGCAGCTGGGGCTCGAGCAGGCGGTTGGGGACGCCGAGGATGGCGAGGTCGACCGGCTCCGGCACCGCGTCGAGGCTGGCGTGACAGGCGTGGCCCATCACCGCGGTCCGGGTCGGGTGGACTGGGTACACGCGCCCGTGGAATCCGCCCTCGAGCAGCTGGGTCATCATCTGCCAGCCGAACGACCCGGGGACGTCGCTGGCCCCGACCACCGCCACCGCGTGGGGCTCGAGCATGGCCGTGAGCGCGTCGTCGGCCCCACCCGCCATGCCGAGGGCTCGGCTCAGGCGCCCAGGTCGGGATCGGGGTCGCCGCGTCGCAGGATCCGCCGGCGCCAGCGCTCACGGCGCTGGTCCCTCTCGATCTGACGCACCGCCAGCGCGGCCGGGATGCCGCAGACGCCGCCGCCGCCGTGGGTCGCCGAGCTGGCGTGGTAGAGGCCGCGCAGCGGGGTGCGGAAGTCGGCGTAGCCGGGGGCCGGCCGCATGTGGAAGAGCTGGTCCAGCGACAGCTCGCCATGGAAGATGTTGCCGCCGATGAGGCCCAGCTCCTGCTCCATGTCGTGGGGGCCGATCACCTGGCGGGCGATGATCGCACCCTTGAGATTGGGGGCCAGCTCGGTGTAGAGGTCGATGATCCGGTCCGCGTACGCCTCCAGCTCCTCCCGGTGCGGCTGCTGCGTCCAGGTGTGGGGCACCCACTGGGTGAACATCGAGAACACATGGACGCCCTCGGGGGCGAGGGTGCGATCGAACACGGTGGGGATCACGCCGTCGACGAACGGCCGCGCCGCCGGACGGCCCTCGCGGGCGTCCTGGAAGGCGCGCTCCGCGTACGCGGGCGAGAAGCACAGCTCCACCGACCCGGTGTGATGGTCCTGGACCTGGCGCCCGGGGTCAGCGGTGAAGTCAGGCAGCTCGGCGAGGGCGAGATTGATCTTGACCACGCCGCTTCGGCTCTTCCAGGTGGCGATGGCGCGACGGAAGCCGTCCGGCAGCTCGTGGGCGGGGACGAGCTGCTCGAACATGGTCTTGGGATGGATGCAGCTCACCACCACCGGAGCCTGCAGCTCCTCGCCGCCATCGAGGACGACGCCGACGGCGGCGCCGTTCCGGGTGAGGACCGTGGTCACCCGGGCGTCGGTGCGGACCTCGGCCCCGAAGGCCTCCGCGGCACGGCGGCAGGCGTCGCTGACCGCACCCATCCCCCCCTCGGGGAAGCCCCAGCTGCCGAGGTGGCCGTCGCCGACGTCGCCGATCGAGTGATGCGCCATCACGTAGGCGGTGCCGGGCTCGTCGGGGCCCGCCCAGGTGCCGATCACGCCGTTCACCGCCAGCGATGCCTTCACCTCCTCGGACTCGAACCAGTCGTCGAGCAGGTCGGTGATGCTCATCGTGAACAGGCGGGTGAGGTCGCCCACCGCCCCCGGGTCGAGGCCGCGCAGACGCCAGGCCAGCTGGGCCTGGTCGCGCAGGTCGCGGGGCCGGGTCGAGCCCAATCGGGGCGGGACGCTCATCAGCAAGGGCCCCATCACCTTGGCGAGGCGCGCCAGCCAAGCGTCCCAGCGCGGCATCGCGCGCGCGTCGGCGGCGGAGAAGCGCGCGATCGCATCGTGGTTGGTCCGGGCGTTGTCCGCGTAGAGCTTGAGCGAGCGGCCGTCGGGCCAGGCCTGGTAGTAGGGCCCCATCGGGAAGACCCGGTAGCCGTGCCGCTCCAGCTGCAGGTCGTGGATGATGGTCGACGGCATCAGGCTCATCACGTAGGAATAGGTGGTGACCCTGATGTCGGGGTGGTCCGGCCAGGGGGCGCTGGTGTCGGCGGCGCCCCCGGTCTTGGGACGAGCCTCCAGCACCACCGTGCGCCGTCCGGCGCGCGCCAGATAGGCGCCCGCGACCAGGCCGTTGTGACCCCCGCCGATGACGATGGCGTCGTAGGGAATCGCCATGATCCGCCCTCGTGTGCGGGACGCTCTGGTGTCGGCGCGCCCAGCGCTCGCGGGGCCGGTCTGGTCAGACCGGGGCGCGGCAGCCGCGAGTTGTGTGCGGCGCGCACGCCCGGGGCGTCGGTGACGGGAGCCGTCCCGCGTGGTCGACGGGCCAGATCTCGTCAGCCCGTCGCGATACGCTCGATCGTCGCCCCTTGACAGTGGATGAGCGGCTACGTATTGTGGGCAATTCTATGCCACCGGTCGCGGGCGCCGCAACTCGGCTGTGGCCGCGGCGGAGGCGGCTCCGGCGCCGTCGCGCCGCCCCGTGACCCTCCCCGCCGAGGCCGACCTGGTCGTGGTGGGGGCCGGCACCATCGGCGGCTGGGCCGCCCACTTCGCCGCCGCCGACGGCACCGCGCGGGTGGTGGTGGTGGAGCGCGGGCTGGTCGGCCAGGGGGCCAGCAGCCGTGCCGCCGGGATGGTGCGGGCGCAGGCCGGCACCGCGGTGGCGACCGCGCTGGGGCGCTGGTCGATCGACTTCTATGCCGGCCAGTCCGCCGGCCTCGGCACCGATTCCGGCTTCCGTCCCCTCGGCTACCTGCTCCTGGCCACCCGGGCCCGCGACGTCCGTGAGGGCCGGGCCCGGGCGGCGGTCCAGCGGGAGCTGGGGCTGGACGTTCGCTGGCTCGACCCGGAGGAGGCCAGCCGGGCGGTCCCGCTGCTGGCGCCGAGCGGTCACCGGGGAGGCACCTACCACGCCGGCGACGGATGCATCGACCCGGTCCGCAACGTGAGGGCGTACACCCTGGCGATGGCGCGAACGGGCGTCCGGGTCCTGGAGCGCACCGAGCTGGTCGGCCTGCGCACCGAGGCCGGCGACGCCGGGTCACGCGTCACCGGGGTCACAACTCCCCGGGGGACGATCGCCACCCAGCGCGTCCTGCTCACCGGCGGTCCCCAGCTGGCCGAGCTCGGCCGCCGCTGCGGTCAGCGCATCCCTGTCGGTGGCGTCCGCCACCAGGTGGCGGTGACGGCGCCCCACCCCGCCTTCGCGGAGGGGCCCCAGACGATGGTGTACGACCTCGCCCGGGGGCTCTACTGGCGGGAGGAGGAGGGCGGTCTCCTGTTCGGGATGAGCAATCCCCAGGAGGCGCCGGGGCCGGCCACCGCGGTCGACTGGCGGTACCTCGACCGGATGCGCCGCCGCCTGGCCGGGTGGGTGCCGGTCACCCGCGGACTGGAGCTTCGCAAGGTCTGGGCGGCCACGATCGACTACACCGCTGACCACCTGCCGATCCTCGGCCCGGGGCTGGACGACCGCGGCCGGCCGGTGGCGGGCCTCACCATCGCCGCTCCCGGCGGCCACGGCATGATGTGGGGTCCGGCGGTGGCCCGGGCCGGGGCGGACCTCGCGCTGCGCGGCCACACCGACGTCGTCGACGTCGGCGACCTCGGCCTCGACCGCTTCGACCCGCGGCGTCGCCGCCCGGTCGCGGGCGAGCCGATCGCGCTGCCCTTCCCGGTCATGGTCGAGGAATCAGCGTAGCCCGGGGGGCCGCCCGAGCCGGCACCCGGCGGCTCCGGGACCGGCCGGACGGGCAGCCGCAGCGGCGGCCGTGGCCCGAGGGCACCCTGCCCGGGAGCGGTCGGGCCGCGCGCTCTCCGACGGCCACGGCGGTCGGAGCGGTCGCCCCCTCCGCCGCCGGCGCGCGGCGGTCCGCTCCCAGCCCGCGCCAGAGCCAGGGCAGGAGCGCGACCGCGCCGAGGGCGAGTGCGCCGCTGACCACGAACGGGACCACGTCGCCGACCGCGAAGAGGAACCCGCCCACCGCCGCGCCGACCGCGGCCGCCCCCGTCTGCACGCTGGCGTACAGGCCCTGGCCGCGACCGGCCGCGCCGGGGCCGACGGCGCGCGCCAGCAGCGAGAGGGTGGCGGGATAGCCGGCCGCCGAGAGGGTCGCCTCCACCGCGCTGAACGCGATCAGGAGCGCTGCCGACGGCAGGAACGGGTAGACGGCGGCGCAGCCGGCGGCCGCGGCCAGCGCGCTTCCGGCCAGCCAGCGCCGGTGGCCGTGGTCGGCCAGCCACCCGGCCGGCCCGCTCAGAAGGACCAGCGGGAGGGCGTAGAGCGCGAAGGAGATCCCGATCTCCCACCCGCTCGCGCCCCGGCTGTGCATGAGGAGGGTCCAGTCGGCCTCGTAGACGCCGAGCAGGAGCCCGCCCCCTGCGCCGACCGCCAGCACCCCGCGGAGGAGCCTCCAGTCGGGTGCCCACGCCGCTGCCGGCGCGGACCGCGCCCGCGCCCGGCGGCGGTGGGGCAGGGTCGCGTGCAGGACCAGGGCCGCCGCCACGGCGGCCGCCGCCCCCACGATGAAGACCAGGCTCACCGCGACGCCGGCCAGGAGGCTGCCGGCGATCGGCCCGACCACCATCCCGCCCATCTGGGCGGCCGACAGCTTCGCGTACGCGCGCCCGTGGCGGCGGGCGGGGACGAGGTCCACCACCAGCGCCTGGGCGGCGACGTCGGCGCCGCCCGCGGCCACGCCCTGCAGGGACCGCAGCAGGACGGCCAGCAGGGGCGAGCCGCCGAGCAGGAACCCGAGGGTCGCCAGCGCGTAGAGCCAGAGGCTGGCCTGGAGCAGCCGCCCCCGACCGATCCGGTCGGCGACCCGTCCGAGCGGGTACTGGGTGAGGAAGCTGGCCCCCAGGAAGGCGGCCATGGTGATGCCCACCATCCCCACCGGGACCCCGCGGTGGCGGAGGAGGAGGGGCAGGATCGGCAGGATCGCGGTCGCGCCGGCCCATTCGACGGCGACCGCCGTCATCAACCCGAGCAGCCCGAAGCCGCCGCGGCTGCCCACGGAGGCACCGCGGTCGGAACGAGGGGTCGACCACGGGGAGGTCATGGGGCACCTTGGGTGATTCACGGAGAGGGGGTCGGGAGGCGGGGGTGCGGGCACCGGTCCCCCGCCCGCCGGGCGCGAGGGCGCCCGGCGCGGAGGACCGGGACCCCGGCCGGTGTGGGTGGCGTCGGGGCGGCTGCCCTGTCGGGTCAGCCGCCGCTCGAGCGCTCTCCGGTGACGGCGCGACGGTCGCGCGTCAGCCGGAAGTCACACGTGCGCCGGGGTCAGCCAGCTGGGCCGGGGTCGGGCACGTCGGACCGGGCCGTGTAGGGGGCCAGCCGGAGATCCCTCACCGGGGCCGAGAGGCTCGAGCGGACCCTCTGGACGCGGCTCTCCACCGCACGGAGACGCCCGCGCATGCGGGATCCGCTGACGATCGGGGTCGGGGTGGAGGACTGCATGGGTCGGTGCCCGGCGGGTGCGGCCCCCGGGGGGCCGATCCGGTGGTGCCGTACGTATTTGTGAATAGTATACCCGTATCGGGCCCGTTTGGCAACCGACGGGGGCCGGGGCTCTTCCGGGTTCAGGCCGAGGCGGTGGCGGTCTCCCGCTCGGATCCGGAGGGCCGATCCGCCCGCCGGCGGGTGACCCTCGACGCCGTGCCCCCCGTCAGCCGGACCAGCACCGTGGTCAGGGCCTCGCGTTCGGCGCCACTCAGCGCGCCGAGCCACTCGTCCTCCGCGGCGACCACGGCCTGGTGGCAGCGCCGCCGCTCGGACCGTCCGGCCCGGGTCAGGGTGATCCGGTGGCGGCGGCGGTCGTCGAGGTCCGGGTCGCGCCGGACCAGGTCCCGGTGCTCCAGCTGGTCGAGCAGCCGGACCAGGTCGCCGGGATCCAGCCCCAGTGCCTCGCCCAGCTCTCGCTGGCAGCGGGGGCCGTGGCGGTCGAGCCAGGTCAGGATCGCGTACAGGGACAACCCCACGCCGCGGGCGGCGAGGTGGTGCGCGATCCGGCGGTGCGCCTCGGCCCCGACCCGATCGATGAGGGCGATGGGGTGGCCGACGACCTCCGCCGGCGGTCGACCGGAGCGGGCGATCGGCACAGGAGGGAGTCTACGGCCGGCGGGTACGGCTGCCAATGTCCCGGCGGCGGGCCCGGGCTGAGGACTCGCCACCGTTCCCGGACCGCCGCGCCGCGGGTGGGCCCCGGTGCTACGATCGCCGGCCATGCCCGATCTGGCGTCCGAGTTCGCCCACGCCCTGGCCCGAGCGGCGGCCGCACTGGGAGCCCCCGACGGGGTGGACATCGGCGTGGAGCCGTCGGGAGAGCCCACCGCCGGGGACCTCTCGTCGCCGGTGGCGCAGCGGCTCGCCCGCCACCTCCGCCGGCCGCCGATCGTGATCGCTGCCGAGCTCGCCGAGGCGGTGACCGCGGCCGGGATCCCCCACGTCGCCCTGGTGACCGTGAGCGGCCCCGGCTACGTGAACCTCCGTCTCGACGACGCCACCTATGCCCCCGCCGTGATCGCCGAGGCGCTGGCGCCCGCGGACGAGCGTCTGCTGGCGCCGGCCCGGGAGCGGGCCGGCAAGACCATCGTCGAGCACACCCAGGTCAACCCCAACAAGGCGGCCCACGTGGGCCATCTCCGCAATGCCTGCATCGGCGACACCATCACCCGCGTGCTGCGGGCGCGGGGGGTGCCGGTGGAGGTGCAGAACTACATCGACGACACCGGGGTGCAGGTGGCCGACGTGGTGGTCGGCCTCCGGCGGCTCGCCCTCAGCCAGGGCCGGGATGAGCCGTTCGACCAGTTCTGCTCTCGGGTGTACGTCGAGATCTGCCGGCGCTACGAGGCCGAACCGGCGCTGGTGGAGGAGCGCCGTCGGACGCTCCAGGCGATCGAGGCCCGGGAGCAGCCGATCGCCGCGGAGGCGCGCGCGGTCACCACCCGGATCGTGGAGGCCAACCTCGCCACCATGGCGCGCCTCGGCATCGACTACGACCTCCTCACCTGGGAGTCCGACATCCTGGAGCTCGGCTTCTGGCGGGCCGCCTTCGCCGAGATGCGGCGCGCCGAGATCCTGGAGCACCCGCTGGTCGGTCCGCTGGCCGGATGCTGGGTGCTGCCCAGGTCGGCGGTCGGCGAGTCCGGCGACGACGACGCCGGCGAATCCGGCGACAGCGCGAGCGGGGGCCCGGGGGCGGCGCGGGTGCTCGTCAAGAGCGACGGGGTCGCCACCTACACCGCCAAGGACGTCGCCAACCATCTGTGGAAGTTCGGCCTCCTGGAACAGGACTTCCACTATCGCCGGTGGGCCCCGGGCGGGCCCGCCACCAGCAGCGCGGTGGCCGCCGACGGTGACCTGCCGGGCGGTCGGTTCGGCCACGGCGATCGAGTCGTCAACGTCATCGACCAGCGCCAGAGCGCCCCCCAGCTGGCGGTCCGAGAGGCGCTGCGGCGGCTCGGCCACCGCGCTCAGGCCGACGCCCTCCACCACCTCGCCTATGAGGTCGTCGCCCTCTCCCCCGCCGCCGCTCGCAGCCTCGGCGTCGACACCGACGACGGCCGGTCGATGTATGCGATGAGTGGCCGTCGGGGAGCGGACGTCCGCGCCGACGCTCTGATCGACGAGGTGGGTCGGCGGGTGCGGGCGAAGGCCGGCGACGAGCGCACCGCCAACCGGCTGGCGGCGGCGGCGGTCCGCTACTACCTGCTCCGCTTCAGCCTCGGGGCGATCATCACCTTCGACTTCGACGAGGCGCTCCGCACCACCGGGAACACCGGCGTGTACCTCCAGTACGCCCACGCCCGGGCCTGCGGCATCCTCACCCGGGTCGCCCCCCTGAGCCTGCCCGAGCGGGCTCCCGCGCTGTCGGGACCGGAGCGCGAGCTGGTGAAGTGCATCGATCGCCTGCCGCAGGTGGTGGCGGCGGCGCATCGGTCCCTGGCGCCGGGCCTGGTGGCCACCTACGCGTTCCAGCTGGCAACCGCGTTCAACGACTTCTACGAGCACACCGGGCGGATCTACCGGATCGCGGACCCGGAGCTGCGCGGGTTCCGACGCGGCCTCGCCGACGCCGCCCGGGCGACCCTCGCCCGAGCCCTGGGCCTGCTCGGGATCGTCCCGCTCGACCGAATCTGATCCTCGGCCGGGTCCCCTGCTGGTGAGCCGGGGGGGCGACCGCCGCGGTGCATACTCTCCCGCGATGCCGGAGATCGCCCTGTTCCCGCTCCACGTGGTGCTCTTCCCCCACATGCCCCTGGAGCTGCACGTGTTCGAGCCCCGCTATCGTTCGATGCTGCGCGACTGCGAGGACAACGGCTCCAGCTTCGGGGTGATCGCGATCCGCCGCGGCTCCGAGGTGGGCGGGCCGGCCGACCCGCACCGGGTGGGGACGCTGGCCCGCATCGAGGGGGTGGAGCGGCGCGCCTCGGGGTCGATCACGGTCCAGGTGGCGGGCAGCGCCCGCTTCGAGGTGGTCCGCCTCGACCGGCGCCGGCCGTACTTGACGGCCGAGGTCGCCTACCTGCGCGATCGCCTCGACGACGAGGGCGAGGCCCGCGCCGTGGCCCGGGCCGCCCTGCACAGCTTCGCCGCCTACGCCCGCATCCTCCGGCAGCTGGCGAGCCGGCCGGAGGGGCCGATCGACCTGCCCGATGACCCCGAGTTGCTCTCGTACCTCATCCCCGCCACCCTGGCGATCGAGCTGCCGGCCAAGCAGCGGCTGCTGGAGATGGACGGCACGGTGGAGCGGCTGCGTGAGGCCCTGCGCCTGCTCCGCCGCGAGCGTGCGCTTCTCGACCATCAGCTCGCGCCCCCGGTCCTGACCGCGATCCGACCCTCACGGCAGAGCGCCAACTGATCCCGGCCGGGATGCCCGGTCGCCCCCGGGGCAGGCGTCTCGCGGTCAGTGCAGGATGAGGATGAGGCGTTCCCCGGCCGGTCCCGTGAGGCTGCCGGGGAGGTACGACGGGCTCACCTGCACGGCGCGCGTCAGGTGCAGCGCGTACACGGCGGTGGCCCCGGTACCCCCGGTGGTCACCCCGGTGACCACCAGGCCCGGCGGGGGCGCCGGCACCGGGGTGCCGGGGCGGACTCCCTGGAGCTCCACGTCGAGCGTGGTGGCCCCGGCGAACCCGACCGTCGCCCGGGGGGCGCCCTGGCTGCCGATCAGCTGGAAGACGACCCAGAGTCCGTCGGGGTGCTCGCCGTATCGGGCGGTCTGGACGGTGTAGCCGGTGGCGGCGCCCCCCAGCGTGGTGGTGGCGGTGAGGGCGGGCAGGCTGCCCGCCCCGGGACCGGGACCCGTGGCGGGGGAGGTCGCCGCGGTCGGGGAGCTGCGGGCGGGGGAGGGAGCGGTGGTCGGCGAGGCGGCCGGGGGAGAGATGGCCGGGGTCGTCGCCACCGGGGGCCGACTCGGGTGGGTCGGGGGCCGCGTGGCGGGGTGGGACCGGGGCAGGGCCACGTGGAGGACGAGGAAGACCACCGCGAGCGCCACCGCCGCCGACGCGCCGACCCGCACCCCGGCGCTCTCGAGCAGGGCCGGCCGTCGACGCGGGGCCCGCCGGGGCGCCGTGGGGGCGCCGCGGCCGGGTCGATCGGGGCCGCCGCCCGCACCGCCGCCCGAGCCGCCACCGGCGCCGCTGGCGGATCCGCCGCCCGCAGCGCTGACCGGCGCCGCCTCCGTGGGACGGTCGCTCCGGCCCGCGGTCCTGGGAACCGCCTCCCTGGACCTCGCCCCCGGGCGGGCGCTGGCGACCACGATGGCGTCCGCGCCCGCCCCGGCCGCCGCGGCGATCCCGGTCTCCGCCGGCTCGGCGCGCGTCGGCGGCGTGTCGGCCGGGCGCTCGGCCGACGGGGGCGGGGGCGGGCTGGGGGCCACGGCCGCGGGGAAGGTCTCGGCCCGCGGGACGGCCGCCGCCGGGCGGAGGGGGTCATCCGGTACCGCGGGGGCGTGGAGGCCGTCCCCGAGCTCCGGCGCCGGCACCGGTGACGGAGCGCGCCCTGCCCCCGCCGGCCGCCCCCGCACCTCCACCTCGACCCCGGGCGCGCCATCCGCCCCGTCTCCCGAGCGGTCGGTGAGGGCTCCGGCGAGGCTCGGGGGGTGCGGCGGGGGGGCGACCGAGGGGGCGGCCCGGTCCCGGGGGGCGGAGCGGGCCGCGCCGTCGACCACCGGCGCCGTACCCGTCGGCTCCGCCACCACCCGCGTCCGCTGGAGGAGGGCGTCGACGGTGCCGCCGGGCAGATGGATCCGCGGCAGGTTGGCGATCCGCTCGGTCTCCTCGCGCAGGTACTGGAGGCCGATCTTGCAGCGCTCGCAGCCGACCAGATGGCTTTCCAGCTCCGCCTGGGTGGAGGTCGCCAGCTCCCCGTCGAGGGCACAGCTCAACGTCAGCAGGCTGCACTTGACGGTCATCAGAAGGCGATGTCCCGGTAGATCCCGCCGAATTCCCGTCGGGCCGCCGCGACCAGCCGGGCCGCGGTCTCCGGGGAGCACTCGAGGGCGATCCCCACGCCCTTGTAGTCGAGGCCGGCGAGGTCACGCAGGAGGAGCGCGGCGCGGCGGTCGACCGCCGTCGCCATCAGGGCCCGCTTGACGGTGTTCACGCGCGCCGCGGTGGCCACGTCGGCGCCCAGGCTGAGGAGCGGCACCGGCTTGCGGAACAGCTTGGCGATCCCCCGAGGTTCGGGGGGGAAGCGCTGCCGCTGCCGGCAGGCCCGGGTCACCGCCCGGAACAGGACGGCGACGCCCTCCCGCTCCAGGCTGGCCGAGGGGAATCGGCGCGCCTGGTGGATCCCGGCGGCGACGTAGTCGATCGCCTCCTGGGGATCCCCCACCAGATGGGTGGCGAAGGTCACCAGGGTGTCGACATGCTGGCGGACGAGGGCCTCCAGCGTGCTCGCGGCGGTCTCGGGCGGAGCTAGGACGGTGTTCATGACGGAGCGTGCGGTGGCACGCGAGCTCGGGCGCAGCATACCCAGCCCGAGGGCGGCGCGCAACCCGGGGCCGGGTCCGACACCGTCCTCCGGGGCGTCATGGGCGCTCGATGACGACCCATTCACCGTCGGCGAGGGCCGGCGCGGCGGCCCCGACGGCCGCGAACGCCGCCGCCGGGATCCCGATGTCGGCGAGCCAGCAGACGCCCGTGACCCCCGCCGCCGCCGCCCGCAGGCACCCCGTCTTGGCCGCTCCGAGCATGGCCGTATCGGTGGCGGTGACGCAGGGGTCGCCGGGAGCGCCGCTGCCGGCATCCAGCCCGCTGGGCAGGTCGATGCTGAGAACCCTCGGGGGCCGGGCCCGGTTGAGGCAGCGGATGGCGGTCGCCTCCGGCTCCCGGGGATCACCCCGGCCCCCGGTGCCGAGGAGCCCATCGACCGCGACCCGGGCCCCCGCCAGCGCCGCGTCCACCGCGGCGCCGACGCCATCCCCCGCCACCGCCCAGTGGGCGTCGAGCGGGCCGCTCCGGGCGGCGGCCCAGTGCCCGGCGGCCGGCGGGGCCAGCCGACCCGGGTCTCCGACCAGGACCAGGCGGACGGGAACGCCCCAGCCGGCGAGGTGGCGGGCGGCCACCAGCGCATCGCCCCCGTTGTTCCCGCGGCCGGCCAGGACGGCCACCGGGCCCCCACCGGCCTCGGCGCGGATCCGGTGGGCGAGCCGGGCACACTGGAATCCGGCCACCGCCATCAGCCCGTCGGTGGCGACGCCCAGGTCGGCGGCGGCCCGGTCGAGGCCGGCGGCCTGGGCCGCATCGACCGACGTCGTCCGGGCGGGGCGGCTCAGCGCCGAGCGCCCATCGTCGTGGCCACCCACGCCGGAACGTCCGGCCGGGGGTCCTCGACCGCCCCCGCCCACTCCACCCGGACCGGGTCCCCGATCCGAAGCCCGAGGGCGGCCGCGGCGCTCACCCCGTTGCCGGCGATCTCGAGGTGGCCGGCCTGGTTCCACACCAGGGCGAACCCGCGGGGGATGGCGGCATAGCTGGCGGCGACCCCGGCGACCCGGCGTCCGTCCTCCAGGGTGGCCGCGATCGGCACCGGCTCGTACCAGGGGGTGCGGGTGACGCTGAGGATGGCGTTGCCGAAGTGGTCGACCACGAGGATGCGCGCCTCGGTGCCGAGGGCGTCGCCGCGGTCGCGGGAGCCCGGGAGCCCGACCGGGGCGGCCAGCGGCGGGCCGAGCTCCTCGAGTCGGATCTCGCCGACGGCCAGCCGGGCTCCGATCGGAACGATCAGACCTCGGGCCGGGTCCGGGTCGGGGCCCGCGGGCCCCGGGGGGCGCAGGCGGATCGATTCCACCCGGACCGCGCGGCGGCGGCTGCCGCGGGTCCAGACATGGTGGAGGAGGCCGTTGTCGGGCGCCACCAGCAGCTGACGGTCCACCTCGGCCGCCACGACGGGCCGATCGGTCCCCGCCCCGGGGTCGATGATCGCGCAGTGGACGGTGCCGGGGGGGAAGGCATGGACGGTGGCGGCGAGCCAGTAGGCCCCCACCGCCACGTTTCCGGGGGGGACGTCGTGGGTGAGCGTGACGACCTGGATCCCGGGCGCCGCCCGCCAGGCCTGACCGACCAGGGCGCCGGCGTAGCCGTCGCTGGTCCCGAAGTCCGTCAGCAGCGTGAGGCCGGCCGCCATACGCGGACATTGTCAGGCACCGCCGCCGGGTTCGATCCCCCCTCAGGCGGTTCCGCCGACCCTGACCAGGACGGTGGCGGCGGCCAGCGTCCCCGGCAGCCGGACCAGAACCCGATAGGTGCCGGCGGGCAGCGCCCGTCCCGACCGCAGCCGGCCGGTCCACCGGATGACAAAGCGCGACGATCGGGAGGGGGAGGCCGTGAGACCGAGGGCCCGATGCAGGGCCGGAGCCGGATCGACCGCCAGCCGCCCCGGCGTCAGCCCCGGCCCCTCCAGGGTCGCGGTGGGGACTCGACCGGCCGCGCATCCCCCGGTCGCCGCCAGCGCGATCGTCGTCGCCCGTCCGGCGGTGACCGTCACCCGGACGGGGGCGACCAGGTCGGCGCGGGGTGGCCCGCCCGGGCAGGCGTCGCGGGCCTTCGTCGCGCCGCCCGGGGCCGGCGCGACCGCCGCCGCGCTGACCGGAGTCGGGTGGGACGCGGGACGGCGGGGACTCTGGGCCAGGGCACGCGGGGGC
>DAHUZL010000188.1 GCA_027306655.1 Candidatus Dormiibacterota bacterium
GGTGGCCCGGACGGCGGACGGGCTGCGGGAGATCGCCCGGCACCCCGTGTCCACCCCGGGGCGGCCGCAGATCCTGGCCGCCCACTATCCCGATCACCCCGACGGGCGCCAGACCCGGGCGCCGCAGACGCGGCCGCACACCCCCGAGGAAGCGGCCTTCCTGGCGCTCGGGCCTGCGGCCGAGGCCTGGCTGCGAGCCGCGGCCGCCCAGGGGGTGGCCCGGATCCGTACCAAGATGGCCGACGCGGTGATGCTGGCGGCGGGGATCGGGGTGGCCCCGGTGGCGGCCGCGCTGGAGCGGGCCGCCGCTGCGGGCCGCTTCGGCGCCCACGACCTCGTCGCCATCGTCGACGCCCACCGGGCGCCGGCCGCGCCGGTGGTCGCGGACGAGGCCTACTCGGCGCAGCCGGGGACGGCGGTGTGGGCGGGGCTGGGGCGATGAACCCGCCCCCCCCGCCGCCGCTGCCGGATGAGCTCACCCCGCTCCTGCACCGGTTGCGCCTGCCGTATCTGCGGGCAGCGGCCCCCGAGGTCTGCGCCACCGCCCGGGCCCAACGCTGGGAACCGACCGAGGTCCTGCGGACCTTGCTCGCCGAGGAGGTGCGGGGCCGGGACCAGGCCATGCACGCCCAGCGCCGGCACGCCGCTGGCCTGCCCAGCGGCAAGACCTGGGCCAGCTGGCAGCCCGAGGCCTCGTCGATCCCGCGCCCGACCCAGCAGGCCCTGCTCACCCTGGAGTGGGGGGGCCGGGCCGAGAACCTGGCCGTCGGCGGGCCCAGCGGGACCGGCACGTCGCACCTCTGCGAGGCCCTGGCGGCGGCCACGATCGACAGCGGCCGGCGCGTGGCCTGGTTCACCCTCGAGTCGCTGACCACCCTGCTCGGCCGGGCCAAGGTGGACGGCTCGGTCGCCAAGGTGGTCACCCGGATCACCCGCGCCGACCTCATCGTGATCGACGACGTCGGCCTGCTCCCCGCCGGCCAGGACGCCGCCGAGGCCCTCTACCGCGTCGTTGACGCCGCCTACGAGCGCCGCAGCGTGGCGGTCACGTCCAACCTCCACCCCGCCGGCTTCGACACCATCATGCCCAAGACCCTCGCCACCGCCGCCGTCGACCGGCTCCTCCACCACGCCCACGTCGTTCTCACCGACGGCACTTCGCATCGCCTCACCCAAGCCACCGCGGGCACGGGGGTGCAGCCGTTGGTCTGACCCCCGACCCGGACATCTCGTGTCCGCCCACCGGGAGGTCTGGTGTCCGCCCACCGGGATTTCTGCTGTCCGTCCACCGGGAGGTTTCGTGACCGCCCACCGGGATTGCTTCGTGACCGTTGACACGAGACCCAGGCGGTGCCGCAGGCGCGGCTCGAGCAGGAGCGGGCGTGGGTGCGGCCATTGCCCTCGCTGCGGCCACCGCTGCGTCGGGGTGAGCTGCGCAAGGTGGACCGGCTGCAGACAGTGCGGTTCGCCTCCGCCCGCTACTCGGTGCCCGCCCAGCTGGTCGGGCAGCCCGTGGAGGTCCGGGTGGACACCCAGGAGGTGGTCATCGAGCAGGGCGGCCGCGAGGTGGTCCGGCATCGGCTCGCGGGGCCGGGCGAG
>DAHUZL010000192.1 GCA_027306655.1 Candidatus Dormiibacterota bacterium
CTCCTACATCGCTGTCAACTTCACCAACCCGCAGCTCGCTCCGATTTTCCGCCAGCTCTATGTGCGGCAGGCCATGCAGTACCTCCTCGATGAGAAGACGTTCATCGCCCGCGCCTGGGACGGCTATGCCTACCCCAGCTACGGACCGGTGCCGCTGCGACCGCATAACAACCTGCTCAGCACCGCGGAGCTGCACTTCCCCTACCTGTACAACCCCTCACGGGCGGCACGCCTGCTGGCCAGCCATGGGTGGAAGCGGGAGGCCGGCGTCGCCACCTGCGTCCGCCCGGGGTCGGGAGCTGACCGGTGCGGTTCAGGGGTGAAGGCCGGCGCGGAGCTGTCATTCGTGGGACTGTACGCGACCGGATCGGTTCCGCTGAGCGTCGAGTTCCAGGCACTCAAGTCGGCCTGGAGCACGGTGGGGATTCAGGTGACGCTCAAGCAGATTCCGACGGCGGAGGTGCTGACCCAAGCCGAGCCGTGCAACAAGGCGACCGGCACCGGCTGCGGATGGGGAATCGCCGATCCCAACGACTTCTGGACCTATGATCCTGACTACTACCCGACCGGCGGTGAGATCTTCGGCACCGGGGCAGGGTCCAATGAGGGCGGGTACAGCAATCCGGTGAACGACGCGAACATCCGCGCCACCCACGTCCAGGCCGGGTTCTCGACCTTCGCGCGATACGAGAACTATCTCGCCACCGAGCTGCCGGTCCTATGGATGCCCACTCCCTACTACCAGGTATCCGTCATCTCCAAGCGCCTTTCAGGCACCCTCCCTCAGAGTCCGATCGCCTTCATCTATCCGGAGCAGTGGGTACGCCGGTAGGCGCAGGGAGGATGCGGCAGGGCCGTGATCAAGCTGGAGGACGGCGCCCGACGGGTGGTGGTTGAGTGCGGGCAGGCGACCGCCGGGGAAACGGTTCTTGTCATCACGGATCCGCGGCGACCCGCGGCCGTCGCTGCGGCCTTGGTAGCGGCGGCGCAGGAGGTGGGCGCCCACGGACAGACCCTGACCATGGCAGCGGACGGTCCCCCGGGGGGTGAGCCCCCGGACACCGTGGCCATGGCCATGCAGCAGGCCGACCTGGTTGTGTTCGCCACCACTCGGATCATGTTCCACGCGCGGGCCACGGCGGCCGCCCGCGCGAGTGGATGTCGGGTGATAAGTTTGACCGGGTGCGTGGAGGCCACGCTGACCGAGGGCGGGATCGAGGCCGACTTCGCGGGTCGAGCACCGGTCTGCGATGCGGTCTGCGACCGCATTTCGGCCGCCAGTGAGGTGGTTGTCCGGACCCAGGCCGGTACGCGCTTGCAGCTGTCGGTCGCCGGCCGGGTGGCGGTGCCCAACTACGGGATGTGCCGTGGCTCCGGCACCGCCAGCGGCGTGCCCGACATCGAAGCGTATGTGGCGCCGGTGGAGGGGACGGCGGACGGAGTCATCGTCGTGGATGCCAGCACCGCCTGCTTCGGGCTCGTGGATTCTCCTATCGTGATCGACGTCGGGTGCGGGAGGGTTGAGCGAATCAGGGGGGGCCAGCATGCCGAGCGTCTGGCCGCGCTGCTTGAGCGTCTCGATGATCCTCGTGCGATGGTGCTGGCGGAGTGCGCCATCGGCCTGAACCCGAAGGCACACGTGACCGGGACGATCATCGAGGATGAGGGGTGCTACGGCACCGGCCATTTCGCTCTTGGCGACAACTCTCACTTCGGGGGGCACACCGAAGCGAGCCTACATTTGGACATGGTGTACTGGCGGCCCAGCATCTGGCTGGACGGCGAGTTGCTTATGGAGGAGGGCGTCCTGACGATGGCGACAGCACCAGCCGGACGGGCCGGCACTCCCGGTGACCCGACGCCCGCCTGATCGTGCCGGGCGCCCCAGGGCCTCGCCCGTAGCCGAGGCTGGAGCGGGTGTCAACCGTGGCGGCGCCGTACCGACAGCGCCGTCGGGTCGCGCGGGCCCGGCCCGGTTCGGGTGACCGGCCGGAGCGCCGGCCGGTCACCCGGGTCGGGGGCCGCCGCGCTCGCCTACGGGGTCAGCGACCAGGTCTCTGGCGTCACCGAACCGAGCGCGTTCTGGATGACGCCGTGCAGCTTGGGGCTGATCACCGAGATCTGGCCGGGCGCATTCGGCCACCAGATCACTGGCAGGGTGAGGGCGAGGTAGTTCTCGTAGCGGAACATCGCCTGCGGGCTGCTGCTGAGGTGGGTGGCGGTGATGTTGGCGGTGTTGGTGGCGGTGCTGTAGCCGCCGGTCTGGAGCGCCGAGAAGGTCTGCTCGCCGGTCGGGTAGGGCGATCCGTAGCCCCACCCCAACCAGTTGCCCATCTGCCAGGTGCAGGAGGGGCCCTTGGTGCAGGGGTTGGTGATCGCCCCGATCTGGGCCAGCGGGAGGGAATCCAGGTTGATGGTGATGCCGACGGTCGACGCCACCGACTTCCAGTCCTCGAACTGGGCGGCGACCGCGAGGTCGCCCGACGGGTAGTTCATGCTGAAGGTGAGCGTGCCCCCCTTGGGGATCCCCGCCCCGCATTGGGTCGGTCCGGTGCCGGGGCGGCGGCAGGTGTCGGTGCCGTTGCGGACCACCGTCCAGCCGTGGGCCGTCAGCAGCCGGACCGCGCGACTCGGCGAGTAGGGGTAGGGATTGTGGAGCTCGAGCGCGCTGACGAACGGCCCCCTCGGCACCAGCGGGATCGGTCCGTCGATCGGGTACCCGTAGCCGTGCAGGGTGGTTCGGATCAGCAGCGGCTGGTCGACCAGTACCTGCAGCGCCTGCCGGATGTAGAGCTGGCGGAAGTAGCTCTTGAACTTGGGGTTGGTCCAATTGAGGACCACGTAGTTGATCCCGAAGCCGGGCCACGCCTGCACCGAGTACCCGCGCGACGCGAAGTACGCGCGCTGGTTGATGTCGGTGTTGGGCAGGTAGCCGTAGTCGAGCTCGCCGGCCCGCAGGGCGTTGAACTCGGCGGCGGTGCTGGTGAAGGGCATCTCCACCAGCTTGGCGATCCGGGGCTTGGCCGGGCCGCTGTAGGCGGGGTTGGGGACGAACGACACGTAGTTGGTGGCGGCGTCGTAGGCGAAGAGGTGGAAGGGCCCGTCGACCACGCGCCAGAGCGGGTTGGTGGCATAGGTGCCGAGGGTCTGCGCCTGCTTGGCGAGGAAGCTGTAGACCCGCGTGGCGCCGGCCGGGGTGAGGTCGAGGTTGCCCACCGGGCCTCCGGCGGAGGTGCGGTCC
Organism: Candidatus Dormiibacterota bacterium; assembly: GCA_027306655.1. GTDB lineage: Bacteria > Chloroflexota > Dormibacteria > Aeolococcales > Bog-877 > DAHUZL01. Next base: position 3,242 of record DAHUZL010000192.1, read on the forward strand.
CATGCCTGCTGGGGCAGCGGCGTGATCGCGTTGAGCACATCGTTGAGCAGCCAGTCCTGGGAGTACGACCGATTGAAGGTGATGCTGAAGGTGCGCGGCCCGCGGGCGGTGAAGCCGACCACGATGTCGGGGAACCCGCCCGGCGTGTAGCCGCCCCAGTTGGTCTTGCCGGCCTTGATCAGGTTGAGGAAGAACTGGACGTCGCGACTGGTGACGGGGGTGCCGTCGGACCAGACGTACCGCTTCAGGGTCATGGTGGCGGTCCGTCCACCGTTGCTGTAGGTGGGCAGGCTGGCCAGGCTGAGCTGGGTGCTGACCTCCGGGAGGCTGCCGCTGCCCAGCCAGAAGAGCGGCCGCCACAGGAGCGGCTGGAACAGGGCCAGGTTGCTCGACGTGTAGGCGTCGGAGATGGTGATCGGGAGAATGTAGTTGGGGATGTTGCCCACCTCCTGCGCGAAGGTGACCGTGCCGCCGTTGGCGAGGCCCGCGGCCGGCTTGGCCTGGACCGCCCCGCTGGCCGCCGCCAGGGTCACCAGGGCGACAGCCCCGGCGACCAGCCCGCGCCGTCGGATCACCCTGGGAATGATCGACATCCCATACCCCCCCTCGGGCTGGCCCCCGATGCGTGGCGACCGGGTCCCCCAGCCCGGACCGGGACCGCCGCGGCACTGGATTGTACGCTCCGGCGGTCAGGGGCGTGATCCCGCGCCGGGCCGGCCGGTGTCGCCCAGGAGGGCCGCCAGCGCGCCGGGGTCGCCGGGGTCGACCCGCTGGGGCCGGCCCACCCGGTCGAAGCCGCGGTCGGGGCTCACGATCAGGGTGATCCCCTCCTCCACGCAGGTCGCGACGTGGACCAGGTCGCGCGCCGCCAGCTCGGGGTACCGCTCCACCAGCGGGGGCAGCCGTGCCATGACGGCGTGGGTGATGGGGAGGACCGGGGCGAAGAGGTCGAGCGCCGCCTGGGACATCTGCCGGCCGAGGTCGGGCCGCCGCAGCGCCGTGAACCGGTGGAGGATCTCCTGCACCACCTCCGCCGAGATCATCGCCGCGAGCGTCCCCGCCTCGGCGGCGGCAAGGACCCGGCGGCAGGGCTGGCGCAGAGGGTGCTCGGCCCCGCCGGCATACATCAGCACCGCGGTGTCGAGGAAGACGCTCAGCGCCCGGCGCCCTCCAGGATCTCGGCCTTCATGGTCTCCCAGTCGGCCGTGGGCGCGTCCAGGCTCACGAGCAGCTCGAGCGCGGCGCGGCGCGGCGGTCGGGGCGGTGCCATGTAGGCGTCCACGGCGGCGCGGATGACCGCACCCACGGACTGGCCGCGGCGGGAGGCCAGCCGCTCGACGCGGCGGTACTGGTCGGCGGAGAGGAGAACCTGGGTCCGCCGTGAAAGGGCTCCCATATACCATACTATACCATACTAGGAGCCGTCAGGAGATCGGCTGGGCGCCCGCCCCGTGCACCGCCCGCGCCGCCGCCTCGCCGCTGCGCACGGCCCCCTCCATGGTCGCGGGCCAGCCGGTGGCGGTCCAGCTCCCGGCCAGCGCGATCGCGGGATGGGCGGTCCCCGGGCCCGGGCGTGCCCGGGCCGAGCCCGGCACCGCCGCGAAGGTGGCGTGGGCCTCGCGGGTCACCCGGTGGTGCAGCAGCCGGGCCCGCCGCGCCGCTGGGAAGGCCAGCTGGCAGGCCGACCAGAGCCGGGCCGCCACCTCGTCGCCGGGGAGCCGGGCCCAGGCGTCCGCCGCGCTCAGCGACACCGCGACGTGGAAGGGGCCCGATCCTGAGGCCGCCCCCCCGCCCGCGAGGGCGGTGCGGTCGAAGCACCACTGCAGCGGGCTCTCCGGCACCACCACCACCGGCGCGGGCAGGATCGGGCGGTCCAGGAAGAGGTGCCCATTGACGATGGGGGAGTCGGCAAGGGCGGCGGCCGCCGCCAGAGGGGGGTCGCCGCGGAGCTCCGGGGCCAGCAGGCGGCGCGCCGCGACGGCGGGCACCGCCACCACGACCGTCTCGGCTCCCAGCGGTGGGCCGGCGCCCTCCGCCGTCCCCACGCCCTGCACGGCGAGCCGGTCCCGGGCGCCCGCCTCG
>DAHUZL010000220.1 GCA_027306655.1 Candidatus Dormiibacterota bacterium
GGGCCGGCCGGCGCGGCCCGCCTCGGCCGCGCCGGCCGGGGCCGCGACCCGCAGCGCCCGCCAGGCGCGGGCGGCACGGACCAGGAGCAGGTCGGCCCGATGCCCCGCGACGCCCTCGCTGACCGAGAGGGCGCAGGCCAGCTGCGCCAGCCCGGGGGACAGGGCCGTCTCCGGGAGGAGCGCCCGCGCCCGCACGATCGTCTCCGCCAGCTTCCGGTCTGCGGCGGCCGCGTCCGGGGCCGGGGAGGTGGAGCCCGCGCCGGTGGCGCGCTCGATCACCGCCACCCGCAGCGCGGGGTCGCGGAGCCCCCGGACATCCACGCACAGGCCGAAACGGTCCAGGAGCTGGGGGCGGAGGTCGCCCTCCTCGGGGTTCATCGTCCCGACCAGGACGAAGCGCGCCGGGTGGACCACCGACACCCCCTCCCGCTCGACCACGTTCACCCCGCTGGCGGCGACGTCGAGGAGGACGTCGACGCAGGCATCGTCGAGGAGGTTGACCTCATCGACGTAGAGGACCTGGCGGTTGGCGGCGGCAAGGACCCCGGGGTGGTAACGCCGGGTGCCGGTGCGGACCGCGTCCTCGAAGTCGAGGCTGCCGACCACCCGGTCGAGGGTGGCCCCCACCGGCAGCTCGACCACCCGGGGCGCGACGGTCGACACCCGCGGCGCCCTCCCGGCCGCCCGGCGCGCACCGCACTCGGGGCAGCAGGGCCCCTCGGACGGATGGCAGCGATAGGGGCAGTCCGCCACCACCACGATCGGCGGCAAGAGGCGGGCGAGGGCGCGCGCCGCGGTCGACTTCGCGGTCCCGCGCTCGCCGCGGACCAGGAGGCCGCCCAGCCCGGGGTCGACCGCGCACAGGAGGAGCCCGGTGCGCATCGGCTCCTGACCCACGAGGGCGGAGAAGGCGAGCCCGAGGAAGGGCGGGGATGTGCCGCCCCTCCCGCCCGCCGCGAGGGTCACGCCGGGGCCCGGCGAGCGTCCCACGCCCGCCCGTCCGGCGCAGGCCCAGCCAGCTCCTCCAGGAGCTCGGCCATGAGCTCGGCCGGCACCGGGACCCGTGCGGGCGGATCCCCGCGGGCGTCCACCCTGGTCAGGTGGAGGGCCGCTCCCCCACCGTCGAGGCCGCGCGCGCCCGCGTCCACGGGAAGGTGGACCCAGGCCACCGCCCGCCCGTCCGGCGCGGGCCCCGCCGCCACCACCGTCGTCCCGGGTCGGCGCCGCCCGCCGACCTCGAGGGTGAGCTCCGGCAGCCGTGGCTCCCCATCGGAGACCATCAGGGCCCCGGGGGCGACCCACACGAGGGCGAGCAGCCCTGGGCCGACCTCGGGGGGCGTGGTGGGCGCCGCGATCCCCGCCTCCGCCAGTGACCGGGGGGTGTCCAGGCGCACCGTGACCCACTCCCCGCAGCTCAGCCGCCGCCCGGCGCCGAGGGGAGTGCCCATCCTGCCACTGTATCCTGCTGTCGCACGGGCGCTCGAGGGGCGCGCCCGACCGCCCCCGCCTGGAGTCGCCGGATCAGCAGTCCTCCGCCCTCTCCGATCGCGATCCTGGGCGGGACCGGTCCCTTGGGGCGGGGCCTGGCGGTGCGGTGGGCACGGGCGGGGTGCGCGGTCGTGGTCGGATCGCGCGACGCCGACCGCGCCCAGGCGCTGGCCGCCGAGCTCGCCGACCTCGCCGGTCCGGGAGCGGCGCCCATCGCCGGCGCGGCCAACCCGGCGGCGGCCGAGGCCCCGGTGGTCTGCGTCGCCGTGCCCTACGCCGCCCAGGCCGAGCTGGTCGTCCCGCTGGCCCCCCTCCTGCGCGGACGGATCGTGGTCGGGACCGCGGTCCCGATGGTGGTCACCGGCGACGGTCCCTCCGCGGTCGCGGTGCCCCAGGGATCGGCCGCGCTCGCGCTTGCGGACAGCTGCCCCGGCGCCCGGGTGGTCGCCGCGCTGCACACCGTGAGCGCCCGCCACCTCCTCGGGCCGGCCGCCCTCGCCGAGGACGTCCTGGTGACGTCGGATGACGCCGAGGCCCGCGCCGTGGTCGTCGACCTGATCGCCCGCATCCCCGGCCTGCGCGCCCTCGACGCCGGCCCGCTGGCGGGCGCCGCCGCCACCGAGCGCCTCACCCCGGTGCTGCTCCGCCTCAACCGCCGCTACCGGACCGAGCTCGGCCTGCGCCTCAGCGGCCTGCCCGATCCGGCCGCGGCCCCTCGATGATGCCGCCGGATGCACCCGGCGCGCCGTCGGGACCGCCACCGTCCTCGGCTGCCGGTTCGGGAGGCCGGTCGCCACCGGGCCCGACGTTGCCTGGACGCGGCGCACCATCGACGTCAAGGCCTACGATATTGCGGTGCGCATCTCCACGTCCCGGGTCCGCATCGCCGCTCCCCGGCAGACGGTGTGGGCGGTTCTGACCGACCCGATCTACGTGAAGCAGTGGCAATACGGCAGTGTCCTCAGCACCGACTGGTCCGTCGGTTCCCCGATCCGCTTCACCAGCGAGTGGGAGGGGCACACCGTCGAGCAGTGGGGGACGGTGCTCCTCGTCGATCCTCCTGCACGTCTGCGGTACTCACTGTTCGCTCCCCGGCCGGGCCTCGCAGACCAGCCCGAGAATTACTTCACCATGATCTACAGCCTCGAGGACGATGGTGGAGGAACCATGGTGACGATCACCCAGCAGGACCCGCGCGAGGCGCCGGGAGACGACTCGCCCGATGGTGACGGCGAGAACCCCGTGCTGGCCGGGTTGAAGCGCCTTGCGGAGTCACTGAGAACGACGCCGGGCGACTGACCGCCTCGCCCACGGTTCCGTCCACGCGCACCCCGGACGGTCGATGAGGCGAGGCGCCGCCGGGGCCCGACGGCTACGGGCTGAGGTGGATCCGAACCACCGGCCGTGCCGGCATCGGGCGGGCGACCGCGACGAACAACGGGCACCAGCATCGCGCCGCATCGCCGCGGCTGCGGACCACGTCACCCACCCGCCAGCGCCCCCCTTCGGTCGCCCCTCAGCGATCGCGCTCAGAGCAGGAGCGCGGTGGGGTGGGCTAGGAGCCAGCCGCAATGGGCGAGCGCCTCCGCCCCCTGAGCGCCGTCAGTGACCCGATGGTCGATCGCCAGGGTGAGCGACATCCGCCACCCCGCGGTGACGACACCGTCCACCACCACCGGGGTCTGCTCGGTCGTCCCCACCGCCAGGACCGAGCCCTGGCCGGGGGTGATGATCGCTGAGAAGTCGTGGATCTGGTGCATGCCGAGGTTGCTGACGGCGGCGTGGGCCCCGGTCGTCTCCGACGGGCGCAGCCGGTTGGCTCGGGCGCGGGCGGCGAGGTCGTGGGCGCGGCGGGCGAGCTCCGGGAAGGTGACCTGGTCGCAGTCGCGCAGGGTCGGCGCCACCAGCCCGTCCGGGAGGGCCACCGCCAGGGCGATGTTGCTGCGGGCGTAGCGACGCAGCTCGCCGCCCACCCAGCCGGCGTTGAGGGCGGGGTGACGCTGCAGGGTGAGGGTGAGTGCGCGGAGCACGAAGTCGGTCACCGAGATGTGCGGCACCGTCGCCTCCGGCAGCCGGTTGAGCTCCTCCCGCAGCGCCAGGCAGGCCCCCATGTCGACGCTGGTGGTGAGGTAGAAGTGCGGGATCGTCGACTTCGCCTCCACCATCCGGCGGGCGGTCGCCTCCCGGATCCGGGTGAGCGGCACCACCTGGTAGGGGTCGTCGGGCTCGCCCGGGACCGCGGTGCGGTCGAAGCCGGTGAGCCGGGGGACGCCAGCCGCCGAGCGGCGCTCGACATCGTCGGCGGTGACCCGGCCGCCGGGACCGGTGCCGCTCAGCTCGCCGAGGTCGATCCCGAGCTCGCGGGCCCGCCGTCGCGCCAGCGGGCTGGCCCGCACCCGCCCCCACCCCGCAGCCGGCGCGCCCTCCCGCGGGGCCCCGTTGGCGCCCGGCCGGGCTGGCGCCCGGGGCGAGCTCGCGGGGGCCGCGATCGCCG
>DAHUZL010000221.1 GCA_027306655.1 Candidatus Dormiibacterota bacterium
GGGATCTCCAGGAGCACCGCCGGCATCCGGTCGGCGACCCCCTGGGTCTCGCACTCCCAGCGCAGGTGGGCCTGCACCGACGGCGCCAGCTGGGTGCGCAGGGTCCGGGCGTCGTGCTGCCACGCGCTCGGCTCCGCCGCCGAGCGGTACCAGGGCAGGAGCGCGTCCAGCGCCTCGGCGGCGGCGGCGACGCGCTGCTCGTCGACGTCGGGAGCGAGCTCGGTGCCGCGCAGCCCCGCAAGCACCCCCTCGGTCGCGGGCAGCGAGGCGCCCCCCGCCAGCGGCGAGAGCGCCACGTCCAGGCCGGCGGCCCCCGCCTCGGCGCCGGCCAGGTAGGCGAAGACGGCCTGGCCGGTGATGGTGGCGCAGTGGAGGGTGACCGGCAGCCCGGTGGCGCGATGGAGCCCCTCGGTGAGGGCCCGGGCGTTGCCGGCGCCGAGCAGCCCGGCCGGGTCGAGGATGCACACGCTCCGCGCGCCGAGGGCGGCGAGCCCGCGACCGGTGTCGATGAAGCCGGCCAGGTCGTGGACCGGGCTCTCCGTGTACACCAGGGTGCCCTCGGGGTGGCGCCCGGCGGCCAGCACCGCGGCGATCGGGCGGGCCAGGTTGCGCAGGTCGTTGAGGGGGTCGAAGCAGCGGAACCGGTCGATCCCCGCCGCCGCGCTCTCGGCGATGAAGCTGTCGACCACGTCGTCGGGGAGCTGGCGGTAGCCCACCAGCGCCTGGCCGCGGAGCAGGCAGAGCAGGGGCGTCGTCGTCACCGCCCGCACCTCGCGCAGCCGCGCGAAGGGATCCTCGGCGAGATGCGCCAGCGCGACCTCGAACGGCGAGCCGCCGAAGACGTCGAGGGCGGCGAAGCCGCAGCCGTCGAGCCGCTCCGCCATCGGGACCAGGTGGCGCTGGCGGAGACGGCCGAGCAGGAGCGTCTGCTGGCCGTGCCGGAGCGCCGACTCGATCAACCCGATGGCTGCCACGGTCGGCCCAGGGTACCGGCCCGGCCGTCCCGCGCGCCGCGGGCGGTCAGCCGGCCCCGTCGCCTCAGGCGAACGGGTTCCTCACCTGCACGCCCCCGTAGGCCTGTCCGGCGGCGAGATCCTCGGACCACACGACGTCGCAGCCCATCTGCCCCGCGCTGCGGAGGACCATCGCATCCCAGAACGAGATCCGATGGCGCTCATGGATGTCGATCGCCGCCAGCACGTCGTTCGCGCCGGGCTCGTGGAGCGGCAGGCTGCCCAGGTCGGCCACGATCGCGCGGGCGGCCGGGACGGGCATCGGCGACCGCACCCGTCCCGTGACCACGGTGAAGAACTCCTGCAGAACCTGCACGCTGAGTCGCGCCGCGCCGGCGGTCACCAGCTCACCCAGCAGCGACAGCGCGCGCGCCTGCTTGGCGGCGGCACTGCGGTCGTGGGCGTAGACCAGGACGTTGGTGTCGAGGAATTGGCGAGGGGCCTCACCGGTCATGGAGGTCGGCCCGGCTCACCCCCAGGTGTCCCCGGGTCCCGAGGTCGAAGCCCCGCCCCGCGCGCTCCAGCAGCCGCTCGGCGGCGGCGCGGCCCCTGTCGTCCCGGCCCACGAGGTCCTCCAGCGATCGGGCGAGGAGCGCCGAGATGGATGTGTCGCGCTCCGCCGCGAGCACCTTCACGCGTCGGAGCAGGGACCGGGGGAGGCGGAGCGTGACATTCTGCGACTCCACGTGGAGGAGTGTACCACGCAGATCAGTGCAATCGGTGACGCCCAGCATCCGTCGGCGACTGTGGCGGCTGCTACCGTTGCCGGCCATGACCACCGGTCCGGTACCGGGCGGCTCGGCCGGGCCCAGTATCTGCGGCGCCTGCGGCGGCGCCAACCCCGAGGGGCACCGCTTCTGCGGGCAGTGCGGGGCGCCCCTCGGTCGCCGGTGCCCCGGGTGCGGCCGCGCGGCGGCGGCGGACCAGCGGTTCTGCGGGGCCTGCGGCGCCGGGCTCACCGAGCCGGCCACCCCCGCGGGCGATGTGCCCCCGCCGGCGACGGCCGAGGACGGCGGCCGGCGGCTGGTGTCGGTTCTGTTCTGCGACCTGGTCGGCTTCACCGCCCTCGCCCAGGACCAGGATCCCGAGGCGGTCCGCGAGTTCCTGAGCGGCTACTTCGAGATCGCCCGGACCGTGATCACCCGGGTCGGCGGCACCGTCGAGAAGTTCATCGGTGACGCGGTGATGGCGGTGTGGGGCACCACCACGGCGAGGGAGGACGACGCCGAGCGGGCGGTCCGCGCGGGCCTGGAGCTGGTCGACCAGGTGGCGGCGTACGGCGAGTCCCGGCAGCGGACCGGGCTCGCCGCCCGGGTCGGGGTGGTCACCGGGACGGTGGCGACCTGGGCCGGCCCGGGCGAGGGCCTGGTGGCCGGCGACCGGGTGAACCTCGCCAGCCGGGTGCAGGCCGTGGCGGACCCCGGGACCGTCTGCGTCGACCAGGCGACCCGCGAGGCGAGCCAGGCCGGGATCGAGTACGCGCCGGCCGGGACCCATGCCCTGAAGGGGCTCCCCGACCCGGTCGCGCTGTGGCGCGCGGCCCGGATCCTGGCCCGGGTCGGGGGCGGCGGGCGCGGCAGCGCGTGGGAGGCGCCGTTCGTGGGGCGGCGCCGCGAGCTGGCGTGGCTCAAGGACCTCTACCACGACGTCGCCGACCGGCGCCGGGCCCGCCTCCTCTCCGTGACCGGGTTGGCCGGGGTGGGCAAGTCGCGCCTCACGTGGGAGCTGGAGAAGTACCTCGACGGGCTCACCGGCGACACCTTCTGGCACCGCGGCCGCTGCCTCGCGTACGGGGACGGGGTCGCGTTCTGGCCGCTCCGCGAGATGGTCCGGGGCCGGCTCCGGCTGGCGGAGGAGCTGCCGGCCGCGGAGCTGGAGGCGGCCCTCGACCGCGGGCTCGCCGAGCTGGGCCTGGAGCCCGGCGAGACCGGACCGCTGCGGGCGTCGCTCACCCAGCTGCTGGGACTGGGCGGCGACCCGCTCGAGCGGGCGGAGCTGTTCGCCAGGTGGCGGCGCCTGTTCGAGCTGCTGGCGGCCCGCGCCCCGGTGGTCCTGGTGGTCGACGACTGCCAGTGGGCCGACTCGGCGCTGCTTGACTTCCTGGAATCGCTGCTCGACTGGTCCGCCGAGTCGGCGGTGTGGGTCGTGACCCTGGCCCGGCCGGAGCTGGGCGTCCGGCGGCCCGGCTGGGGGACGCAGCGCCGCAACGCGACCGCCCTCGCCCTGGAGCCGCTCACCTCCGACGAGATGGCCGAGCTCCTGCGCGGGCTGGTCAGTGATCTCCCGCCGGCGACGGCAGCGCGGATCGTGGGTGCGGCCGAGGGGATGCCCCTCTACGCGGTGGAGCTGACCAAGGCGCTGGCGGACCAGGGCGCCCTGGTCCGCACCGGCGAGCGGTACACGGTGGCGGGGCCGCTCGCCGACCTGCCCGTGCCGGCGTCGCTGACGGCGCTCCTGGCGGCCCGCCTGGACGCGCTCAGCGCCCCGGCCCGCGAGCTGGCGAGCCGGCTCGCGGTCTTCGCCGGGCCGTTCCCGCGGGCGGCGGCCGAGGTGCTGGCGGAGCGGCCGGCGGCGGAGCTGGAGGCCGCCCTCGACGAGCTGCGGCGAGCGGAGGTGCTCGGGGTGCGCAGCGACCCCCTCGCCCCCGACCGCGGCCAGTACGTGTTCAGCCAGGGCCTGATGCGCACCGCCGCCTACGACCGGATGACCCGGGCGGAGCGGCGGACCGCCCACCTCGCCGCCGCTGCCCACCTCCAGGCCGCGCTCCCCGACTCGGGCGCGGAGGCGGCCGAGGCGATCGCGGTGCACCTGGAGGCGGCCCACGCCGCCACCCTGGGCGGCCCCGAGGCGGACCGGCTCCGGCAGGCGGCGGCCACCGCGTTTGCCCGGGCCGGCAGCCGGGCGATGGCGGTCGGGGCGCCGGCGTCCGCGCTCCACGCGTTCCGGCGGGCGCGCGCGCTCGCCCCCGAGGACGAGGCCGCCCCGGGCTGGCAGGTCCTCGCCGCCGAGGCGGCGATCGCCGCCGGCGACTATGACGCGGCGCTCGAGGTGACCGCGGGCCCGGCCCCCCCCATGGACCCCGGCGATGACCGGCTCGCCGCCCTCGTCCGCGATCGGGCGGCGGCCCTCGGTGCGGTGGGCCGGACAGCTGAGGCGGTGGCGGTGCTGGAGGCGGCGCTGGCCGAGCGCAGCGGCCGGCCGGTGGACGCCGGAACCGTCCGCCTCCACGGCCATCTCGCGATGGTGCACCACTCCGCGGGCCACCCCGAGGCGGCCGAGGCGGCCGCCGAGACGGCGCTGGCCGACGGCCAGGCGCTGGGCGTGGTCGAGACGGTCGCGCGCGGCGCCCAGACGCGCAGCCAGGGGCTGCTCCGGCGGGGGCGCTTCCCCGAGGCGCTCCTGTACCTCGAGTGGAGCGTGCGGCTGGCGACCGAGGCAGGGGATCTCCGGGAGCAGATCGTCTGTCTCGGCAACCTCGCCGACGCGGAGGCCCAGTTCGACCGCCCCCAGGCCGAGGAGCACCTGGAGGCGGCATGCCAGCTGGCGCGCCGGGCGGGACGCCGAAGCTCGCTCGTCACGGCCGTCTCGAACCTCATCTGGGTGTGGTCCCTGCGCGGACGGTGGGACCAGGCCGAGCGGCTGGCCGCCGAGCACCTGGACGACGAGACGTCCCCGCTCCACGCCGTCGACCGCTTCTACCTCCTCGTCCGGCTCGCGGTGCTGGCGGCGTGGCGGGGGAACCCGGGCGGGGCGGCGGCCACCGTCCCGGCTCTGGAGGAGATGGCCGCCAGCGAGGACGTGCAGAATCGGGCGATGGCGGGGGCGGCGCTGGCCGCGGTCGACCTGGCCGCGGGCCGGCCCGCGGCGGCGCTCGCCCGGGCCGGGCCGCTCCTCACCCAGATGATCGCCACCCACGGCGTCAGCCACGACGCCGCCCGCCAGCTCTGGCCGGATGCAGTGGAGGCGGCGCTCGCCGCCGGCGACCGGGCGGAGGCCGAGCGCCTCATCGCCGAGCTCGCCCAACGGCCCCCGGGGACGGTCCCCCCCTACCTGCGAGCCCAGCTGGTCCGGCTGCGCGGGCTGGCGGCCGCGGCGCATGGCGGCACCGCCGCCGAGGGGGCCTCCGACCTCAGCGCCGCTGTCGAGGCGTTCCGCGCCCTCGCCTATCCCTACTGGATGGCCCGCTCCCAGCTCGGCCTGGCGACCGTCCTCGCCGCCCAGGGCGACCCGGGCGCCCTCGAGCTCGCGGCCGCCGCCGCCGAGACCCTCGCCC